>CAYTGS010000001.1:0-38459 GCA_964437435.1 uncultured Roseburia sp.
CATATGAATTAGGCGGCAGCTTCGGCATATATATTACTGCCGGCTTTTCGTTTTGGATAAACATGTTCAACTGCATGTTTATGTATGAGTGGATTGTTGCATCCATTTTATTTTTCCGGTTTTGATATTTCTTCCTACCTATGGGGTTTGTGTCAATTGTTCGCTGTTGCTTGTATTTTTCTTGTTGCCGTCTTATCCAATCCGCCTTATCGGATAGCATAATTCCATAATCGCCACCATAGCTTTGTCCGTCAGAGGTTGTAAGGAGTGTGTGAACACCAAGGCTTATTCCTATTTTGTTTGTATAGTCATCATGTGTTTTTGTCTTAACATCAACCGGAACCATGATTTCAAGCCTGCTCTCATCAGGGTAAAGCATTATCTTTAGTTGGCGTTTGTATCGGTTTCTGTCAGTGAGTGGGATGTATACCCTCTGACGTTTCTGTTTTATTGAGATGTATATACCGTCATCAGCATACCTGTACGCCCGTTCTCCTATAGTGAACATATCATTTTTTTCAGTGTGCAGTTTCTTTAAGTGTTTCCTTGTCTGCCGTCTTAAATACTGGTGTAGCTTATGGGCGTCTGTTTTCTTTGCCAACTGTTCGTATTCATCATTTACTTTGCTGTCTGTTTGCAGCTCCTTATGGTTTAACACACTGTCCCATACTTTGTCTGATTTCAATACCAGCCTAATGTAATGCTTGTCATTATCGCTTAGGGCTTCATGTTTTTTTACTGCTTCTAAAATATTATTCCTTGTTTTACTCCACTGGGTTTTAATATCTCCCAATGCATCAAATATAGCAAGGTAGAAATATACCGACGGCATATTAAGCTGCTCCCTAAGCCCACTTTGTGTCATTTCATTTTGGACTGTATATCCTGGATATATCTTTGATAATCCGCCTATTCCGCCATAACGTTGGTACACATAATTTTTTACGGTGCCATAATCCTTGGCTATCTCTAAAAGTTTATCCATATCGGCTTTAGGGATAGGTTTTTTGTTATACTGGCGGACTATTTTTAACATATCTACCTCGGATTACATATTTATTGGGAACATTCCAAAAAGTGTACTTTTTGGGACGATAAAAAACACAAATAAATATTGAAAAATCCAATATGCAATATTTAAAAATTTTGACATTTTTCGTGATTTTTGAAATTATTTCATTTTATTGTTTCATTTTTTAATCAAATATGTTATAGTAGTTATGTAATGTAATGAATTCCAAAAAGTACACTTTTTGAAACAAAATAACACCATAAAAGGTTGAAATAACGCTTCATACCTTTATGGTGTTTTGTTAGTGTAAATCCTCTAAAACAACTGTCTTATAAGTCTCTCCTTGTTCTTCTCCTGACGAATTAAATTATCAAGCTTTTCGTTGTTCCTGTCCGGCATCCATGATTTCCTTGAATTAAAATAGAAATTGATAATCTTCCAAAATTTCTCCGGATATTCAAGCCTTAGCTTAAGGCTCCTCAATTCAATCGGCGGGAATGTGCGCTTGCTCTGATATGCGTCAATCATACTTTCCGCCATATTTAATGACCAGTCATATTTTTGTGATATCTTTCTGAAAAAAAGATAAAAATCCCTCACTCCGGCATCATGTGACAAATGCTCCATATTTATAATTCCTGTATACGAGCCTGTTTCATCCTTACCGAAAATAACATTATGGTACTGGAAATCACCATGGCAATAAAGGCTGTTACTTCTAACATATGCCTCATATTCCGCTTTTGATTCCTCTTTTGCCCTTTTGGTCACGTCCATTGCTTTTTCCAGAAAATAGTCATATTCCCTTAACAGCGCTCTTTCAAAATCTGTTTTCTGAGGACGTTTTTTTAGATAATTTTTTACATGTCTGCACTCAGTTGTGTGCTTCTCCATTTCATCTGCATAAAAGAAAACCGGCATTTCATATTCTTGCAATGCCTCATCATCATAGGCTATTGGCGACATAAATTTCAGATGAACCCTTGCCATCGCACTGCACGCCTTTAATATGTCATCATGACTTTTATAGCTGCATTCCTTTCCATCAAGCTGTCTTGTAAGTATGTATGAGACGTTATCCACATCCTTTACGTACAGCTCATCCTCATTTGTTCTAACGATAGTATCAGTTCTTATGTTATCCGACAGTCTGCTTTGCAGTCTGTCCAATAACTGTAGCTTTTCGCTCCTCCCCTTATATTCCTTCAGAACATACATACCCTTATCCGTATCGCATATCAAGGTTCCACGTCCCTTAGATACACGGTTTACGTTCAAATCATACTTATCTAATAAATTTACTGCCTTATCATTCACAAAAAAACCCCTTTCACATAATAGTTATTACATAACTATGTGAAAGGGACTTGGTTTATTCCATCATATTAATGGCTTTTTGTATGAGAATGTCACGGCTGTTATCCTCCGGATTTTCCAAAACATCCTCCAAAAGGGCATTTAGCATTTCTCCTATTGCCCGCCCCTTTGGGACGCCAATATCCATTAAGTCATTTCCTGTAACCTTTAACGTCCTTAAAGATACACACTGCTCCTTTAACATGATATCATTATATATTTTTTCGACATGGCTTAACCTTTCAATCTTTTCATCCCTCATATACAAACTCTGTGAGAGAATATCCGCTTTCTTTATCTCAAGCACCTGTCCAAAATAAGACTCACCTATTTTATTTATTGCACGTCTCACGGTTTTTTCGTTGGGATTAATATCAAAATCATGATACCTTATATATGCCTTGGCTTTTGTTATGGTATCATTATCGAATTTCAGACGCTTTAATATTTTGCCCGCCATCTGCTCACCCACCTCCGCATGACCATGAAAATGGTCTATGCCTTCGCCGTCAGTGGTCTTTGTGGAGGGCTTCCCTATATCATGCAACAAAGCCGCTATCCTCAGTGACTTATCATTGCGCACATTCATAAGGCAATGCATTAAATGCTCTCCCACACTATACATATGGTGTGGATTGTTCTGCGGCGTTTCAAATGCCAGGTCGAGCTCTGGCATTATTATTTTAGAAATTCCAAGCCTATATACATCCCTCATATAATCGGGATTTTCCGAGACCAAAATCTTTACAATTTCAGTCTGTATTCGCTCCGCACTTATATTTTTGATTGTGGGGGCCAGCTTTAATATTGCAGCCTTTGTAGAGTCCTCAATCACAAAACCAAGCTGTGCCGAAAATCTTACCGCCCTAAGCATTCTAAGCGCATCCTCGCCAAACCTCTCCTGTGCCTCACCCACGCACCGTATAATCTTATGTTCAAGGTCATCTATTCCACCAAACACATCCACTATACCGCTTCTGTCATTATATGCCATTGCATTTATTGTAAAATCACGGCGTTTTAAATCCTCCACCAGATTAGATGTAAATATGACCTCATTCGGATGTCGGCTGTCTTTATATTCGCCATCAATCCTGTAGGTTGTCACCTCAAATCCCTCGTGGGCTATCATTACAGTTACTGTTCCATGCTGTATTCCTGTATCTATTGTTTGACGGAATATCTCCTTAACCTGCATAGGGGTGGCAGATGTCGTCACATCCCAATCATCAGGTTTTCTTCCAAGCACCAAATCCCTGACGCAGCCTCCCACAGCATATGCCTCATACCCTGCATTCTCCAACTGGGATATTATATAATTAACCTTTTCAGGTAAGCATATTTTCATATTGTTCACTCACTCATATTAATACCAACTTTTATTAATAAGCCTTATGTATTAACCATACTACACAATTTAAAACTCGTCAACAATATGTAAAACAGCTTCTTCCAAATCTAATTTTATCACCCGGTTCAAGTGCAACGGGCTTGTTAATGTCAAGCTGTACTCCGTTTCTCACTGTTCCGTTTGTAGAATTCAAATCACATATATATACCCTTCCCTCACGCTCCTCAAATCGGGCATGCATTTTACTTACAGCCGTATCATTTATTACAAAATCCGATACGCTTGGCTGCTTCCCTACTGTCATTGGTAATTTATTCAGCGATATATTTATATCCCTGCCATTTATCCTGCCCATAAGCATACGTTCCTCAACCGTCTCATCTCCCAAGCATACCGTTTCTGCGCATGTCTCGATTTTCTTTGGAGGCTCATATTTATAGTTGAAGTGTTCCTGTCTGTAAGAGATGACAGGTGTATCTATTTCAATATTGGTATCTGTCTCATCTTCACCCTCATTCAGCTTGCTAATCTCCTTTTCCTGCTTTCTTTTCTTTATATAGCATATAGCAAAAAGCACAGCCGATACAAATGCCATTGCCATTGCAGCAAACAGATAAAGCTCACTGTCCCCGTCAATTTCAATTATGTTATAAACCCTTATTCCTACTATCAAAGCACCAATTACAAGAGATAAAAATACACAAAAAACAGCTCCTACCAAATCCTTTATATGTCCTGATTTTCTTTTTTTGCTTTTAGCTTCTTCCGTATAATCGCTGTCAGCTTCACTCTCCTCATTTTCATATCTGTATATCGGTTGGCTTTCATATGTTTTTTCCATATCACACCTTATGTCTTCATCATTCAGCTCATCAGCTTTTTCATTTCTGGTAGAGATATTTCCCACAATATTTAAAATTTCACTTATTACATAATTAGGCGTCCTCGTATAACGGTAAACCTGATACCCCAGCATTACCGCCTGCTCGTCAGTGTGGTTTACCTTTGTGAGCAGCCCGTCCACAAACTCCATAAACGAAATTCTCACATCACCCTCATAATCGGGATAACATACAAAATATGGCTCCATTTTGTCAACATTTATATATATCATCTCAGGCTGGATAATTATTTGTGTTCCGTCTAGCAGATATTCCTCCAACCTTTCAAAGATATTTACACAGCCAATTAAAATCTTTTTCAGCTCATCATACCCTATCTCGTTTTTGTCATATAATCTGTCAAATGACTGAAGCGAGTTAATCTCATAATAATACCTGCTCTCACCGTTTACCAGCCTGTGCGTCACCGGCAAAAGTCCGGGAATATTGTTTTCTAATAACATTCTTGTCCTAAAATCATTGATTTTATCCCCGTCTTTTCCAAAAAATTCACATTTGCTTAAAATCATATAGTTATGATTCATACTTCTCTCATAACTAATGTCCGGCATCCTGTTATTCATATCCCAACCCCCTCTATTGCTTCATCTTTTTGATGAATTTATTTACCACTCTACAGTCCCTTATAAATTTTGTCTGATTACACCTTGTTGCACTCCTTGTTATATCAAGGTTCATTGCGTCATCCGAAAAACCGTTTACATACTCCCTTATCCACGACCTAAATGGCATATTTACATTACATTTATAATTAACGCTCACACTGCCCGAATCCACAGACACCCCATATGTAAAATTACCCATTGCCAACAGTTTTTCGTATATTAATTCTGCTGCCGCTTTTTTTGCCTCGGCTTGTGCCTCATTCGCACTTTTAAAATGGTTACTAGTCCCCCTCATTGCCGCCTCATATGCACTATGCCCCATAATGCTCCTGTCGTAACTGTAAAATGCCAGGAAAATCATCATAGTTACAAAGAGGAGAACCATAGGGAAAATCAAAGCCGCCTCCAATGAAAAATATCCGTCCTCATATTTTTTCCTATCCATAATATCTTCACCCCATACCGCAATCTAAGCAGACACTATTGACATATATGCTAAATACCCGACAAAAAGCGCAGGGACGTATGGAAGCTTTGTATTTTTATTTCCTCTTTTTAATATTAGTATCACTACCGACACAATACACATTATTAATGAGGCAATACATACTGCAATAAGGCACCCCCTAAATCCAAGCGCTATACCTAAAGCCCCAATTACCAAACCGTCACCCCGTCCTATATGCCCATCACTAATCATTGATATACCCATTATACATAAACCGATTAAAATACCTCCAACTACCCCAAATATATCAATTCTTTCTCTTGTCAAAGCAGATATAATACATACCATAATAAGAACTAATATATATTTTCTGCTTATTTTCATGCTCCTTATATCCATAATTCCAGCGATGAACAGCATAATACCTATTATTATCATTAATATTCCATGTATCATTTCAATCCTCCACATTTTGAACATGCTCCCCTTCCTCCAGCCTCAGACAATGTAACTGCATGAACCGTTCTTTTCAACTTGCTACACCCCAAAGTAGTATGATATCTGTTTCCATAATTTGTAATATACACTGTATTGGTATTGGCTTTTGAACATTCCTCACAGCCGTGATATTTACTTCCATTCACACTTCTCTCTGTTTCCAAGCTTGACTTGCTAACCGTCGTAATTGAAAGTTTTAAATATGTACACGCACGTGACCTATGATATACTTGTCCAGTTTCCGTAATATATACAATATCCTCCTCTGTTGCGTTACTCCCCAATCCGGCATTATCATAGCCAGTCCATGCACGTGTTCTCAGCCTGTTATACATTCTGCACTTTCCATATCCCATAAGGCTTATCGGTGGGCTGATTGTATATTCTGCTATTAAATCTATACAGTCATCACCATTCATAACTGATGACCTTATCCAGCTTACATTAGAGGGATAATTATCTCCCATTTTTGATTTAACCTTATTTGCCGCATACAGATATGTAATCGCTTTTGAACCGCCTATCTGACTGTACTCATATGCATACATCGCCATTTGTTTCTCTGTATCATGTATTGCACAGTTCATATCTCCCTGTATTTTATAAATATCAATAATCGACATTATATTTAAAAAGGCAAACAGGAAAAATGGCAGTACAAAACAAGCTTCAACCGTCATGCTCCCCTCAAGGTCAGAGGGTACTCTTTTGCATGGGAAAGACAGTACAGAGAGCAAATCTTCTCCTTTCTTTTTTAAAATTTTATATATGTTTATTATCTCCCCCATCAAAAGAATACCCTCCATCCGTTACTCATAGCACTTATTTCTGCTAAATACGAAATCATGACCGTTTGAATCCTCAAAGCCAAAGCTGACATTTATATAGTCAATACATCTGTCAATCCTGAAATTTTCATTCCCTCCCGTCTTTCTGATATCCATTTCAACAATATCAAGGCTTCTTTGTACCTTTTTGGTTTTATCCATAATACCCAAAAATACCCTGAGATAATCATTATACGAAAGTCCGTTAGAGCTTTTATTCCCCCCAAATATATTCATACCAAGCAATCCCTTAAGGCTGACATTCCAATCACCATGGGATTTCATAATCGGAACTTTTCCACCGCCAAGCAATATGTTTACGTCGCTTGCCGCCTCCGCAATCCCCCATATGCCCAATATGATATCCGTAAGCAGTTCACCAAGCTGGGGCTGTCCTATAAGCGTACATATAGCTGTTGCAACAACTTTTACTTCATTTTTCCTTATTCCATCATTGAATATTGAAGTTACATTTGAAGCCGCCCTCACTGCAAACAGTCTTTCCGCACATTTCCTTAAATTGCCAACATCGCTGTTTTCACCATATAGAATATACTCTATCTGGTATTTCAAAAGTCCCTCATCCTTTGTATCAGTATATGTTCCGCACATTGTCATAAGATATTCGCCATAAATCAGTTCATCCGTAATACCATCCGCCCTGTCCGCACCTTCATGAAGTCCGTTTCCCTTATTTACAGCCCCACGGTTTGAAAAGTATGGTCCATTATCGGCAACCGCTCCTGAAATAGAGCCACCTGCCGGCATTACAAGTGTTAAAATCCCTTCACCTACAATTTTGTCAAACACTCCCGAAACATTTGAATATGAATATTCTGACTCGCTTTCCTCCCCGTATTCCTCTATTTCCTCGTCAGAAAATGACCTCTCAAATTCTTCCTTTTTTCGGCTTATCTCCTCAACCACGTCCTTGTCAGTCAGACCGTTCTCATTTACGGCGTCTATATGGCTTTTTACAGTTGACACTAAATCACCGCCATATACGGCTTTCATATAGTTTACCGCCTGCGATTTCCATACTGCGCACTCCTCGTCAGTGGCATATGATACCTTATTTATTTGCAGGTACGGATTTCTAAGCGTTAAAAGCATATTTTCACCTAGAACAATTTTGTCATTTGCAGGATTAATGTTATATCCCATATATTCAGACAGACGGGCTTCAACTTTTCCCACACCGCCGTTTGAAGTTCCATATGATGAATCCACAAAAAACAGTTCATATTGGTTTAATATCTCCCTGTTATACTCTGCAAACACGGAATCCAATCCCAAATCAGCCACAATCTCAGCCTGCGCCCTTACGGCGCCTATCGCCGCACCCTCGATAAGGACTAACAACAGCGATAGGACTATGCCAAATATAAGGGACAGATAAACAGTCAGATAAGCATTCTCATTTCCACTAACTGCCTTCATAATTATTAAATTCCATTTGCATTTTGTGTGATTTTGTCAAGGATTGATTTCACAACACTTGAAATGCTTGACTTAAAGGCAGCCACAAGTGCGATAAGTACTACTATGATAAGCACTATTTCCACAGTTCCCATTCCATCTTCGTCTTTGATAAAGCTTCTTAAATTTCTCATTGTAATTCCTCCTAAAAATAAATATTGATTGCAGGTACCATTATTATCACCATTGTAATACCCAAAAGCAGCATCATAGGCACAAGCAGCTTTGTTCCTGCCTTTTCACCCTGTTTTCTCGCCATATGCTTTCTTTCCTCAAAGGCCTCCTTTGCCTCATTCTTTAAAAGCAATGGAAGATTAGCTGCCCCTTTTCTTATATTTTGCGATAGCATTGTGGAAAGCTTATTGTAACAGGGTATACGGCAACGTCTTCCAAATCTCTCATATGCAGCCGTATGCATAATTCCGCTATCCATTTCATATATAGTAAACAGCATTTCCTCATACGCATACCTCGATATTCCGGTTTCCTCTTTTCTGGTCTTATAATCCCGTGCAATCTTGTTCCACGCATTCGGCACTGTCATACCCGCACCTATTAAAAGTGCCAGCGAGCTTACTATCTCTGGATAGTCGCCAAGCATTTGTTCCTCCCTGTCCTCAACTTTCCTGCTCAAATCCCTGTCCTTACTGAAATAAATTACAATCATAAGTATGGGGGTTGCCGCCAAAAACAGCAGTCCCGTATAACTTCTCTTATAGCTCCAGTCTAATTTTATTTCCCCGATTGTATCAGGAAGCTTAAACTCCAGGGATTTCCTGTTATCGCTTTCATTTTTATTCAGTTGCTTCTGCAATAGCTCCCTTATCCCGGGCTGTATTGCCTTGGTAAATACTCTTACGTTAAATACGTGCTCAATCGTAAATAACCCACATTTCAACGCAGCCGTAATTTCCACCATCTTAGGTTCATTAAGTACATCCTTGACAAGTTTACCTTGATAATCTATGTACTCCTCATCTGTATCATACTCCACTGTAAACGGATATCCTTCAATACTTTTTACAAACCTCATATCATATTCTATCCTGTCGAAACTTTCATTCTGCCCAAGTATAGCGGTTTCAAGCACGGTTACTGCTTCTTCGGATAACTCTGACAGTTCTTCTTCACTGTACTCCCTTGCTCCTAGTTCAACATTGATATCATAATCAACACCCTCACTAGTTGCCACGACGGAGACTGTCTTTGAGCCATTTCCATAATCGTTTCTCATTAAAGTATTGTCCACAATATTCGTGTCATTTGCATTTTTTATCCACATTAATACTGACACTAATACACCCGCAATCAGGACACACATACAGAGCGATAGCTTTTTTAACACATATTCCTTTTGGCTCTTTGGTATATTTCCTGCCGGATTAAGCGTCTGTATATTTTGTCTTACATTATCATTGTGGATAATCTGGTCTGGAAGCTTATCATATAACCATTTTGCAATTTTTTCTCCCATTTAAAACCTCCCTTATCCGCTACAGGGTAATATCCAATATCCGGTCTGACATACGGCATGATATAATATATACCACAAATGATATGGTCATAATTATCCAGCCAAAGATGTTGTGATACATTGTCTCAAAATATCCTTTTGAGGTTAATGAAATATAGAATATTATGAAAAATGGTATATACCTCATAATTGTATTCTCAAATTTCTTCTCACTGACAACCGTATCTATCTCTCGTCTGACATCCTGCTTTCCCCCTATAATGTCAGCCGTATCTGATATAATTCCCCTCATATCACCGCCGCCTCTTTTGGCAATTTGGAATATATCTGCAAAATCCCTTATATCCTGTACTCCGCTTCTCCTTGCAAGATTCATAAGGGCTTCCTCTATCTGGATATTGTTGCTTACCTTCCTCAGCATAAGCCTAAGCTCAACCGCCATTATTGAATCCTTTCCATACAGTACAACTATTTCCTTGTATGCTTCATTAAAGGCATTTTCAACACTGTAGCCTGCCTGCATATTTGATGATACGCTCAAAATCATTTCCCTAAATTCAAGCTCCAAGCGTCTTTTCCTTTTCTTGCACAATTCTTCTGTTGTCTGCTTAAATGACCATATAGCTATCGGAAGCAATAAAACCCATGCTATAATGCTGTCATAGAAAAGTCTTGCAACCATAGCCATAAACAGCAGTTTTAATGCTAAATGGTAAATTATCTCCTTTGTTGTGAACGTGTATTTTGTATAATCTGTCTCAGGTGGATTTCTGCTCCTATTTTTTATTGACTTTATCTTTTCCTTCATTTATACCTCCATTTATTAAAGCCCCGCAGCCTTTAACTTTCCAATATGGGTCAACTCCTTCACCTTTACAAGCTCCCCAACCACCTTTCCGTCTTTTTCCCCATCCTCCCTAAATTCATATAGGGGTTTAGTGGTTATCTCTCCGTCTTCAAAACCCATAATTTCCACTATTTCCATTACCCGTCTGGATTTATCCCTAAGCCTACCCAAATGAACTATGATATCAACTCCCGACGCTATCTGTCTGCGCACTGCTGCAAGGGGCAAATCCATTCCCATAAGCACCATTGTCTCCAAACGGCTTAGCATATCCTTTGAGGAATTCGCATGACCTGTACTCAATGAACCGTCATGACCCGTATTTAATGCCTGAAGCATATCTATTGCCTCACTGCCCCTTACCTCGCCAACTATAATCCTATCCGGACGCATTCTAAGCGAGGATTTAATCAAATCCCTTATTGATATGGGTTTTGTTCCCTCCGCATTGGCATTTCTCGTCTCCAGCCTTACAAGGTTTGGTATATCCTGTAGTTGCAGCTCTGCCGAATCCTCAATTGTAATAATGCGCTCGGATTTGGGTATATAATTAGACAATGCATTTAGGAATGTAGTCTTACCAGAGCCTGTTCCCCCACTTATAAATATATTGTATCCTGCAACAACCCACTTTTTTAGCTCCTCCACTGCCTCCTGCGTAATAGAGCCAAATTCAAGTAAATCCTCCATGGAAATAGGGTGGTCGGGAAAACGGCGTATTGTCACAATAGGACCGTTTAATGCCACAGGTGCCAACACTATATTAACTCTGGAACCATTTTCCAGCCTCGCATCAACTATCGGGGAAGCCTCATTGACAACCCTGTTGCATTTCGCAACAATCTGTTGTATCACATTCTCAAGCTTTTCCTTGGACTCGAACCGCTTTTCCCATTCATAAATCCTGCCTTCCCTCTCAATGAAAATATTGTCCGTTCCGTTTATCATTATCTCCGTAACATCATCACAATCAACAAGCTCCTGGAGTACATCCATTTTTCTTATGGAATGAAAAACACTACGTCCAAGCTCAGTCCTCTCATCAAGCGAAAGGGCGTGTTTACGTCCAAGACTCACCACGAGCTCATCAACAAGCTCCTCTATCTCGCTGTCACATACGTCCCTTGACAGGTCAATACGCTCCCTGACACTTTCATCTATAATACGTTTACATGTTTCATATCTGCTCATTAGACTATACCTTTCATATAAGACCCTATAGGCGACGCCGTCAGGTTTTCAATCTGCCCACATCCCCTATCTATATCATAGGGCAGCGAAAATTCTATTGTTTTTGATAAAATGCTTTCATATTCCTTTGCCTTAAGAAGCCTCCTGTAATGGGAAATAACCGCACGACCTATATTAGCCGTATTATCGTAAAGCGTATATATTTTATCGCTTTTATCCAAAATCCCATAAAATCCATGACACGTCTCGGACATATCCATAACAATATGTGTATAATCTCCTGCATAGATAATTGTATCTATCGCCCTTTCCCAATCCTTTCCGTCAATTCGTATTAAATCCGCATAATCAAGAACAGGCGGAAGATAATCTACTCCGTGAACGCTGCGTTTCATGCCGTCCAACTTATATAGCAGTTTATCTGAATGGTTCAGTACAAAGTACATAAAATCCGTGATATCAGATTCATAGCTTATATTCATAAGCTCCTCAAATCCAGTAAAAGCCATTAAATTAAGGTACAGCACCTTATACCCCCTGTCAGCCAAAATCTGGGCTGTTCCAAATGCTGCAAGGCTTTGCGCCCTGTGATGATCAGGTGAGTAAAATGATATAAGGCTTGTCTTGTTTTTGCCACACCTGTTAATGCTTCCACATTTGTCATCAAGGGCAAATTCCTCTAAAACCTCACCTATAAGCTTTTCCATTGACTGATATTTTGCAATGGCTGAATACTCATTTATGCCGCTTAGTCCGTCCTCCTGCAATATGAAAACCTTTGCGGCATTAATCTTCTTCACATCTTTGTTATAAGTCCTTTCACCCACAAGCAGTATTTCAAATGCTTCATTCTCACTGGCTGAAACTGCCTTATCTACACTGTCAAAGGTTAATATCTCAAAATCTGCCGGATTTTTCTTTTGCATATAAGCATGTATCATTTTCAAATACTGCCCATCACTGTCACAAATTGCAAACTGCTTTGATTTCATACTTATTCTCCCCTCCCTTCACTTACACAAACCTTAGCCGTACACACCTGCACATTTGAGGACAAGACTAGCAAATGCGGGCAATGACATTCTGATTAGACTGCATTTGTCATCCCTATCCACTTTATACTCATCCGCTGTCCCAAACAGGAGAAGCTTCCTCATATATCCGAAAAAATATAAAATTCTTTTCCTGTTCTGCCTGTATATGACCATTTTTACTATTGAAACTAAAGCCGCTATCAGCATTGTGACCATTATATAATGAACTAGGCTTCTATCCCGCATATAACATGAAACCATCATAAAAAGTTTTATGTCCCCTGCGCCAAGCCCTCCTAATAAGTAAAAAGGATAAAATATAAAAAATATTACCCCCATTGTGACAATTACAATCCATATGCCCTCCCATGAGCTATTGATGAATGTCATCACTAATCCTGCCGCCATTCCTATTAAGATACAAAGATTTGGTATACGGTAACTCTTTAAATCCATGAAAACGGCAACACTAAACACACATATGAGAATCCCCATATTTATTCACTTCCTTTCCAATTTATTTAATGCTGAATTTTTACCGAACAGGTTATAATGTATCTGATATTTACACATTATAAAGATTACTCAAAAAAAATCCACTCGAAATGTCAAAACTAAGACAACTATTTTTTTATTGTCTATTTTTGACATTTTAGAGTGGATTTTAAAATTATAATATTATGCAATTTCACTATTGTTTTTGTGTTAATTATTACATTACGAAATTTTTGCGAAACTTTATATCTTATATCCCCTTGATATATCCGGATTTACAAGCATCTCATTTACATCCGTCTTTCCATACGTAAATCCCGCATATACATCCTGGGTATTTTCCATTAGCGGTTCTGACGTATCAGCAAGGCTAAGCTCATAATATGCTTCCCTAAGCTTTTTAATCATTCCGCATATCTCATTAAGATTGTCGGTACATCCGCTGTATATATTTTTTGAAAGCTGCCTGTCGGCATACGCATATATTGAGAAAAGGCTCTTTGAAAGCTCATATTCAAAATTAAGATTTTTTCTCAAATCAGCCAGACAACCCCTTGCAAGCTCCAAGCTTCTTTCAAACTCATTCATATCATTGGACTTTTTTGCGGTCTCTGCATCATCAATATATGCCAATAGCATATCATATACCACAACTACAAGCTGTGTACGGTTAGCTTTCGTAATACGCCTAGTAAAGGTCTGTTTCATCTCATTTGTCATGTGTATACCCTCTCACTGCCCTTTACTGAAGTAACTGCAATACCTGCTGAGGTCTTTCATTAGCCTGGGCAAGCACTGAAGTTGCAGCCTGAACCAATACCTGAACGCTTGTATACTCCGTCATTTCCTCTGCCACGTCAACATCCATTATACGTGAGTATGAGGATGTCATATTTTCCTCTGTTGTATCAAGATTTGATATGGTATGCTCTAAACGGTTTGCATATGCACCAATCCTTGCACGCACTGATGAAAGCTGGTCTATAGCCTTTGCCACCACGTTGATTGATTCTGTAGCCGATTTCTCAGTTGTCAAATCAAGATGGTCAATACCTAAATTGACGGCGTTAAGTGCCGGTATCTCTATCTCTAACTGCTGCCCCTCGTTAGCGCCTACCTGTACAACCATTGCCCCCATTTTTGTAAGGTCAAGCTGAATACAGCTATCATCTGATTCATTTCCCACAACAGTGTATTTTGTTCTATTCATCTCATCTGTAGAGATAAGGCTTGCAGAAAGGGCGCTTGTGGCTGTAAGGCTCACACTATCTGCTCCTCCATTATAATCAATAGTAATAGTATCACCATTCACACTAATATTGCTTATATTGCTTATTCCCAAATCCTCTAAGTCCTTTTCTATTGTAGCATACTCACCAGCCTTCTCCCCGGAGTAAATATTTGTAACAGTTGTACCTGCTGGTATGTCTTTGTCTGTAACAGTTGTACCTGCTTGTAAGGTTGTACCTGCTGGTAAGGTTGTAATTTCTGTAATAGACGTACCTGCCGGTATATCCTCGTTTATGACAGCATTCTCTGTAACAAGCTTGCTGATTGTATATTCATTACCACTGGCATCCTTTACCTTAATATCCTGATATGTCTCTATAGTTACACTCTCCGTATTACCTACATCCGTTTTTAAACCTGCCTCACCTACATTATCCCTGTCATTTAAGGTAATCTTAAGCTCAAACCCTTTATCATCAGAAATGATAATATTTTCATCATCAAGCTCTACCTGTGAGCCTAAAGGAAATCCTTTCACATTCTCTATATCGCTATATGCTCTCAATGATACTTCGTCATCCATTACAAGCGCATTCTTAACGGAGTCGGTGCTTTCAGCACTGTATCTGTCATATTTCTTTTTCTCCTCTGTACCGTCTTCATAGGTAATCTTCTCATCAGTATACTTGTAATATGTAAGGTTATCGAGAACATAAACTCCCTTTTCCACATCATCAGTATAAGACATAACCTTTACATTTTCAGTATTTGTATATCCCTTGTATGCAAAGCTTCCGTCCAATAGATTTTGTGCATTAAACTGCGTAGTGTCAGCAATCCTGTCTATCTCCTGAATAAGTTCATCTATCTCCAACTGTATCTGCTCCCTGTCCGAATCGGAATTCGTACCGTTTGCAGCCTGAACCGAAAGTTCATTCATACGCTGTAGTATACTATGCATTTCAGACATTGCACCGTCTGCCGTGTTGACTACAGAAAGTCCGTCATTTGTATTACTGTTTGCTCTCTGCAGGCTCTTAATCTGCATATCCATTTTTCTAGCTATTGCAAGCCCTGCCGCATCATCCTTTGAGCTGTTAATCTTATATCCACTTGAAAGCTTCTTGGTTGAAATTGAAAGCCTGCTGTCATTGTTGTTTAATGCGTTCTTTGCAATTATTGATGATACATTATAATTAATTCTCATTACTAATCCTCCTGTTAAATACCTTTCAATGCTGTCATAAATGCTTTTGCCGTCCTATATAATTCATTTGTTGTTACCGTACCGGATTTTTCCCTGTCATTTCCGAACCTTTCAAGGTCAACGAAATCGGACTGTACAAGGCTAATATTTAGCTGTCTGTCGCCAAATTCCTCTCTTAAATTGTTATTTAACTGCTCTAAATCCGGTTTTGACGCTCTGTTTTCATAGACTATCATTCCCGAAGTCCTGTCCTCCATTACGTCGAACTCTGCCGCAACCTTTCCAAGCTTTTCATTTTCAAGAGTGACCGAAACCTTTCCCTTGTCTGTATTGTTGTGGTAGATTTTTAAATTTACAGTTGTTATCTCTCCCTTTATATCCATTGGAACCTGATAATTTTCCTCATCAGAAAGGTTTCCTGCCAATGAAAGGGCTTTGTACATACTTCTTGCCGCTTTTACATCAATATATGTGCTTTCAGGGGAATAAACCATATCCTCAAGCTTCTCCTGAGCAGCCATTATTACATCCTTGTATGAATTTTGGGCGCTTTCCTCGTTTTCCAGATTGTCTATAAATTCATCTGACGCATTAAGAACACTGCTGTCATTGTCATCATCCTTGCCTGCAAGCTTCCCAAACAAGGAATTTTTATCGTTCATCATAAGCTTGGCTGCATTGATGTTGTCAAGACTTACCGGCTGGTCAAAGCCAATAAGCAGCTTTATTATCTGGTCGTCTGCACGTGCCGCCTCATTTAAAGATTCCCTGTATTCCTCAAATGCATTTGCTTGAAAAGCTTCATCCGACTCAATATCCTTAAGACTGTCATTAAACATCTCTATTGTGGTATCGCCCGAAAATCCGACATCTTTAAGTTTAGATACGTCCGTTTTATCTGAAAGCTCATCCTTAATATTGCCTGAAAGGGCTGCATAATACTTCTCCTGTTCTTTAGCATCACTATCTGCCCCATTTTCAGCATTTTGCGAAAAGCCCTCATTTATCTGAACATCTATTGCCTTAGAGCCTGTAATAAGCTTCTCTAATGCACCAAATCCGTCATCTATGGAGATATCCATTCCCTTATTTTTGGACGTTCTTACCGCCGACAGCATATTCTTGAAATTCATCTCTGCGCCGGTTGCAACTATGCTCCCGATTACGGCACCGTCCGACTTTTCTATCTGGTTAAACAGCCTGTAAATACCAATGTACGCCTCCCTCTCATCCTGAGTAATGGCATTCTCCCTATCTAACTTTTGGAGGAAGCGAGAATATTTCACGGCATCATCAGCCTTTTCACCATCACGGCTTCCTAAATATTCATCAAGCTCATCCATATCCATTTCAAGGGGATTTTTGCCCTCCCTTATCATTTTAAGGGTCGTTGCAGGAGTCATTCTTGTTATTACATCATTTACCTTTTGGTCAGCCTGCTTTATGGTATCTATATTTTCCTTTGTTATATCCATGGAATTATAGCCCAATATCCTGACTGCACGCCTGTTGGTATCACTCGTCTCAAGCCCCATGTCGGTCAATATATCATCAACATTCCTAAACGCCTTTGTAATGGAGTCTCCCAAATCCCTCCTAGGCTGGGTCATAAGCTTTTCATACTCATCTGACCTGTAATTGCCGTTTTCATATAGGGCGGTTCCCTCCTGATGAATATTTTCAAGACTGTATTTCCCAATTTCAGGTGCTATGATGCCCAAAATAGCTGCGGGCATTTCTTTAAGCTCGCCCGTCTTGGTGAGGGTTTCCTCATACAACGATGAAAGCCTGTTATTTTCTTCGTCATCCGCACCGTTAAACAGCGTGTTCTTTATCTGCTGTTCAGCGTCCTTTAACATTTCCACAAGCTCAGAAAGTTTAGTGGTGTCAATGGAAACCCCGCTTTTTATCAGGTGGCGGTTTGCTTCCTCACTCATCATCAGCCTTATTTCTTCCAACTCACGCCTTGCCTGTATCTCCTTTAAGGAAGCCTCCGTATCATTTCCAACTTCGTCCGACGCTTCAATTGACTTGTTATAGAGATTTTTAATGTTAATCTCCATTCCTGAATTTATAGTCTCACGTATGCCAGCATCAGTTATATTTTCAACCTCATCCGCTATCTCCGATACTTCCTCATCAACAAGCTTCTCATCATATAAATTTGCCTCATATGGAGATTTTCCGTTCATGACAGCCTTTATACAAGCTTCCGATATATCATTTTCATCCATTGGAAATGCCATGCTTCTAAGCTCCATGAGCCTGTTCAGGTTATCTGTATTCAGCTCTATTCCGGATTCCACAAGCCATTTTGCACCGTCCCAAACCTCATTAGAGGATTCCAAACCTGCTTTTGAAATAACCGTGTCTATTGAACCCTTTAGGTTGTCCCAGTCTATCTCATCCGCCTTTTTTGCATAATATCCACCGTCACTGTAATATCCCCTCGCCTGAACCATATTGTCAGCCGTCGAAAAACCAGCCTTGTACAGATTTTCTATTGTAGGAGCCTTTGCATTTTCAATCAGGTACTTTACCATATCATCAGGCATATTTTTTATTTCCAAAGCCTGCGTAACCGCACCTGTTATTTGTTCCAAAGTTTCCTCATCAAGTGTGTCAGTATAGCCCTCCACATCTACACCAGCCTGCGCCAGAGTCGCCTTTATCCTGTCAACTATCGTAACTAAGCTTTCCACATCCACGTCAGCAGGATTGAAACCGTCTTCCGCCAGTTTCTCGTAATCTTCCCCTGAAACGCAATGAGACATCACTATCATAAAGTCTCTTTGGGTGTCAACGTCCGTATTTGCCGCCTGCTGCATAATATCATCTGCGGTCAATCCATGACCTTTATATGCTTCGTTATCCATAACCTTATCAGCGATGTCTGATGTGCTTCCCCCCATTGCTATAACGGTTTTATCCGTTGTATGGGTGGCTGTATTATATGTAGTTGTAATTGCTTCCCTGTTGCCTGATGCGGAAGTGGCGTATTGATTATCCAATGTTATATTCATACACAATCCCTTCCTCATTCTCAGTTACCATATATTTCGGTTTATTGTTAATAAAACTTTATAGCAAAAATAAAAGACATCTCACATTTTTGTAAGATGTCCTAAAAATTTACTTATTTACCACTATAACCTGGGCGTTGTTGCAATATGGATTTGTACACTCCATCGACTCCTTAACCTCATTAGTAAGCGTCATACCGTTCCATACCACATCAATGTTTTTGGAATTAAGCTCCATTATTTTATTATCCCAGTCAATTTCCACAAACTTCACATCAACTCCAAGGCTTTCACCTACAAGACGTGCCATATCTGCATCAAACCCTATCCATTCATCAGAGCCGTCCTTGTAATCCATAGGGGCAAAATCAGTAATTCCCACTATCAGCGTTCCTTTTCCCTGAATATATGAAACATCACTGTCATCTGACGGCGCATACTCTGATGACTTCTGCTCAACAACAGCCTCTTGAACGCCATACT
Organism: uncultured Roseburia sp.; assembly: GCA_964437435.1. Taxonomy (GTDB): domain Bacteria; phylum Bacillota; class Clostridia; order Lachnospirales; family Lachnospiraceae; genus COE1. Next base: position 19,463 of record CAYTGS010000001.1, read on the forward strand.
TCGTAGCGATTTCCTTCATTGTACCGTCACTGTAGCTTTCATAGAAAACCTGATTTATATATGAAGCCAAATCCGAACCTTGACGACAGCCTACGCCATATTCCTCAGTTGTAAGCTCGTCCGTATATTTCATGTTGGGATAGCTTGTACCCTCGCCAATCATGGCTCCAGCCATTAAAAGGTCAATGATAGCCGCATCTGATGTTCCGGAAGCAACTTCCATAAGTGCATCAGCCTGGGATGCAACCGAGTTGTACTCAAAACCATTTTCCTGGGCTGCCTCCTCACCTGCCGAGCCTGCCTCAACAGCATACACTGTTGTCCCAGACGTTTCAGAGGTCTTATCCCCACATCCTCCTATAAATGTACACATTGTCATAGCCGCAACGAGAAGCATTGCAATTTTCTTTTTCATAATGTCATCCTCCATAACTGCCCTGATACCGATAATCTTTCCAATTATCCCTGAGCTTTATTATGGTAACACATTATCACGCTAAAGTAAAGTCAAATTTTTATTCTCACTGCGTAGCCGCCTCCACTGCAGTTTCCTGTGTTTCACCATTTGTATTTCCAATAATGGTAGGTCTGGTCTTTTTCATCGTCGTAGTTGGCTTTTCCGACCATGCCATAGCCTTAATTCCCGGAGTTGTCGTCTTAATCCTCAAATAATTTCTTCCGTCCTCCACAAACCGTATAATTGATATGTTTCTCCATTCGTAAAATTCAAAGGGGGCAAACTCAATCTTAATTTCCTTAAGCATTCCCTGTGCCTCAAAATTAACAAGCTTGTTATCTACCCTTACCGGCATTGCATATATATATTTGTTGTCCGTAGTCTGTATTATTGTAGTCTCAAACAACGCATACTTTCCCTCTTTGCTTACCCTAATAGCTGCCATTGCTGGAATTGGAATATCCTGAACGTCCATTATTTCACCTACTTTCGTAATTATATATATAATTGTATCAATAATTTCCATTAAACACAAGTAAATATCTAATAAGTTTGAAATCTTTGTGAATTATAATGAAGCTCTTTATTTTTTGGCTGTTTTGTGGTAAATTGGTGTAATGCGATAATAGATAACGAAAGGGTAAGGTTTACTGAAATGGGAAAATTCAAAAAGAAGGCTCCTGTTGATACTGCTAACAGTATCAGCAAAAGCAAGTCAAAACGTGAAGAACGCAAAAAGGAAGTTGCAAAGCAGAAGCTTCACAAACGTATTGTTAAAATAATATCAGTTGTTATTGCAGCTATAATTGTAGTGCTTATTGCTTATAAAGCCGGACAAAGCATATACCTTATGGCAATCCGCACAACATCAGACTACGATTTAAGTGCAGGTCTTACAACAGACGGCAAAATAGAAAATGCTGATATGTCAAAAATGTTAACCTTGGCAGACTATGCAAACATAGATATTCCTGCTGATGAGGTTGCCGCAACTGATGATGAGGTCGAGTCAGATATCAGCTCTACTCTTGAATCATACGCTGCGCCTGATACCGATACCTCCCTCACAATCTCTGACGGGGACGAAGTTAATATTGATTACGTTGGAACTATTGATGATGAGGAATTTGAGGGTGGAAGCAGTGATGGCTCCGGATATGACCTGACAATCGGTTCTGGAACTTTTATTGATGACTTTGAGGAACAGCTTATCGGCTATCACCCTGGGGACGAGGTTACTGTTGAGGTTACTTTCCCCGACGATTACAGTAATGATGAAGTTGCCGGAAAGGATGCCACATTTGCCGTTACAATAAACAGCATTACCGTAACTCCTGAGCTTACTGACGAGTTTGTGGCTGAAAACCTTGATATTGACGGTGTTACAACTGCCGACGAGTACAGGGCATACGTTGAAAACAATTACTATGAGGAGCACCTTGAGGATTATATAACCAACTATGTGGTTGAAAATTCCACAGTCAAGAAGTATCCTAAAAAATATGTAAATGCATTAAAGTCAATCACAAAATATGATGATGAATATATGATGTCTTATTATAACCAGATGTTTTCATCATACGGCATGACAGCATACGAAAATCTCTGGGACTTAAGGGGCGAGGATATTACAGATGAGCTTTCATACGAAAAAGAGCTTAAAACCCGTGCGCAGGAAACTGCAAAAACTGCCATGGTATATCAGGCAATATTCGAGGATGCCGGTTTGAGCATTGACATGGATAGTATTTTAGCCGAGATAATCGAGGAAAATGGTGAAGATTACGTAAACACTACAAAAGAGACATATGGCGAGGGCTATATGGCTCAGGCTGAAATGAAAAATGCAGTTATAAACTATCTAATGGATTTATACAGATAATTATTCATATGGCTGACACTTTAAGGATAGCATCCTCAAAGTGTCAGTTTTTTGGAGGCTTAAGCTTGAAAATTTTAGGTTTAAATAAAACAACCTTGCTTGATTATCCCGAAAAGGTGGCGGCAACCATATTTACAGGCGGCTGTAATTTCCGCTGTCCATTTTGTCACAACCGTGACCTCGTACTTCCAAACGAACGTGGAGACAGCTACAGCGAACAGGAAATACTTGAATTTTTAAGCAAGCGCAAAAACGTCCTTTCCGGAGTATGTGTCAGCGGCGGTGAACCCACGATAAATTCCGACCTGCCTTTATTTATCGAGAAAATAAAAGCTATGGGTTATATGGTAAAACTAGACACAAACGGCACAAACCCATATATGTTAAAGGAGCTTATTGAAGCGGGCTTAATTGATTACTGCGCAATGGATATTAAAAACTGTCCCGAAAAATACAATATTACCTGTGGAGTTGAAATCGGTATGGATATTTCAGACGTAAAAAAATCCGTCTCTATCCTTTTAAACCAGTCTGTAATTAACTATGAATTTCGCACCACAATAGTACAGGAGCTTCACACAGAGGATGACATTATAAAAATTGCAGCGTGGATAAAAGATGCAAAAGCATATTTTCTACAGTCTTACAAAGACTGTGACCAGGTAATATCTCACGGTTTCCATGCACATGACGAAAATACCCTGCGCCATTTCCATAAATTATGTCTCATTTCCGTACCCAACACATTTCTCAGGGGTGTTTGACTTATATCTCCACATATTTCATATAATAGCCAAAACACCCCTCGTATAATTTTAAATCACTGTCAACATTCATTCTCGCCTCGCCATTCTCAAATCCCTCAAATCCAAACATGGATGCTATTCTGCGCTGTCTCTCATAATATGTGCCCGGCACTCCTATATAGTATTCTACATTTTCATTATACCTGAAAAGAAGCAACTGCCTGTAATTATAATATGAATGGAGCAAAAATGAATTTGTTGCCAGACTGTGGTATTTTTCCGTTAAAACAACCACGTCATTTGGCTTAATTAATATTGTTTCCGCCAACAGGCTTATATGCACCTGCGGATATGTCTTCAAAAGCTGCTGCCATTTATTCTCCATTACAAATACAGGCTGTTCATTTCGTCTAACTGCCTGTACAATATTATTTTCATTGTTTGTCTTAGTTTTATTTGTTTTCGTTTTATGTGTACAATCAATATGATAATATGGCATAAAAATACCCCCAAAATATTTAATACATTAAAGTGTATGTCCACATCATGGGGGATATTCTTATTCAAGCGAATCTATATATCTCATATAGTTTACAACCATAAGCGCAATTTTAAATGTAAGGGCATCATCAAATTTCCTCACATCAAGTCCCGTGGACTGGTGAAGCTTTTCTATTCTATACACAAGGGTATTCCTGTGTATATAAAGCTGTCTTGATGTCTCCGATACATTAAGGTTATTATCAAAAAATTTCTGCACAGTCATAAGTATCTCATCATCCAGCTCATCAGGAATATTGTCACCAAATACCTCCTGAATGAATATACGGCAGAGATTAACCGGAAGCTGGTAAATCAGCCTGCCTATCCCTAGCGTGTTATATGCCGTTACAGGCTTTTCCATATAAAATATCTTACCAACATCCAATGCCATTTTAGCTTCCTTGTACGATTTCGAGACTTCCTTAAGCTCTGGAACTATTGTACCATAGGCGACCTTTGCGCTAAGCATTGCCTCTGAATTTAACATATCAACTATAATCTGGGCTGTCTGGTCTATTTCGCTGTAGGCGTTCATTGAACTAACATCCTTTATGAGGATTATGTTTTTCTGTTCAACCGCAGTTATATATGCGCCCTCTTGGTCTCCGAATATATTTTTAAGAAGCTCCATTGATATGTTATCCTTATCATTTTGAGCCTCAATCAAATATACCACCCTTGGTTTCTCCGAAGCAATGTGAAGCTTTTTTGCCCTGTTATATATATCCACGAGAAGCATATTATCCAACAGAAGATTTTGGAAAAAATTATTTTTGTCAAAATGCTCCTTGTATGCTATAACAAGGTTATGTATCTGTGCCACTGCTATCTTTCCAATCATGTAAGCATCCGTGTTCTGACCCTTGGATATCAGCACATACAATATTTCTTTGTCCTCTAGTATCTTTAGCATATGATAATCGCCTACTATCTGTGAGTCAGCCGGTGACTCGACAAAATTATCAATAAGCTGACGTGATATGCCACCCATATCAAACGTGGAAGCAACAGTTATACCATCCATATCTATAACACCAAGGTCAACCCTTGTAATTGCCTTTAATTCGTCTAAGCTTGTCTGAATTACCTGATTTGAAATCATAACCAACCTCCAATTATTTACACAGGATTAAAAAACGGATGCCAATTCGGCATCCGTTTTTTTATGACGAAAACTAGTTTGTAATAACCTTCTCTGTTTCCTTATCGAATACATGAATTTTCTCAACATCAATAGCAAACTTAACCTTATCGCCAGGTCTAGCTGTTGTTCTGGGATCAACTCTTGCTGTGATAGCAAACTCAGCTAAATCAGCATATAAGAATACTTCTGCACCAAGCAACTCGTATACACGGATAGTTGTCTCAAATGTGCTCTCAGCCTTAGCTTCTACCATCATCTGTGAATCATAGATATCCTCAGGTCTGATACCAAATGTAACAACCTTTCCATTATATCCGCCATCAATGAGCTTCTTAGACTTAGCTGGAGGAAGAGGAATAGAAAGTCCTGCTACCTTTAAGCTTGCTGTATCGCCGTTAACATCTACTGTAGCGTCGATAAAGTTCATCTGAGGTGAACCCATAAATCCTGCAACGAATAAGTTCTGTGGCTTCTCATATAAGTTCTGAGGTGTGTCAACCTGCTGAACAACACCATCCTTCATAACTACGATACGTGTACCAAGAGTCATAGCCTCTGTCTGGTCATGTGTAACGTAGATGATTGTTGTACCAAGTCTCTGATGTAACTTAGCAATCTCAATACGCATCTGTACACGGAGCTTAGCATCCAAGTTAGAAAGAGGCTCATCCATAAGGAATACCTTAGGATTACGAACGATAGCACGACCCATGGCAACACGCTGTCTCTGACCACCTGACAAAGCCTTTGGCTTTCTGTCAAGGAGCTGTGTTAAGTCAAGAATCTTAGCTGCTTCCTTAACCATCTTGTCAATTTCGTTCTTTGGAACTTTTCTTAACTTAAGTCCGAATGCCATATTGTCATAAACTGACATATGAGGATAAAGAGCGTAGTTCTGGAATACCATCGCAATATCTCTATCCTTAGGTTCTACGTCGTTAACTACTCTGTCTCCAATCTTTAACTCACCTGATGAGATATCCTCAAGACCTGCAATCATACGGAGTGTAGTAGACTTACCACATCCAGAAGGTCCAACGAAGATGATGAATTCCTTGTCTGCGATTTCAAGATTGAAATCTTTAACGGCTTCAAAACCGTTTGGATATACTTTACAAACGTTCTTCAATGATAAACTTGCCATTTTCTATAGCCTCCCAAAATTTATTTTTATGTACATCTTTAGCCAAAAGCTTTGCTTCCGACTCATGATTTAGATACGTTAAGTATAAATTAAATTACATAAAAAAGCTATACCTTAATTAACCAAATATTTTTTTGCACCTATGTACAAATTGCTCACCAAACGTATACAATTCGACAAATCATATAGTTCGGTGAGCAACCTGCCCAACATATTTATATTTTAATGTACAACTTGACGAAACTATTTACCGTTTCCCCTTGCTTCCATTTCCATTCTGTCACTCTCAGCAAAAATTCCGCTGTCCTTTTCGCCGTCATCTGCTGCCTCATCCTCCGGGAATACCATTTTTTCCTCATATTTTGTGAAAATTTTCATTATAAGGAAAGACTGCCCAAAAATAATCAGTCCGAATGCAAGCAGAAACAGCGCAGGAAGACTCTGAGGCAGGAAATAATAAATAACAACCGGTATTATATATATAATAATGAGCGCAAGTGATGTCGGAACGTGTGACAATGCCATTAAAAATGCGTTTTTTATTGTATTTTTGACCGAGTTTGCATAACGTGCCTGCATTGGAAATACAAATGACACTCCCATAAGGACTACAATCGTAACCACAACAACCGCAATCTTCATCCACCGTGCAAACTCAACACCTGAATACAGAATTATCCTATAGTCACAGACAAGCACACCTGCAACGACAAGTATAATAAGCCATATAATCGTTGACTGGATAAAATTCTGCTTAAATGATTTCCAAAATCCCTTTAAAATATATGTTTCCTCATCCTTTACCATTTTAAAGCCCATGTAATACGCCGCCGTCAGTGAAGCCCCTGCTGTAATTATAGGCAGGCTAAAGAGGATAAACAGGATATTTAATATCATAATATCTGCAACCTTATTCAAAAAGTTCATAAACGGACTGTCTAACTTAAACATATGTAACTACCTCCGGATAAAAATTTTAGTAACTATTCAGTAGTATAATATGTTTTTCCACATAATACAACAAATAAAGTATTAAATATTAGGACTGTGTTTTATATACCTGCAAATAGTTTCTCGAAAGCTTCTGGTGTGTCATAAGAGCCATATCCGCCTTTTCCTTTGCCTTTACAACTATGTCATCATAATATTTTACAAAGGTGTCAGCCACTATACCCTCGTATTTACCTGATATAATTCCCATATTCAGGTCTTCCATTATCTGTTCCTTTGTATGAGCCTGACGGTATGGCTTATCCTCCATTGAATTTGCCACATGCTCTGATATCTGGAGTATGGCATCCTTTGTATTCATTCCGCTCCCCTTAAGTCCCCTTGGATATCCGTTTCCATCAAAGCGCTCATGATGCGAGGCGGCTATCTGTATTATTTCGGGCGAAATCTTATTTTCAAGCACCTTTTCCATAATATCCACATGGGTCTTTATGAGGTTTTTCTCCTCATCATTGAGTTCCCTTGGCGAGCCAATAAGCTCAGCAGGCAATGCAAGCATACCTATATCATGTAATAATGCGGCATAATAAACCTCGTTCTTGTCAGCCTCGCTAAGCTTAAGCTTCCTACCAAGTTCACGGCTTATATATATAGTGGCAACCGTCTCCGATACCATTTGCTCATTTTTAAGACCCGTACAGTACATAAGCATTTTCATGTATTTGTCCTTTTCATCATCGGACAAAAGAACATAATCAAGCATCTCACTCATTTCACTTTTGTATGATTTATCCCTAATCTTTGTGAAGATATCACAGTCCTGCACAGTCTTTTCCAAAAGTGAACAAGCGTTGGTGTCAAACTTAGTTCCCGCATAATTATTTATCATCTTATAATCAAACTTTTCACCAAATGAGCCATACCATACATCCATAATTTCAGCTACCTTTAGCATCTCAAGTTCAAACTTGAAACGATAGTTTAAATCCTTTGTCTTTGTGTAATCGGTATGGTGATATAGTATAATTTTTGACTGCTCCTCCAAAGGCGAAAGATATTTCAAAAACAGATATCCGTATATTGTATGCGGCACCGGTTTTTTGGCGTCAAACGTAAGATGCTTACGCACGTCATCAGTCTTGTACGCACCTATGTCATGAAGCAGGGCAAGCGTCATAAAATCCGCTATTTCGTACTTTTCATACACCCCCCTGGTCTCCATCATTTTTCCCATTATGTAGCTGACCCTCGCACTGTGGTGAGCCATTGATTTATTCATAAGCCTGATTGTCTCATAAATCAAATCTATCATGTTCCTGCTTGTTATATATTCCACTGCCATTATCTTTCCCCCTGTTTTATATCAGATAATACTCAATTCCATCGGTGTATATAAAATGCCGTCATTTAATTGCATTCTGTCCGTATCCACAAAGCCTATACGGTGATAAAACCCTACCGCATAGGGAGCCGCATTTACCGTAATGGCATGGTGGCCTTCCTCGTTTTTAACATATGTACTTACATAATTTATCAGACATCTCCCAACTCCCTGTCTATGGTACTGTTCCTCAACAAAGAGAAGCGAAATATGTGTTTCATTCCTAAGACTAATCATTCCTATAAGGTTATTATTGCAGACTGCCACAAACAACTGGTATACTCCCATGACAAACATCCTGTGCAGGACAGTGTCCGTTATAAATTCCTGAAAGCTGTCTACACCTTCCTTAGTATAATCACAGGCTTCAAATTTCATAAAGGTTCTCCATGCAAGCGCCATTGCGTCATCCCATTCCTCACGGTAAGCAGGTCTGACTAAAATTCTCGCAGGTTTCAATATATTATTCAAATTTTAATATCATCTCCCAATGTTTTCAGATAATACACTTTATTATAACAAAAAAACACAGACCTTTTCAAGTCTGTGTTCACATTTTATATCATCCACATATAAGAAATTTTTCAAGAGCCTCTACTGCTTCGCTTTCATCATTGCCATTTGCCTCTATAGTCACATTCATTCCCTCAGATGGATTAAACGCAATTATTCCCATAATACTCTTTGCGTTGATATGATATTTATCGTACTCTATGAGTATTTCACTTTTAAACTGGCTTGCTATCTGAACTATCTCAGCCAATGGATGTTCATACTTTTTCTCAATATCTTTTACCATAACTTCCTTTTTCAACACTGCTTATCCCTCCATATAAATAGTATTATTACCTACTTCCCTGTACGCTAACAATTTGTATTGTGTCCCATTTGGAGTTAAAAGTCAATGTTTTTTTACCAAAAAAATACTCATTTACATAAAATCCGTCTTTTTCACGAAAAAACAAGCTATTTTAGATACTTTATTAGTATTTTTTGCAAAACATCTATATCAATCGGCTTGGTAAGATAGTCATTAAATCCCTTTTTAATATAATCCTCTCTTGCACCCACAACCGCATTGGCTGTAAGCACGACTATCGGTGTATTATGGCTTACGTTTTCCTCATGCTCCTTGAGGTATCTCATAAGTTCTGTTCCGTCCACCTCCGGCATCATGTCATCTGTCAGTATCAAATCATACACATTGGCGCTTAGGTGGTCTATTGCCTCCTGCCCGCCATTGGCTCGCTCAACATGTATATCAAGCATTTCCAATATAGAAGCTATTACATCCAAATTCATCTCGTTGTCATCTACAACGTAAATGCTCTTTCCCGGGAACCTCATGTTTTCCAACGATTCCATGTCTTTCTCGGCTTCTTCGTTTGACAGTATTTCAAAACGTTTTTTGTAATCTCCGATAGGCACATCCGACACTACCTTCTGCGGTATTACGGCAACAAACGTTGAGCCCTTTCCATATTCGCTTTCAACATTGATTTTGCCATTCATAAGTGTAATGAGTCTCGAAGTTATGCTAAGACCCAAGCCCGTTCCCTCAATGTTGTTTGTCTTCTTGCGGTCTAATCTCTCAAACTCTTTGAAAAGCTTCGACATGTCTTCTTTTTTAATTCCAATTCCGCTGTCAGACACCCTTATCACTAATTCTATCCTATCATCATCAAGGAAATTTTCCGGCTTATTAAATGACACGCTTAATTCAATCCAGCCATCTTTTGTGTATTTTACTGCATTTGTCATCAAATTTATAATAATCTGTTTAATACGTACCTCATCACCCCTGAGCACGTCTGGAATACCACTGTCTATATCAAGCCTGAACTCTAACCCGCTATCACTCGCACGTCCTTGAATTAAAAGCACAACATCATTCAGCGTTGACGAAAGGGAATAGTCCGTTTCTATTATATCCATTTTTCCCGTTTCAATCTTTGAGAAATCAAGCACATCATTTATAAGTGCCAACAATGTCCTTCCAGCACTCTGTAGATTTGCCGAATATTTTCTTATCTTGTCATAATCCGTCTCATGCATTATAAGCTCGTTCATTCCAAGCATTGCATTTAGCGGAGTCCTTATCTCATGGGACATATGTGACAGAAATCTGCTCTTTTGCTCACTGGCATCCTCCGCCGCCTTTTTATCCCTCTGCATAATTACATGGTCTGCTTCCTCACGCATACGGTTAAACTCGTGGCGGCTCCTGACTATCCATATAAGCATACACATACAGAATATGATTAGCCCATATCCGAAAGCAATGGACGCAGGATACAGTATCCCCCACCAATACGCCAATATACTTAATACGGAGGTAACTATAATAGCCCCATATCCAATTATAACCTCTATTGCCGGCATTGTCTTCTCCTGTATAAAGCTTATTATACAGCATACTATGCCTGCAGCAATTATCATATGTACAAAAACATAATAGCGTGAAAAATTCCATGCCAAAAACACAAACGTACCTATGCTTGTAAGAACCATTAAAAAGTTTATCAAAGCAATCACGTTATACCTCATATGTCCTGGGAAAAAAGCGTCCCTGGTAAACAGTATAAATGGCATAGGAAGCGTAAGCAGCGACAGGTTGCTAAGCCAGCTTACCACGGAGTTTTTCTCAATAAAAATCTCCATTGCACCGCTATTCATACTTATATATACAATCGAGGCTATCAAAAATGAGGTCATCCATTTCAAGGAAACCACATCATGTACCTTGTTTGAAAATATTGGTGAATAGCTCGTTATTATATTCAAAATCACCATGACAACTGCTATTAGACAGACTATCAAGCTGCTTTTGGATTTTTCGATAATAAACTTTACAAGGGCATACCTATCACCAATTGCAGGATATTGAAGAATAGTAAAATCCTCAATAGTTGTCATGTCAATTGTAATCCTGTCGCCCTCTTTTATACCGTATACGGAAAACTGATGCAGCATATACATTGTCCTGGTATATGACCTGTACGCCTCCTGATAATGCCTTTCATACCATACATCACCATTTACATATACAGTTACATCCTGTGACCTCGCCCTAAAGCACATATACTCATCATCACTTGGAGTATAATCCATTATTTTGGTAATCGTAACATGGTCATTTTGCGTTCGGAGTCTTAAATAATGCTCCATATGGGAGACAATGGGAACATTTTCCCTGTCCTGTGCCGCCTCGTCACTATAATACCAGTTATCCCCAAACCATACGTTATTGTTCTTTAACCCCTTAAAATGCGGCTGTACCGGAGAACCCACACACACCCACACCGTCATAATTAATATGAATATAAGAAATACATTGTATATTATCTTTGTAACCTTTTCCTTGTCATAGCTCTTGATTTTATCATATGCCCTTTTTAACATACAAACCCCCATACCGCCTATATATTCATGTTTAGAAAGTTACATTATTCTCATCCAGCTTTATCCACATATATCCTATTCCATACACGGTTTTAATATAATTTTCGGCACATAATTCATTCACAAGCTCGCTTACCATCTCAGCCAAAACCTCATCATCTATAAACGCCAGTCTGCTCTGGTCTCTAAGCCTGTCAACAAGCGCACGTTTTTTTAGGACTATGCCCCTGTTATTTATAAGCGTATATAAAATATGCTCTTGAACATCATCCAATACTACCTTGCGTCCTCCGACACTATACTCTCCCATTTCAAAATCAAAGACATAGTTATCTATTACAACCTTTTTCCTGTCACATACATTTACGACATTTTCCATGCTTTTAGCATCCGAACGTATTCCGGAGAAAACTGCGTGTGCCTTTTTTTTCCTAGTAAAGATTGTATATATTTTTGCCTTGAGCACGGCAGTGCTGAAGGGTCTTGTCACATAATCCGTTATACCCCTCTCTAATATTTCAATATAATCGGGTCTTTTGTTATTTGGCATTATTGCAATTATACTGACATCCTTTGATTTATATATTCCTAATCCTATTTCATATATCAGGTCATATCCATCGCCGTCATTTAGCTGTGTATCAATAATGGCAACGTTATAAATCTGGTCCTCCAATATTGCGGTTGCGGACTCCATAGTGGCACAGCTTGTAACCTCTGTCTCTATACTGCTAAATGCCCTGTACAATTTTTCAGAAAGCGTAAAATCAGACTCTACTATTAAAATCCTATTCATCTTATCATATCCTAACAGTGTATATTTATTTAATAAGCTAAATCAGTCTCCCGACTTTATCAGGAGACTGTATGTTTCATCTAAAGTTTACATCGCTACCTATTAAAGATTTACGAACCTGTCAGCCTCTGCCTTTAACTGGACTGCTATATCGCTGTTCGTTTCCATTTGTCCTGTTATCTGGGTTATTCCCTCCACAAGCTCATTTGTATTAACGGCAGATGTAGTTATAGCGTTTGTACTTTCGTCAATAGACATTGTAATTCCGTTTATCGCATCAATTATCTCAGCTATAATCCTCTGTAGGTTAGATGACATTGTCTCAAAATTAGCCACTATTGAATTTACATGTACAGCGTCCTCCCTGTACTGTTTTCCACTGTCAACAAAGGTATCATAATCAGGAATTATATTGTCATTGATATAATTTATAATTTCATCAGAGCTCTTAACAAGCTCCCTCACTGCTTCTGTAACCATATTATTTATATTCTGGATATTGCTTGCAGTTTCACGGCTGGAATCGGCAAGCTGCCTTATCTCATCGGCAACAACGGCAAATCCCTTTCCTGCCTCACCTGCCCTTGCAGCCTCTATTGAGGCATTCAATGCCAAGAGGTTTGTTTGGGAAGATATGCTCAGGATATCATTTGTAAGCTCGTTAACCCTGTCAACACTCTTAGAGTCATCCATTGCCTTTTTGAGTGAAGCAATTATTCCATTAATAACCTCGCTTGCATTATTTTTGTTTTCCACTGCCATGTTTTCAAGCTCACTTGCCCGTTTCTCCATGTCATTAGCATATTTAACAAGGTTTGCAGAAGCCTGTGCTATCTCGTCCACATTTGTACCCACATTTGATGCATTTTGATTTACGTTTGCAGCAGTTGCCGAAACCTCCTCCATTGAAGCTGAAAGCTCCTGCATTGCCGCTGATATGTCACATGAGCTTCCGTTTGCAGTAGATACGCTCTTTGTAACCTTATTTACTATTGAGTCAAGGGAGAATGCATTCTCCGTAATTTTTCCTATTATTTTTTGGAGTGTCTCTATAAATACGTTTATGCTTTCTGTAAGCTGTGCCAGCTCATCCTTTCCGTCAACGCTTACCCTCTTTGTAAGGTCTCCCTCACCATTGTTTATCTCATCTACAATTTCCTTAAGCCTTGAGTTTATTGTACTTATAGGTTTAAGTATCTCTCTTTGGCACAGGACAATTGTACATACTGCTATAACTACTCCTATGAGAAGCATTATAATACCCAAGCTTGAAGCTGAATAATATACTGTCTCGCTAGAATCAACCGCAGATGCCATTGCCTCCCTCTCATAATTCTTTAACTCATCCAAGATATCTTCAATATTATCGCTCAACAGTGTCAATTCACCGTTTGCCAAGGCTATGGCTTCATCATCATTGCCACTCCTGCTTTCCTGCAAGACGGTACTCAATACCTCTGTAAACTCATTAAATGAAGCCGTGTACTCATTATAGAGGACATCCTCCTGTGTGCCTGTATCTATACTTGCCGCAAACTTCTCCATATATTCATTAATCTCATTATATATATCCGTTGATGAACTTTCCAGCTTTTCGCTTTCCTCGTCAGTGTCAGCCACTATGTGGGCATATCCAAGCCCCTTCAATTTTTCAAAATTAGAGTCAATCTGGCTCACCATATATAAGGATTCCGCATAATTCTCTGTTATATCCGTACTTGAATCCATCAGCCGTTTCAATCCCTGATAATTCATCATTGCAGAAGCAATTATTATAATTGTCAGCACAACCACCGGTGTGATTATTTTTAGCTTTACACTTAAATTTTTAAAAAGTCGTCCCATGTATTCCTTCCTCCAACTTTCTATTTGTTACTTAATTGACTGTTAACAATAAAATTTTATTACTTTTCATTAAATTGGTCAATTGTTTTATTCAAATACTGTCAGATTGTTTCATTTCTTTTAACTAATTTTGTCGAATTTACACAATTTGTAATAAATTAGTACTAATTTCCTATTTGTTTTTTTTAACTTTAGAGTTAATCTTATTCTTAACAATGTTAAAGTTATCTTTTTGATTTTTAAGGAGGAAAAATTATGACTAATTTTGCTTTTTGTTATGAATTGAATGAGGAACTTGAATACATCTGTGAGGAAGTTGTTAAATGCTTCAAGCTACGTGAAATTGAAATTGCTGTAAAGATATACCATAACGCCTATGAGCTTCTAAGGTGCATAAGCTGTAACTGCCCCGATATACTTTTCTATGACATGGAAAGCGAGGACGGGCTTATAAAAGCTGCTGCCATTGCCGCCAAAAGGGTAAACAGCAGCCTCATATCCGTTGTCACTAAGAGCAACGATTACGAGGCTGGTGATAATGACCATATACTTGAACCAATATACATACTTCCAAAATTAGACCGACGACATCTATGGACATACGCATTTCTGGCATATGAAACATTTCTTGATAATCATGACTCCTTTTCGTACTATGTACGCCCTGACTATATACACATTCCACTCAACGATATCGTTTATTTCGCTTCAGAGGGACGGCGCACCCACATAATTTCAGGCGGTTATCGAGACACCTTTTATCAAAAGCTTGATGACATCGAAACAATGCTAATCCACAAAAATGCACACTTTATCAGAATACATAAATCTTATCTTGTAAATTCACTCTTTATCTCCTGCTACAGCCGTGATTTTGTAACGCTTACAACCGGTGAAAAACTGCGTATAAGCAAATATGAATATTATAGAATTTTAAATAAAAACTTTATCAATTCCGACCTGCCCGTCAGACGCATTGCTGGATATTGTTAGTCATCAGTTTCCTCTGACGCAACTCCGATAGCTACTATGGGGTTCATTTCCACTAGCGTGTTTCCATAGCTGTCATCCGTAAGCTTTGCACTGTCAAGACCACACCAGCCGTCTCCGGGAAGATTGTCTGAATTATAAATTGCAAATACCTGGTGCTTGACCGTCTGTACCTGTGATGCCGGGTCAGCTACATATGTAATTCCTTCGTTCAGTCTCTTTGACATTAAATTATATGTATTTCCGGTCTTTACAGCATTATCAAGCAAATCCATATACTGTGCCGATTCCTTGACCGTCATGTAATTAACAAGGGTCGGTGCAGTTGTGGAATATCCCGCTGCCGCAAGAAGCCCCGTATTTTGGAGCAGTGAAAGCGTCTCAACATCAAAGCTGGTACTTACATTTGTTGCAAGATAACTTTCACTATATGCATACGCAACCACACATGTCTTTACATTTTGAAATGTAAGATACAAATTATTGTATTCCGGAAGGAATGACTGTAATGTCATGATATACGGACACAGATAACTTGTTAAATAGCAATTTTTCATGATAAAATTGGCATCACCGCTGACAGGGACTGTGGTAGGGTCATGAAGAAATACGCAACTTCCTTCACCCATTGAAATAATATCACAATTTTCAAATGAAATTGTGTTTTTGCCCCTTGTTCCTATTCCCACACAATGATTATTCTCTGATATAATACGACAATTTGTAAAGCTAATGTTTTTGCCGTATGAATAATTCTGGTCAATATGAACTGCGTAGCCCTTGTAATACTTCTGCCTGTCCCAGCTATCGCCCACAATACCCGCATTAATCTCCGCTATCTCCTCGGCAGTAAGCTCCGGAGCTTTAACACCTGTATTCATTCCATATATTGTAAGGTTTGATACACTGCCTGCACCTATCGTCAAAGGTGCCTGCCTATATGAAGCCGAATCGTTTCTGAGTATACATAAGTCCCTGCTTATTCCAACTATGCTTATTTCCTTGCTCATAATCGAAACCTGCTCCTCATATGTACCCGGATAAACCACAAGCGTATCACCGTCCAAGGCAGCGTCAACCCCTGCCTGAATAGTAATAAAATCTCCATTTCCACTCTGGTCTATAATATATTGCTTTGGCTCTCTTTTGGCGGTCGATTTCTTGGTGTGTGAGCCTGTATTTGATTTTACAGAAGCAGTCTGTTTTGTGGCATATGTCTTTATCTGTGGAACTCCTGCCACAAAAAAGAGCACTGCTAACAGCACTGTTAATCTGATTGTATTTTTTTTCATTATAAAGTACCTCTTAATTAAAAAAACAACAACTTTTCATAATAAATATAATACTATTTTATTTCCATATTTTCAATTTATTTAATTTTACAACTTCAATCTAAAACAGTCAGATGTTTAAGGCTTATATCCAATATCGGCGCCGAGTGGGTAAGTGCACCGCTTGATACATAGTCAACCCCAAGACTTGTGATTGTGGCAATGTTTTCCTTTGTGATGTTTCCTGAACATTCCGTCTCTGCCCTGCCGTCAATTATGCGTATAGCCTCCGCCATTACCTCAGGTGTCATGTTGTCAAGCATGATGATGTCTGCACCTGCCTCCACTGCCTCACGCACCATGTCAAGGTTCTCTGTCTCAACCTCGATTTTCCTTACAAATGGTGCGTAATCCCTTGCAGCCTCTATCGCCTGCCTTACACCACCTGCTGCGTCTATATGGTTATCTTTTAACAAAACTCCGTCTGACAGATTATATCTGTGGTTATGACCGCCACCGATACGAACCGCATATTTCTCAAAAATCCTCATTCCCGGAGTTGTCTTTCTAGTGTCAAGGAGCTTTGTCTTTGTACCCTCAAGGAGTTTTGAGACGTTCCTGGTATATGTAGCTATTCCACTTAATCTCTGTAGATAATTAAGGGCTGTACGCTCCCCTGACAAAAGCACCCTTACATCTCCCGTGACAATTGCAAGAAGCTGTCCTTTCTTAACCTCGTCACCGTCATTGACCTTGAAATCAACCTTTGTATCCTCTCCAAGCATTGTAAATACACGTTCAAAAATCTTAAGCCCTGCAATAACTCCGTCCTCTTTGCATAAAAGCTCTACTTGTCCCTTTTTGTAATCCGGCATAACGGCGTTTGTCGATACATCCTCGCTGTTGATGTCCTCCTCTAATGCCATTTTAATATATTTGTCAGCCACAAGCTGCATTGTAATTGGATTCATGATTTTTCTCCTCTTTATTTGCGATTTTATGAGCGGCACGTTTTGCAAAAACAAGGCTTTCAAGTAAGCTGTTGCTTGCAAGGCGGTTCTTTCCGTGTACCCCGTTACAGCTTGTCTCCCCTACTGCGTAGAGGTGGGACATTGTAGTCTCCGAGTTGCTGTCAACATGAACACCACCCATGAAATAATGCTGCGCCGGAACTATCGGTGCCGGTTCTTTTAAAAGGTCATAGCCTTCTTCTAAACATTTTTTGTATATATTAGGAAAATGACCTGTTACTATTTCCTCCGGAACATTTTCAAATGAAATAAATTCGTGGGTCGTATTTTCCTTTTTCATTTCGTTTAAGATTGCCTCTGTCACAACGTCCCTTGGAAGAAGCTCATCGACAAAGCGCTCCCCCTTGTGGTTAAGGATAATTGCACCTTCGCCACGGGCTGACTCTGATATGAGAAAACTCCTGCCCGGTTTTTCACTGTAAAGGCATGTCGGGTGGATTTGAACATAATCCATATGCTCCAACTCAACACCATGCTCCTTTGCAATACGGCAGGCATCACCTGTCAGCAACGGAAAATTTGTTGAATGTTTGTAAAGTCCACCTATTCCGCCAGTCGCCATGACTGTATCAGGGGCGTATATCCTAAGCTCCCCACCGTCCTTAGTCCTCGCAGTGATACCGACACAGGCACCGTTTTCTTCTATTATATCTGTCATGGTGGTGTATTCCATTATTTCAACATTTTGAAGCTTTCTAACATGCCTTAAAAGCGTTGTCGTAATCTCCTCACCTGTTATGTCCTTATGGAAGCATATCCTTGGACGTGAATGGGCGCCTTCCCTTGTATATGCAAGCGAGCCGTCCTCGTTTCTCTCAAACCTGACACCCAGCTCTAAAAGGTGGTTAATGATATCCCTGCTTGAATTAATCATTATCTCCACGCTTTCCTTACGATTTTCATAGTGTCCTGCACGCATTGTATCCTCAAAATATGCATCAAAATCATCGTCATCGAGAAGAACACATATACCGCCCTGTGCAAGCATCGAATCACAGCTTGCCAAATCCTCCTTTGACAGCATAAGTATCTTATTGTCACGGGGAAGCGAAAGTGCTGTATAAAGTCCTGCCACTCCGCAACCGGCAATGACTACATCATAGTATAAATCCCTTGCCATTTCCATACCTCTCGTTTGTAATAAATATTAAACTTCCAATATAATAGCACAAGTCTTTAAAGGTGACAAGATATAACAATATTTCAAAACTTATTAAATATGTTTTGATTTCTTGCTATTCTTTCATTTTAATTAGGCAGTCTTTCCCGAAAAACGCAATCCCATATTTTATTACTGTTGCATATCCATCGTCGTTTAACTCCTGCACGTATTTTTTATCCTCTATCTGTTGTAATGCGTCATCAGCACGTTTATCTAGCTCGGAAAATTTATTCGCTATCTTAAATTCAATAA
>CAYTGS010000002.1:0-32243 GCA_964437435.1 uncultured Roseburia sp.
TCCGAAATATTATCAAGCACATCCGGAATCATATCCATTATCTGATCCAAACGGTCAGATACAGAATTTATCTCCTCAATGTTTACATTTACAAAATCAGTAAGCTGGTCTGCTAGAATATCTCCTGTATCAATAGCACTGTCAGCATATGACTGCATTGTATCAACGTCACTCTTTAGCACACTATTTGAAGCATCCATATCATCCAGTGTTTTCTCTATAAGGTCATGGAGCTTATTAATTGCATTTCTAAGAGATTCCGCCTCATCTATCTCAATATATGGCTCCATTTGACCAACAATACCGCCAACGTCCTTACGTCCGTATACAATACCATTGTTGGTAGAGAGTGACACTACTCCTGCCTGTCTTCCGGCAATACCACCTATATTATATCCTGTATGCTCATAGCCTACTGTTCCGGAATTGGTGCATCTCGATATAAGTCCGTCGGAATATCCTGTGATACCGCCCGTATCAACACCGCTGTACACTTCGTTGTCATCGTTTGAGACAAGGTTTTTAACTATTTCCACGCCACCCATCTCATCATCTTCCTCAACCCATGCACTGTCATCATTAATTCCAGCCCTGTTTGTGCAATAATTGAGCGTTCCGTGATTAATTCCGGTAATACCTCCGGTTGAGTAATATCCAGTGACACGCCCCTTTGCGGTACAGCCGCCTATAAGTCCTGAGCTTTCGTTTATTCCGGCTATTCCACCTACGGTATCACGTCCACTTACAGTTCCCTGAAATGTGCAGTTCTTAATAGTTCCATAATTGACACCGCATATACTTCCTATACACTCCTGTTCATTTTCCGATTCGACATTTCCCTTAAGTGTAAGGTTTTTTACAACGCCAGCACTTTCTATATATCTGAAAAGTCCCACCACATATCCGTCTCCAACATAATCAAACCCGGATATTGTATGGTTTGCTCCGTCAAACACGCCATTAAATACTGCAACCGGTGTATATTCAGTATCTAAAAGATTAATGTCATTCATAAGTACCACATATTTATCTTCTGACCATGAATCTATGTAACAGCTTGCGGAAAATTTGGCAAAATCATCCGCTGTTTTTATTTCTATTCTCTCGTATTCATCATTTTCATCCGTTTCAGATTCTGATGAGGTGCTTTCATTTTTTGTGGCGGCACTTATACTTTGCACAGGAATCATTCCTACTACAAGGGCTAACGCCAAAATAAATGCCAAGGCTCTTGACTTAAATTTATTTAGTAATCTACTGTTCATCATTGTCACCACCCTCGTCAACAACATTATCTTCTATGTTTTCTTCCATACCTTCCTCTGTATTTTTATCTATAAGGGCTTCAAGGTTGCTTCCGTCATCCGTCTGCTGCTCTATTTTACCCATATTTACAAAGATGTTTGCCTCACCTCTTACAAGTCCGTGGAACTCACCCATTACAGTACCGTTAATCTGTCCCTGTACAACACCGTCCACCCTCATAAGTCCATACGTCCTCTCAAGCTTAAGAGGAATAGATACTGCAAATGAAGTCTTATCAATAACCTTCTCACCAAGCAAGAGGATTTGCGGAAGGACGAACATAACCGTAAATATTGAAAGGATTGTTCCTCGTCCAAGGCACTGTCCGATACCGCAGACTGCACCATCCGACGACATCTGTCCGATAAATATACCCGCAAGTGCAAGCATTGTACCTGATGTAATAATAGTTGGGAACGCAAAATTCAATGTCTCTATAATGGCATCCTTCTTTGACATCTTATCCTTTAACTCCATAAAACGTCCTGAAATAACAATAGCGTAGTCAATATTAGCACCCATCTGGATAGATGATACAATCATTGAGCTTAGGAAGAATACGTTCTTTTGCTGTAATGCGGGTACTGAAAAGTTAATCCAGATAACACCTTGAATAACCATAATCAAAAGCACAGGCATACCTGCCGACATAAATGTAAACAGCAATACTACCAAAACCGCAAGAATTGACACAACATTTACAACCGTGTTATCACGCTGGAAGGTCTTATACAAATCATACTGGCTGGTTGATTCACCCGGAATAAGGACTGTTCCATCATAATATTTTGCCGCAATCTCGTGCATCTCATCAAGGAACGCAAAAGTCTCATCCCCCTCCTGTGGTAGGTTAAGGTAAACAAGGATACGGCTGTAATCAGGTCCCTGAAGCTGGTCGAGGGCTATCTGCATTGATTTGTGTGCATCCTCAAGGGTATCCATCAAATCATCATCCAAGGTGACATATCCCTCATCAACCTCATCATATAGGAACATAAATATATCTATCAATGGCACACTATAATTAGCAAATCCATTGATAATCTTAGCGTAATTCTCATCGTTTACAGCATATGCCATATACAAAAGTTCAGAAACTTCATAATCTATCTCTAATAATTCCGAAAATTCCCTGGCTGTAAGCCTGTCCGTAAGCATATATCCATCTAGCGCCTCAATACTTGCGAGTCCCTGTGTATGGTCAACCTCATCCCTTGCTTCCAACTCCTTTATAAGCTTTTTCTCTTTCTCATAGCTGCCAGAAGGAACGCATAGTGCAACATAATTTTCAGAGCCAAAGCTTTCCTCTATAAGCTCATCAACAAGCATGGAATCACTCTGTACAGGGGTTTCAATCATTGTATAACCATAAACATAGGGACACTTTGACTGGATTATGTAGGCAGCCACAAGGACAACTATAAAAAGCGGCGGGACTATGTATCTCGTCTTGTATGCAAACTTTCCAACAAATGGGATTTTGGGAATAAAGCTTTTATGTTTTGTCTTATCCATTGCCTTACCAAAGAGCATAATAAGTCCAGGCATAAGCAGGAACACAGCAAGCAAGCTTAAGAATATAGCCCTGATTAAACAGAGAGCCATATCAACACCTATACCAAACTGCATGAACATCATGGCAATAAGACCGCCGATTGTGGTAAGCGAGCTTGATGATATTTCAGGGATAGACTTACTAAGGGCTACTATATCAGCCTCCCTTATATCAAGAGTCTGGTGCTCCTCCTTGTATCTGTTACAGAAAATAACAGCATAGTCAACCGACAGAGCAAGCTGGAGTACTATCGTTACCGAGTTTGACACGAACGAAATAGTACCCATTAAAAAGTTAGTACCCTTTGTTATAAGTGCTGCTGAACAGAATGTAATTAAAAGAACAGGAACCTCCGCCCAGGTCTGGGACGTAAATAAAAGCACCGAAACGACAACTATGGCAACAAGCACACTGATAACCTGCATCTCTGACGCAAGCTCCTCTGCGGAAGAATCTCCCATCGAGGTCGATACATATATATCATAGTCGCTTAGCATTTCCTTCACTTCGTCCAATGCTTCAAGTGCCCTGTCATCATCCTCACTGTACCCAAATGTTATGTTATACAGGGCTGAGAAATTGTTATAATGATCCTTTGTATTATCAAAATCAAGAAGAATAATTGTATCAAGGGCATCAAGCTCCTGATAAATTTTATCCGCTTCATCATATGGGATATTAGTTACCATAACCTTGGCAGTTCCATAGGTTATAAACTGCTCCTCCATAAGGTCAAGTCCCTGACTTGTCTCCGTGGTGTCAGGCAGATATGCCGACAGTTTGTTCTCCACTCCTACCCAATTCATTGATACAACCGAAAATATCAATGCAATTCCAAACAACAGGAAGAAAAGGTTTCTCCTGTCTACGATGAAGGTTGCAACTTTAATCATAAAGCCGCCTTCCTCACCGCCTTTTTTCACTTCCTCGTCCATTTCAGCACCCCTCCGTACCTCGTCCGTATTTTTTCATTTTCTTAGTATAGTACAGCAATTTTATTTTTTCAATGCCGACTTATGTCTATTTTTTATTTTTAATAATTTATTTATAAAAACAAAATATTCAGTTTATAACGACTAAGAACATGGTAAAACTTAAATTTTAACATGTTCTTACATTACAAATTATCCAAATAATCTCTCCACTCCCTATTAACCTTATCCGGAGCAAGGTTTACAGTAATTCTCGAAGCATTTTCCCTGAGTTTTTCTTCAAGTGGGCTATCGTTAAGTATTCTCCTAAATGCATCCGCAAGGGCATAGGCATCACCTACCGGAACAAGCAGACCGTTTTCCCCATCTTCTATAAGCTGTGCCGGACCTCCACAGGGACAGTCAGTTGATACAACCGCAAGCCCTAGTGCCATTGCTTCCATAATTGTATTTGGCATTCCCTCGGTATTTGACGTGAGGGCAAATATACGTGCCCTGCATATGTGTTCCGGAACGTCCGTAATACTTCCCGGAAGTGTTATCCTGTCCGCAAGATTTTTTGCCCTGACTAAATCCTCAAGCTCGCTCATACATTCGCCGTCACCATAAATTACTAACTTCATATTTGGAAACTCTGTTGCTATTCTAGCAAACGCATGAATAAGCATCGCCTGGTTTTTGTTATCATCAAGCCTTCCAACTGTGACAATCAAGTCATCCCGTGTACCTGTATATTTTCTATCAAGGAACTCCGGATTTAAAGGGTTTGACATGATTACGGATTTTTTTCTCACCGCTTTTGGGAAGAATTTCATGGACTGTTTAGTCTGCAATACTACACCGTCCGCAAACCTAAACAATAACCTGGCAAGGAAACTCATTAATTTACCATGATATTCCATAGTAGGTTCACCACGGACTGAAACCACTGTCTTGACCGGAAGCAACATTGAGGTTGCCACTGCCATAAGATTGTTTTTTCCCAAAAAGGACAATATTATATCCGGCTTATATGTTTTCCAAATATTTCTAAGGGTTTTGAACCTTATTCGGAAATTATGAAGCCTGCTGTTATTTAAAAGGTTTTCTTCCGGCTCCGAATATATTCTACTGATTTTGGGATTTATATTATACTCCACATCCTGCTTATACTGCGTTACCAAAATAACCTCGTAGTTGTTTCTATGAAAATATTCAGCCAAATTAACCATGACCCGCTCTGAACCGCCCTTTTGGAGCGAGCTAATAAACAATGCTATCCGTTTCATGTAATTCCTCCCTGAAGTCACTTTTCTTTAATTATATGTCCTGCCTCTATCAACATCAAAAGTCCCGCCTGATAGAAAAACGCCGTATTATATAACATATATCTCATCTGACAGTAAATTGTAGCTGATGTAATCCCTACATTTAATGCTATTGCTAATAATACCAATATGGCAAATGGAACTACACTGTACTGTTTTTTTAATTTTTTATAAGATTTATTCTTAACAAGCCATACAAGAACAACAATATATGCCATATACAGGAAAAAAGCCATCACATTAAGGTATTTGTGTACCTTTAATACTGTAATTATAAATCCGCTTATAACATTGCACACAAAGAGTTTTAAAATTCCAGGAAGACACGGCACAAGCAAATCCTTCATCATTTCCGATAATATTTCATTGCGGCTTTCCTCCCTCTCATCATCCGAAATACCTACACTATCCTGATATTCCCTTATTACAACATTCACAACATCAAATTTTATTCTATCGTAACATTCAGCATAATGGTTTACTATCTCCTGCCATCCATTCCCCTGTCGATATTTAGTGTTATATTGATTTTCATCAGCCATTTCCATTATTTTGACAAAAAATTCTTTATTAATATCAGAACTTATATTTGATACCATATCATCATTTGCAAGATAAATCTCAGTTCCAACAATAAAGCTTGAATCCCCTGTATGTGGTGCAAACACACCTCTTTGGGCGAAATTATAAGTACAATCAATAAGCTTTGTACTGCAAAATCCTATAATTATAATAACCATACTGTAAACAATTGTTCTTAACCACTTCTTATCTTTCCACCATATATAGACGAGGCAAAGAAAAATCATTCCAAATGATACCAACATATGCTTTCTTATACTTACCAAAACCACTGCCCATATTAAGCTTTTTATGATACTCTTTTTGTCCTTATCATATACTATTCCGATTAAATTCATGAAGAAAAATATCCACAGCGAAAAAGTAAGTCCCTCCGTCTGAATTCCGCATGAATAACTGTAGCTTCGCTTTGCCACAAAACGGTTTAAAAGTGTAATTCCATATTGGCAAAACAATATGCACAGTGCCCATACCCAATTGAGTCCAAAACGCTCCTTTATCCTTACAGTAAGCACATATGCCGCAATTCCTGCAACAATGCATTGTATTACCACTACCACATTAAGATAGCTGTCTTCTCCGAATATACTTCTAAGTATCCACAAAAAGCTGCAATATCCTGGCTCTCTGTTTGTCTCCATATTTATATAAGAGGGACCATCAACGGTCATAATGACACCATCATGAAAAAACCAAAATAAGTAAAACAATATACTTACAACCAAAATAGCTATATATGCCCAATTTATTTTTCTGTCTCTTTTCATGTAATTCCTCCCTGATGTATAACACTATTTCATATAATATTCATACCACTGCTGAAATACGAAAACCGCCCACACTGTTCTTGAATAGTTTTCACCGCTTCCAGAGCCGACATCACCAGTTTTAAGATAGCTTCTTACAAAATCCGCTGTGTAATCAGCCTCAAAAATCCCCTGTTTCTTAAGGAAATCCCTGTCGGTATAATCAAGAAGCTGGTTTTTCAAGGAACTTCTAAGCCACTTATCAACAGGCACTCCAAATCCGGTTTTAGGTCTGTCTAAAAGCCGACTTGGTATATAATCATAGGCAAGCTCTTTTAATATATATTTCTTAACGCCATTATTATACTTGAATTCATGTGGAATACTGAAAGCAAATTCCATAACGTCCCTGTCTAATATAGGGCATCTCGTCTCCAATGAATATTTCATTGAAGCCCTGTCAACTTTGCATAAAATATCACTCGGAAGATATGTTTCCATATCAAGGAGCATACGCCTCTCCTGCCAATTATTCTCATTATAACGGCTTTCCCAATCATAAAAGCATGGGAGTGCTCCACTTTCCTTCACCATATTTTGGGCAGCCTTTATATAGTTTCCGGCTATAAACTGGGTTTTTGCCTCTTTATTTCTGTTTTGGGAAATTACACGCAGCTTAAATGGATACCTACTTTCAATATTTCCAACCCGTCCTACTCCGTGAGCTAATGCTCCCATGAAATCAAGCTTCCATGCCTGCTCTACTTTTTTATAAATATTATATCCACAGAAAAACTCATCTCCCCCGTCACCTGAAAGGGCAACGGTAACATCCTTTCTTGCAAGCTCCGATACAAGCATTGTTGCAATCTGGGAGCTGTCTGCAAAGGGTTCGTCATAATATTTAGGTATACTCTCCACAAGGCGCAGCATATCAGCTTCGCCAATATAAAATTCAGTATGGTCAGTTCCTAAATGTTTTGAAACCTCTTTTGCATACTTTGCCTCGTTATATTTCTCGTCATCAAATCCAACGCAAAAGGTCTTTACAGGAGTAGCGGATACCGACTGTGCCACCGCCGTTATAAGGGATGAGTCATATCCTCCGCTTAGAAAAGTGCCTAATGGCACATCCGCAATCATACGGTTTCTTACGGATTTCTCCAGTATTGATTTAAGCTCTGACTTGGCTTCAACAAAATTATTAGGACCCGTACCCTTTTTTTCATGATATATGGTATTTATATTCCAAAATTTATTTTTTTCAGTAGTTAAATTTTTATCTATCTTAATACTTACAACCATCCCCGGCTCAACCTGATATACATTTTCAAAAACAGTATCAGGTGACGCAATATATTTCTGATAAATATATCTCGCCATTACCTTTTTATTGATTGTCTTTGATACATTCATATATTCAAATGCCTTCATAATAGGTTTCAGCTCCGAGGCAAATACTATATTTTCATTTTTATTCCAATAATAGAGTGGCTTTTTTCCAATCCTGTCACGGCAAAGATATATTTTGTTTTTATCCCTGTCAAATATTGCAATCGCAAACATTCCATTAAGCTTTTCTATCGCTTTTATACCCCATTTAAGATATGACGCAAGGATTACCTCCGTATCACAGCTCGACTTAAAAGGATATCCGCTAAGCTCCTTTTTTAGCTCCAAATAGTTATATATCTCACCGTTAAATACAATCACCACACTTTTATCCTCCGACACGTATGGCTGATGTCCCATTGGTGTAAGGTCAAGTATCGAAAGCCGCCTGTGCGCCATACCGACATTATAACCATTTATAGACTGGTAGATTTCCTCTCCGCTGTCATTCGGTCCCCTGTGGTACATTGTGTCGTTCATTGCCTTAAGCTTATCCAGCCCTATATTTTCTTTTGAAATAAATCCGCATATACCGCACATAGGTTTCTCCTTGTTTTGATGCCTAGTTTACTAGCTCTAATATATACTCCATCCACTGACCACATATCTTATCAGGCTCAACCTGTTCTATAAGCTTTTTCGCTTCCTCTCCCATAATGTCAGCTTCCCTTTCATGCGTGATTATATATTCCATCGCCTCTGCCAAAGCATTTTTATCACCAACTGGAACAAGTATTCCATTTTTCCAATTTTCTATAACCATTCGTGGACCGCCACATGGACAATCAGTAGAAATAGAGGGCACTCCTAAAACCATTGCCTCCATAAGGGCATTTGGCATCCCCTCATAATCTGATGACAGCACAAACATTGACGCATCCTTTATATAATCACCAGGATTTGATTTTAGACCCATAAATATAATCCTATTTTCAAGCTTATTATCAGATATATACTGTTTAAGCTTTTCATAAACATCCTTGTCCTGGATTTCACCATATAGTTTTAGAGTATATTCAGGATATTTCAGGCTTATTTCATTAAATGCTTCAAATAATAATAGATGGTTTTTTTGGGAAGTAATTCTTCCAACTGTCACAATCTCTTTTTTTCTTTCTATATTCGTATTAATATCCCAATTGGGGTTAATGTATTGTTCGGATATAGGATTTAATATTACTTTGCCCTTATTTTGGAGATTTTTATTAAAATATTTCATGGCATCAGGTGTCTGGAATACACATCCTGCCGCCTTTCTCTCCATATACCATGTAGGAAGCTTATAGGGGGCATAATCTACCATAGGGTCATTTCTTACCGATACCAGCAACGGTATCCTAAGACCAATCATTGCAAAGGAACTTCTGAAATTTGCTTTGCTGCAAAACGAAATTACTATATCTGGTTTATTTTGGATTATGCACTTTCTAAGCCTTAAATATCTTATAAAAGCCTTTGAAAGTCTACCCTTATTCTTATCAGCCTCATTTAACCCAACGGAAACCCTCTGAACTTTAGCATCAATTTTGTATTCATTCTCAGCATACCACTGAGTTGCAATTATAACCTGATGACCTTTTCCCGCAAAGGCATTGCTTAATATTCCAACTACCCTTTGTGCACCGCCTCTGCCCATATCATTTAAATGAAATAAAATTTTCATCACAATTCACCATTATTTTAGTCCAAGATAAAACTCGCCAAGCCTACGCGCCTGCTCTTTCACGTCAAATCCAGCATTTCTAACCTCATCAACCATGGATTTTCTCGTACATATATCTGTTGACAGGATTTCATCAGCCCACTTTGAAGCTGGAAGTTCTATACTCATAAATTTCATTAAATCAGTAACAACTGCCTCTGAAGTAATCTTATCCGACAAAATTCCATGAAGCCCGCTTGTCTGTGCCTCAATAGCCGTTCCTGGAAGCCCCTCATAGAAAGACGGCAGTATAAAGAAATCAAAAGCTTGGTAATAATCAAATATATTTTTTTGGTTTCCCGCAAAAATAACATTTTCGCCAAGCCCCCTATCATTTACCTTATGTTCAATTTCTGATTTTAAAATTCCGTCCCCCACAAGCATAAGCTTAACTGTTTTTTTCCTCTTAAGGCACTCTGCCAAAATCTCCAACATATATTCATGGTTTTTTACTGTATCAAACCGTCCCACATGACCTATTACAAAATCATTTTCAAATATTTTGTAATTTGCCCTTATATTATTGCGTACAGTTACATTATAGGCAAATTTTTCAACATCAATAGCATTTGGAACAAGCTTTACACTATCTATATTTTTTTCTCCAAACACCGCTTTGGCAGCAAGCCTTGAACAAGTAAAACAACTATCACATTTTTTACTAAGATTTTTACGAAGAAGTTTAGTAACGTATCCCTTAAATCCTTTGTCAACCCCTGCACTTCGGGCATGGGCTATCGTATATGCCCCTATTGTTTTTTTCGCAATAGGAAGATAAATTGATGCTGTACTTGTCATATGACCATGAACCACATCTATCTCTCGATGTTCCCTAAAAAACCTTTTCCAGCTTTCTTTATACTGAAAATAGTTATATATACGAAATCTCGGAATTGAATATACATGACCGCCTAAGCTTTCAACCTCATCCTGGTATGCTCCCTTTTGTGACATATGCTGTATAAAATCAAACTGTATATGCTCCCTGTCAATATTGCGGTACAAATCCATTATTCTGCTCTCCGCGCCACCCACATTTAATCTTCCAACGACATGAAGAATACGAATTTTTTCTTTCATAGGTTTCTCCCGTTATATAATTTTTGCCGGAACGCCCACAAGCACCGCACCATTTTCCATGCATGACTTGTTTACTACGGCATTTGCACCTATCTGAACATCATCAGCAATCTCTATGTCTCCAAATACCTTTGCCCCAGGTCCTATATATACATGGTCTCCAATTTTGGGTGCCAAATCATGATTTGCACCTATAACAACACCTGGATGTACCTTACAGTTTTTTCCAATTTTAGCCTTGGCATTTATTATAACTGAGCCTAAATGAACTATCTCAAAGCCTTCACCAACCACATTTAGGGGAATTGAAATTGCATATCTTGTCTGAATACGCAAAAGAAGGATTAAATTCCAGTACCTTGAAAGTCTTTTGCCACTGTTTAGCGCATATTCCGCTTCTCTAAGATATTTCATATGTTTATATAATATCTGCTGTTCCGTGAGATTAAATGGAAGGCTATAATACCATTTTTTGTTATATATTCTTTCTTCAACTTCAAGAACCTGCTTTAACTGCTCCTTGGTCTTTATCATGTTCTGCACCAATCCTTAAAAAATAATCCTCATACCATTTGGCAACTGCATCCGCATCATATCCCGCCTTTGCAATCAAGTCCCTCTGACAGGTTCTATCCGTTGTATTTACCAATTGAACCGCTCTTTTTGCCCATACCTCGGCTTCATTATCTATTGATTCAAAATTTACAAGACCGTCGCTTACAACCACGTCCTTTGTAATTGTTTCAGATATAAGGCATGGAAGCCCTGCCGCCTGAGCCTCTATAACCGTGAGGGGAAGCCCCTCAAATATTGAGGGAAAAATCAAAACATCAAAGCACGACATAAAGTTTTCCACATCATGACGTATTCCTGTTAAGATTACCCTATTTTCAAGTCCAAGGGATTTTATTTTTAATTCTATCTCTGGTCTTAGCTCTCCCTCTCCTAAGCAGAAAAAGACAGCGGATTTATCTATTTCTGATAATTTCTTATATATTTCCATTAAAAACATATGGTTTTTTGACTCTATAAAGTTGGCGATATGTCCGTATACATGTTTTCCCTCCAACCCAAACTCATCAATTACTTTCCTTGCCTTATCCAAACTGTACTGAAATTTATTTATGTCAATTGCATTCTGAATTACACGGAATTTTCTTGAGCCATACATCCATTTGCCTGCATTTATGGAACAGGCAAAGCGCTCATCAGCAGCCATTGGCATAAGCATCCGCCCAAGTATATGGAGCAATTTATTAGGGTCAGTCTCATTGTGGGAATGGCATATTGTATATGCCCCGCCTCTTTTTGCCGCCATAAGCTGCGGTGTAATAAGGGCATTTGATGTATGTCTTACAACAATTTTGTATTCATTATTCTTTACTATATTGTAAATACCTTTTAAATTTTTAATGGGATGACTCGTAAGCCTTGGAAGTTCATATACCTTCCCCCCCATATTTCTAATCAACTCCACATAATCATTATCCTTGCGCATATGGATTACAAAATCAAACTGAACCTTATTCCTGTCAATCTTTCTATAAATATTCATTATGAAATTTTCCATTCCGCCTGGATACATTGCACCCACAATATGCAATACCCTTACCGTTGCCATATAGTGTACCTTTCCTGATTACTTATTTCCCATATTCAGCAAATAGTCCGTCATAATCAAAACTTCCATAGGTGTTTCGCAGATTTTCAATATATTGCTGATAATTATTTTCTGTCAAAAGTCCAACATTATTGTACATACATCCCATCATAAAATCGCTTATGGTCTGATTGTAATGAAGACTGTCTATATAATAATTTAAATTATATGTTATGTCCGTATTATCAATAAATGAGAACAGGTGAACATTCTCATATGGGAGAAGCAGCTCTATCTCAAGCTTGTGTGCCTCTAAAATTCTGTCAAAATTTCCGCTTCTGATTTCCTCATCCCAATATAGCACACTGTATGGTGGAATAAAGAAATAAAACTGTGTTTGGGGATTTTCACTGACAATGGCAATAACATTCTGTTCCAAATTTTCAGTCATCATATTAATGTCTTCCTGGGTCAGCGGATTTTCACTGTCCGAGATATCCCATCTTGAATATTCTTCTATCAGCTTTTGGGCACTGTATTCATAATTGTTATTCCAATTTTTATATACGTCAAACTCTGTGCTATTTCCTCCAAGCCTGTTAAACGTGAATACATATTCCGTGAACGTGAAGAATATTTCCTTATTCAACACATAATATACATCATTGAAAATATTGTCATCATACAGATAATCCGGATATTCCTCATAGCTCATTGAATCTTTGTCTGCCAATAATCCGGTCATATCAAGCCCCCTCATTACCAACCTGATATGGTCATTCCTATCAAAACATCTTTCAAGCACGTTATTAAGCTCATAATATGATGCACCTGAAAATGGAATTTTAATTGAATTTGTTCCAAACATTCCATCCCATATCGACGTCTTGAAGTTCTGGGTCATTGAAGTACCTGTTATTACTGAATCATATTCAAAATTTCTCGTAATTCCGTCATTCATATATCGTTCATCATATAATGGATACTGTATTCCGTCTACACGTGCATGGTAATGAAATAGCGGGTCAATATAAATAGTTATTCCGGCAAAACACATTAAAAATAAAAGCGTGCCTATAAGGGATATAATTAAATAGGTTTTTGATTTCATAAATATCTCCTATCCCTAGAAATTTCCATAAATAAACTCTGCCACATTGGAAAGTGATACTATTGACCATGAAAGCATAATAACAGTACCTATGCATTTAGCTGCTGTAGGCTTGAATTTTTCTGATATGCGGTCCTTTGCACATAATGATATGATAAATATAACTGCCAAACATGCCCACATTTCCAATGTGCTATGCGTTAGAATAAAGTTTGAAAATACTTCAATTCTTCCGGCAATAAACGAAACCTCAGAAAGCTTAAAACAATTAATCAGTCCATCACTGATTGAAAGACTCTCCATTTTCACAATTCTACCAAGCAGTTCCACTGCCTGTTCCGCCGTGGATGCCCTGAAGAAAACCCATGAAGCGTTTATAAATATAAATGTCATAAACCACCTGAATACAGAATTTAATTTTTCCCACTGCTTATAAAATAACTTATTGAGGCAGTATGCTACACCGTGCAATCCTCCCCATGCTATAAAATTCCATGCGGAGCCATGCCACAGACCACTCACCAAAAATATAACCATACTGTTAAAGTATGACCTTATTTTTCCTTTCCGGCTTCCTCCTAATGGGAAATATATATATTCACGTAAAAAATCAGTAAGGGATATATGCCACCTTTTCCAAAATTCAATTATTGATTTTGACCTGTATGGAGCTGCAAAATTGTTTGCAACGTCTATATTAAGCATCTTAGATATACCGATTGCCATGTTGCTGTAACCGCCAAAGTCAAAATAAATCTGAAATGTAAAGCAAAGCGCCACAATAATCGCATCCACTGCGCTCATTTGGTAAAATCCCTCTCCATATCCCCAGCTTACAGCCGCCGATAAAACATCAGCCACCAAAACCTTCTTTGCAAGTCCCACTGTAAACGTCCAAAATCCATTCGCCAGATTGTCAGCATTGGGATTTTTATTTGAATCGTCATGTAGCTGCTTTATAAGCTCGTCATATCTTGTAATTGGTCCCTGAACAAGCTTTGGAAAATACATGACATAAAAAATATAATCATCCGCAAAAATATTATCTATCTTTCCCCTATATACATCCACAATGAAAGATATCTGCTGAAATGTGATAAAGCTGATACCCAGTGGCACGATAATACTGCTTACATCAAAGGGCAATGACAAAAACCCCGCATATTTATAGTATCCCAATGCCACAATATTCATAATAATGGCTAAGGCAGTGAGGGCTTTATTTTTGTTTTTCTTAATTCCACAGGCACATATATAATTAAATACCACACTGAATACAAGAAACAATAACGTGTGCCAACCATTATAGCCCGCAAAAAATATTGATGCAGCTATTATCCAATATTTTCCAAACTTAAATCCGACAACATGGTTAATCAGATAATATGCACAGACAACAATCGGCATAAAACATAAAATAAATAAATATGAATTAAATTCCACCTAAATCTCCTTAAACAAGCTTCCTAATATTTACCAATGTAAATTTTACCACAGCCATTATATATTCTTTTATTGCTTCAAATGCATTTCGACGTTTCGCTTCCAATTTTAAAAGCTCCGAATAAGATATAAGCTTGTCCCTATTCTCCTTGAACAATTTTTCGTATCTCTCAAAATCCTTATCCTTCATGGTATTCGTATGAACCACAAATGTAGTATAGCCCTTAGTCTTTTTAAGCGAACTGCTCTGTTTATATGATATTGGATAAAAGGTCATGCCCTTTGAAATATACGGAATATTTCCAAAACCATCCGTGAGCTTATTAAATCCTAAATTTTTCAACGCTTTTAAGGTATTATTATCAAAAGAATGTGCTGGTGACATAAAAATATCGGTTTGTATTCTGTTTTGTTCCAATATATTTTTGCCATATTCAAGCATTTCATATTGTTTCCCGTAGGGCAATCCTGCAAACTCCGAGAGCCTGTTAAGCGGAAAGCACCCCATTTTCTTTGTGGAATATACATGGTATACACCATGTTGGGCTATTGTCCAGCCATCATTCTCAAGCTCTCTAACATAGTCCCAAAAGCCTGCTTTTTTATCATCAAAGCTGAGCATTTTATCATGGTTTTCAGGCACTACCCCTATAAGCGGTTTAACCTGATACAGATCACAAAGCTCTTTAAATCTAAGGAACCTTGCCCAGTCCATATCAGGTGTAATATCATCCATTCTTATTGTCACATACATGTCAATACTCCTCAAGTTTGGGCTTTAGCACAAACTTGCAACGTGAACGAAGTTCACAATGTTTCCTTGTACCAGTCAATTGCAAGTGCGATACCTTTCTCAAAGCTGTACTCAGGGTTATAGCCTAAGAGCTCTTTTGCCTTTGATATATCAGCGTTAGAGTGCTTGATATCCCCCGCACGGTCTGGCCCGAAGTTTGGTTCAACGTTCTTTCCAAGAGCTTTACATAAATCGTAATAAATGTCTATAAGATACTCACGTCCACCATAAGCAATATTAAATGCCTGTCCTGCTGCTTCGCTTGGCGCAAGGCACGCCTTAAGGTTGGCTTCAATAACATTTTCAATATAGGTAAAGTCCCTTGACTGCTTTCCGTCACCGTTTATTGTGGGAACCTCACCGTCAAGAAGCTGCTTTATAAACTTAGGAATAACTGCGGCATATGCACCGTTTGGATCCTGCCTACGTCCAAATACGTTAAAGTATCTCATTCCATAGGTATCAAGTCCATAAAGCTTCTTATAAAGCTTTCCATACTCCTCATTTGTACGCTTCGTAAGGGCATATGGAGATAAAAGATTTCCCTCCTGTCCCTCTTTTTTAGGAAGTACAGGGTGATCCCCATAAACTGATGAGCTTGAGGCATATACAAATTTCTTAACACCGTTTTGTCTTGCAGCCTCCATCATGTTAAGTGTTCCCATGATGTTGTTCCGCTCATAGAATAAAGGCATCTCAATACTCCTAGGGACTGACCCCCACGCAGCCTGATTTAATACATAGTCCACGCCCTCGCAAGCTTTCATGCATATATCGAAATCCTTAATGTCACCCTTTATAAATGTATAGTTTGGCCTATCCAGAAACATCTTTACGTTTTCTTCCCTACCTGTTGAAAGGTCATCAAGACATCTCACCTGATATCCCATATCGGTAAGCGCCTCACAGAGATTAGAGCCTATAAATCCGGCTCCCCCCGTAACCAAAAATACACTGTTCTCAGGAAATTTTAAATTCTTATATCCCATTTTACTTCTCCTTAATTAGTTCCTTTACTTCCAATAATAACGCTATATAAAATAATGGCAGGTTATAAATCATATACCTTGAAATGCACTGTATCATGAGCGCCGTAGCACATACATTTCCTACTATCGTAAGAAGTATAACCGCCATGAATATCGCCGCCTTGCTTGCATGGTTTTTCTTCCACAAAATAAAAGTAAGCCCAATTGCAATAATATATACACATACTGCATACAATGGCAGAATACCCTTTTCATATGCCACTGTCCTAACAAATCCCAACGCTATGACTGCAAAATAATTTTTAATATATTTTCCCATGACCTTTGGCATTAGGTATGCTGACAGCTCATCCGCCACATCATCTATTTCTATCATAAGCTCCTGAAATCGGTCTGCATATATCCCCTTTGTCTCACCAACATACCTTCTGGCAGGTTCCGAAAAATGGGTAAAATTAAGCTCCTCATGACATAATTCATGGTGTAATGCCCTCTGTATCAATCCGCTCGGTGCATACTTATAATTCAATTGCTCTGCATCCGCCCCGTCATACATCTCATAAAAAATCTCTCTCAATGCCTCATCAGCTATTGCCTCACCGTCATCTCTATCAGAAACATAAAGCACATTTGCAAAGGACATGGCGCTTCCAGAAGCAGTATCAACAAACAGTCCGTTTTCAAGATAATTATAAGTCCTGACTATATAAGTCCTAGCAACAAAGACAAGGAAAAAAACAACTAAAAGCAATATTCCCTGCTTTAGTATAACAGTCACAGCCTTAACGTTATCAACAATCACGATTATACCCATGACAATAAGCCATACAACAAACAATACCATCATCTGACCACGTATAAGGGACATAAAACCAAAAAACAAAATAGTTAGAATACTTTTTCTTCCAAGTGGCTTTCGCTCCCATACAGCATCAAGAATACTTATTATCCCTAACGGGTAAAGGGAAAAGAGCACCCCCTCCGTCATAAGGGAATTTGTCAGCACTAAATGTGTATTTGAAAATACCGGTGTCATAATATGGGGTGTAAGCAATATAAGCACAAACGTCAGCGCCATTGGCATATTTAACCTAAATCGCTTTCTCATATAAGCTATAACTGCCGTATTTGTAAAAATCGCAAGCAGATTTTGGAGTATAATAATAAGCTCGTAGTGATTTTCCGGCGAAATAAACCTTAAAAATTGAATTAAAAGCGCATATCCCGGTTCCCTCATCACCATTTGATTTTCATACTGGTATGTGTCATTTACATATATCGGCTCACCTGTAAACAGAAGAAATCCGAAAAACACAGCAAATATTCCAAAAAATATCAGGTTCTTTTTTTTATAATCTCCAGTATATATATCCTGCATCTACATATTCCTTTTTATTGAGGATGCCTTTCAAATCAGTAAGCACCTTTGCCTTACCATTATTGGCATAGAGCTTATCAATATCAGCCATTGTAAGTGTCTTATATGACTCATGGGCAACCGCAAGTATTACTGCATCACAATTCTTTATATCCTTTAATGGTGTAAACTCAATGCCATAAAGCCTCTTTGCCTCGCCAGCGTCAGCATTGTCATCTGTCACCTGTGCTGTAATGCCATATTCCTTGAGCTCATTATATATATCAATAATCTTTGTATTTCTAGTATCGGGACAGTTTTCCTTAAATGTAAATCCAAGGATTGCAACTTTAGCGTTTTTAACAGAAATATCTGCCTTGATTAAATTCTTTACAAGATTTTCCGCCACATATTTTCCCATATCGTCATTTATGCGTCTTCCTGAAAGGATAATCTGTGAATGGTAGCCTAGCTGTTCAGCCTTATATGTCAGATAATAAGGGTCAACACCTATACAGTGACCGCCTACAAGTCCCGGC
Source organism: uncultured Roseburia sp. (assembly GCA_964437435.1). GTDB lineage: Bacteria > Bacillota > Clostridia > Lachnospirales > Lachnospiraceae > COE1. Next base: position 18,434 of record CAYTGS010000002.1, read on the forward strand.
TGGAACTTAAGGAAATTCCACTTTGTACCTGCCGCATCAAGAACTGACTTTGTATCTATCCCCATTTTATTGAATATGATAGAAAGCTCATTCATAAAAGCAATATTAATATCCCTTTGGCTGTTCTCAATTACCTTAGCCGCCTCTGCTACCTTTATGGACTCTGCACGGTATACGCCTGCCTCTACCACAAGCCCATACACATTAGCAATTTCCTCAAGTGTCTCAGCATCCATACCTGATACAATCTTTGTAATTGTCTCTAGGCGGTGAACCTTGTCACCCGGATTGATACGCTCCGGTGAATAACCGATTTTGAAGTCAACACCGCACTTTAAGCCTGATTCCTTCTCTAAGATAGGAACACATATATCCTCTGTTACTCCAGGATATACGGTTGACTCAAATACCACTATAGAACCCTTTGTAAGATTTTGTCCCAGAAGTCTGCTCGCGCCCTCCACCGGTGTAAGGTCAGGAGTATGGTCATCATTTACAGGTGTCGGAACTGCAACAATATGGAATTTTGCTTCCTTAAGCCTTGAGGCATCTGCTGTAAAATCAACAGTTGTATTCTTAATCACCTCGTCGCCCACCTCATTAGTAGGGTCAACGCCCGACTTATAAAGCTCAATCTTTGCAGCATTTAAGTCAAAGCCTACAACCTTAATCTTCCTTGCAAACGCAACCGCTATAGGCATACCTACATAGCCAAGTCCCACAAGTGATAATTTCTCTTTTCCATTTACAATGTCTTCATATAAACTCATATTTTATCTCCTTTTAACGTCCCAAGCTCATCCCTGTAAGCCTGCAAGACAATATTTCTGTCAAATTTTTCCTCTACCCATCTGCGTCCGGCAATTCCCATATTCTTTCGTTCATTATACGAAAGAGAGATAAACTTTTCCATTGCCTCCACAAGGGATTGGATATTCTTAGTTTCAAATGCAAATCCACTTACGCCATCAACAAATGTTTCCTTACATCCGCTTATATTTCCGGCAAGTACAGGTCTTCCACATGCGTCAGCCTCCAACAGTACATTTGAAAGCCCCTCATGGTATGATGGATGCACTACCGCATGACTTTGAGCCATGAAATTTTGAACATTGTCACTATGACCATAATATATGATAATGCCATTATCTTCAAGTGATTTTATTAAAGGTTCATAATGTTCCCTCTCATCATCCTCATAATCACCTATCAGCCAAAACTCAACATTGCTATACCGCTCTTTTATAGTCTTTGCTGCCTCTAGGTACTCATCAATCCCTTTATCCTTCATAATACGTCCAACAGTAAGGAATGTAATTTTCCCATTTTCTTCATCAGAAGGATATTCCATAAACGGATGCTCGCTTAAATTAATTCCGGAGCCTGGAAGCATTTTGTTGTTATTCCTGGCTACGTTATGGTCATTCATAAAATCCCTGTTCCCTGTATTTTGAAAAAATACACATTTTGCCTTCTTCATTGAAATAGCATAAAACTTAAGAAGTATTTTGCTTAGCAAACCTTCATTTTCTATGGCTGTTCCCAGTCCTGTAATATTACAGATATAGGGGACTCTGCTTATCCTGCACGCAAGACCACCGTAAAGATTAGGCTTAATCGTGTAGGTTAATACCACATCCGGATTTTCACTTTTTAATAGTTTCATATATGTCTTAAAAAGTCCAAAATCCTTTACCGGATTATTTCCCCTGCGCTCAAACGGAGTCTCTATTATATTTAATTTTGAACCATTTAATTGTATTGTTTTAAGCTTTTCCACATTCTCATCAGGAGGCAAAGACACTGATACCTTGTGCCCATCCTCCAAAAATGCAATTAAAAGCTCTTTTCTAAAAAGCCAAAGACCATTAGCATAATTTGTTAATATTAAAATATTCATTGATGTTTCCCGTCATCCTCACATCATTAGCCTCAGACTGGTAAAGTCCGTCTTTATTTCTAAACCAAAGGCTTCTCATTCCAAGCTGTCTAGGTGCCTGAAAATCCTTTTCGGCATTGTCCCCCACGTACATCATCTGCTCATATGGTATTCTCCATCTGTGCTGCATAATTCTAAATGCAATGTCACATGGCTTTCTAAACTGGATTCCCCCAAGCTCATCTGTGATAATATAGTCATCAACTTTTTTATCAAGACCTAATGCCTGAATTTTTTTTCTTTGTCCTGATACACGTCCGTCAGTGATAATTCCAACTTTAATTCCTTTAGCCTTAAGCTTTTTAATCAGTTGTTCCATATCCTCATAAAGAGTAATTTCAGGTATATGCTCACGATATGCCTCAAGACATTCTTCTTTCCGCTCTGTACAGCCAAGCTCATTTAAGAGCGAGTCTATCGCAGGCTTTCCTTTCTCAAAATAGTCCCACAGCTTATACGCAAGCTTTTTATCTCCAAGCAAGTCGGAAACAGCCATGTAACCGCTCCTAACATACTGTTTCTCAGAATACAGTGTATCATCCAAATCAAAAATCACTCCCTTGACGGGCTGCATCACGTTTCCCTCTGAAATACATACACTTTGGTCAAAGCGACTGTATATTGCACCATTCTCGGCAATTTCCTCATATTCGGTTTTGTTGCCCGACAGGATTTCCAATATAGCCTCAGCCGACCTTGCACCTGCCTTCATACTGAGGGGCGCACCGCCACCGTAACGTGGATTTATTTCTATATAATAATCATCACCCGTAATATTTTGGCGGATTAACTGCACAGTGATTGGTCCGCATGGTTCAAATTTCTCAATAAGCCTCCTGCTTTCCTCAATTATTTTACTATCCATCACGATTTCAGTCTTTAAAACCTCTCCCGCCCTTACTGCCAAACGAATTCGGGGTGTAATATATATGGGATTTCCATTATAATCACAGAAAATATCAACTGTATATTCCGTTCCCTCAATAAACGGCTGAACTATATAATCACCAATCTGTTCAGTGTAAACCTCTAATTCCTCTTTATTTTCCACCTTAAAAGCATTTACACTGCTGCTTCCGTCCTTCGGCTTTATAAAGCACGGATATACTCCTTTATAATTTCTATAATCATTCACCGTTACAGGTGCCTTAAGTCCACATGAAATAAAAAAATCAGCAGTGTAATTTTTATCCCTGCACAGCCCAATTTTGTCAGGCTTACTTATCAGGACTTTTGTTCCTATTTTATCAAATCTTCCGGCATTATTACTTAACACAAGCAAATCCGTATCAATGGTGGGAATAAGCATATCAATCTTATCATTTATACAGATTTCCAAAAGTTGATCCACGTAATCAGGATGACTCATTGCACAAACCCTTCGGGTATAATCACAAAATGCCAGTGCCGGGGCTGTTCCCGCCATATCTGCCCCATACAGCTTTAGATTGACATTAAGATTGTTTGCCGCCTGACGGAAAGCCTGCATAAGCTCCACTCGTCTACCGACGCCTGTAAATAAAATTCTAAATATCTTCACTTTTTGCGTCCTCCGATTTTGTTCCCATAAATTCCTCCATCGTTGCAGATGTACCGGAGCTTATTCCCTCTCTCTTAAACACTGTCAATACTGTCTTTAGAATAATTTTGCAGTCACCTAAAAATGTGACATTATCCACGTATTGTACATCATAATCAAATCTTTCTTCCCAGCTTACTGTATTGCGTCCGTTTACCTGTGCCAGACCTGTAAGTCCCGGACGCACCTCATGCCGCCTTAGCTGGTGCTCGTTGTATCGCTCCAAATAGCGCACAAGCAGGGGTCTTGGTCCGATAAGGCTCATGTCACCCTTTAATATATTCCAAAGCTCCGGAAGTTCATCAAGACTTGTACTCCTTAATGCCTTGCCAAACTTCGTAAGCCTTATTTCATCCGGCTTAAGTTCACCATTTTCGTCCCTCTCATCAGTCATTGAACGGAATTTACACAGGCCAAATATTTTTCCTTTATATCCAGGTCTCTGTTGGTGGAAAATAACAGGGCTTCCAAGCTTTATTCTCACTAGTATTGCCACAATTAACAATACCGGGCTTAGAATTATGAGCGCCACTGCCGATAATAAAACATCAAGTAACCTCTTTATGTACTTTTCATAAAATCCAGGCTTATGCTCCATAGTTCTCCACCTCTTTTATTGATATAACCTCTTTAAAAATGTTATTTTTTTAGACAGACATATAACCGCCGTTCCATAGAAAATACTCAAAAAAACTACTACTGTAAAAAAGCTAAAGTAACTAAGTCTGTTTTCCAAAATCAACACAAATATTCCATGTGATACATAAATCAATGTCGAAAGCTTTCTCATAAAAACCGACACTCTATATGACATTTTTATTTTAAGATTGAGAAGCATATTAAACAGATAATAACTAGCCGGCAAAACCGATAGCCAAAGTATTGTATAATTTGTCTTTAACAGTACTACAAACACAAGGCTCTCAACTATCAGCAAAGCAATTGCCACCGAAAATCCTATACAGCATCTTCTCATTGATACCAAATTTCTATTTTCAGCCATATACATTCCAAATGCTACATATACAGAGCCATAAATCAAGCCATTTCTATATCCAATAAAACTTATGCTGCTTATAATATGCTCACCGACTTTTCCAAATATACGCTGTGTCAAGGGACTCCATGTACTTCCGATACATCCTATAATCAATAGCATTATAGTTATAACTAATGTTCCTCTAGTATTTAATACTTTTTTCAACAGGCACACAGTCAATGTTGCAATTACAGTCCCCCACAAATACCATAATGCATGTTCATTTCCATCCCACAAAAATCTTCTTAAAACACCTGTAGCATGCATATTCTTAAGGTATTTCATATCAAATGGCAGATATATAACTGACCAGATAAAATATAATCGTATAATTCTAATCAGATACTTAGTAACAGCTTTACTTCCTGAATAGAAATAATATGAACTGGCAATAAAGAAAAATGGTACACACAGCCTTGTAATTATTCCAAATCCCCTGTCTAGCCAAATATTAAATCCAAACGGTTCTGTGTGAATTCCGACTACCATTATTGCCAGCACAAATTTCATAATATCTATACTTGCATTTTCTTCGTGATTAGTCGCCTCTTTCAAGCACATATTTATTCAAAACACTTCCTAATAATGTCTATTATAATATCCTGCTGCTCTTTTGTCATCTTATTGTCGCTCGGAAGACAAAGTCCCCTGTGAAATATATCCATTCCAACATCAAGCGGCTTTCCATCAGTGCCAACGCTTCCTCCTGATATGTAGGCATTTGATTTTGCCCTGCCGCTTCCCTCTCTTGTGACAAAACCATTCATGCGGTAAATCGGCTGTGCGTGCATAGGCTTCCATATTGGTCTGCCTTCCGCATTATATGATATCAGTGTCTCTAATATCTCGGTGGGGCAGCTCTTTGCGTGCTCAGGTATATATAAAGCCTCCTGTTCCCCCCTTACCTGTTTGCATATTGCTTCAGGGTTGATTATCATACATGAAAGCCAGTAATTTGGCTCACTGTTATTCTCATCAAAGGGATTCATCTTAACCGGCAAATCTTTAAAGCCTTCCTTATATCTGTAGTATATTTCCTTTTTCTGGGCAATATGCTCCTCAAGATACGGAAGCTGTCCCCTTACCACACCCGCAATAACATTGCTTATCCTGTAATTATATCCTAGCTCCTCATGCTGATACCATGGCGCATTTTCCCTTGATTGGGTAGACCATTTTCTGACTTTGTTGGCATCCTCCTCACTAAATGTAAGTAACATTCCACCTGCAGAACCTGTTATTATTTTATTTCCATTAAAGCTAATAACCGATTCGTCTCCAAAGTTTCCCGTCTGCACCCCCTTGTATGTTGCACCAAATGACTCCGCCGCATCCTCAACAATGAGTGCACCGTGTTTTTTGCATACATTTCTTATTTCATCAATTTTCCCTGGGACTCCATATAAATGTGCAACCACTACCAATTTAACATCAGGATATATCTCGAATGCCTTATCAAGTGCAACAGGGTCCATATTCCATGTGTCATATTCAGTATCAATAAAAACTGCCTCTCCACCCTCATAAGCCACAGGATTTACTGTAGCATCAAAGGTCATGTCCGAGCAGAATACCCTTCTACCCTCAAGCGAACCGTGACCAGCACGAGGCTGACCGTAAAGCTTTTCACCGCAAAGTTTAATTGCAAGGTGAAGTGCCGCAGTTCCACAAGTAAGGGCTACTGAATATTTACAACCAATTTTCTCACAAGTGAGTTTTTCGACTTCATTAATATTCTCTCCAACAGTTGACATCCAATTTGTTGTATATGCCTTTGTCATGTACTCAAGTTCAGCCCCATGCATTGTAGGAGAACTTAGGTATACTCTTTTTTCAAAAGGCTTATAATTCGACGTTTCTTTGTCAAACATCAGTTATTCCTCCGATTCAGTAATAGTTTCCTGATTTGTTTTTGGCACATATGTGGGCACAATCTCCTGTATAAGCGGTCTTACGTCCTCACATTCGTTTTCCACTGCTTTCTTAAGGTTATTAAGCTGTACGTAAAACTGAGCCTCATCAAACTCTATAGGCTTTCCAATATGGATAAGCTTATTGTCAGTATCTATAAGCCCTTCCTCATCCATCAAAAGCTCCTCATACAGCTTTTCACCAGGTCTAAGTCCTGTAAATTCTATCTTTATATCCTCATCAACCTTATATCCCGATAAACGTATCAGGTTCTTTGCAAGGTCAAGTATCTTTACCGGCTCACCCATATCAAGCACAAAAATTTCTCCGCCCTTCGCATATACTCCAGCCTGAAGTACGAGTGAAACAGCCTCCGGTATTGTCATGAAATACCTTATAATATCAGGGTGTGTTACTGTAACAGGTCCTCCCTGTAATATCTGCTTTTTAAATAAAGGGATAACGCTTCCGTTACTTCCAAGTACATTTCCAAAACGCACAGCCACAAACTCTGTATCATAATGTCGGTTATATGTCTGGATAATCATCTCGCATATACGCTTTGATGCCCCCATAATATTAGTCGGATTTACAGCCTTATCTGTGGAAATAAGGACAAATTTTTTGACACCATTCATAACAGCCGCCTGGGCTGTTTTCCATGTGCCAAATACATTATTTTTTATTGCCTCGTTAGGGCTTACTTCCATCAAGGGCACATGCTTATGTGCCGCCGCATGATAAACTATATCAGGGTGATATTCTTTCATAATACTGTTTATTCGGTTTGTATTTCTTACAGACGCAATTAAAACGACAAGATCAAGCTTAGGAAACTTATTTTTTAACTCCTGCTGTATTTCATATGCATTGTTCTCATATATATCCACTATAATAAGCTGTTTAGGCTGGTGTCCTGCTATCTGACGGCACAATTCGCTTCCGATTGAACCGCCTCCTCCCGTCACCATTATTATCTTTTCCCTTACATAGTTATAGATGGACTCCATATCAACCTTAATGGGATCACGTCCCAAAAGATCCTCAACGTCCACATCTCTAAGCTTACTTACATTTACCTCACCGTTTACAAGCTGATATATACCCGGCAAAGTTCTCAGCTTGCAACTCGTCTCCTTGCATATTTCAACAAGCTCCTTCATTGTAGCTCGGTTTGCAGAAGGAATTGCAATAATAATCTCGTCAATTCCATAAAGAGCCGCATATTCCACAATTTTATTTCTACCGCCTACTATCTTTATGCCCTGGATATAACGTCCCCATTTATGTTCATTGTCATCTATTATGCACTTGATTGTCATTGTGCTGTAGCCTGAATTTATAATCTCCTTTATAACTGTATTTCCAGCATCTCCTGCACCGATTACCATAACCCTGCTGGCATTTTTCCTGTTCTGCTTTTTATGCTTTACGGTACGAATTATCCTATATGAAAACCTTGTACATGCAGTAATCGCCGCCATAATGAGTGCATATAGGAAAAAATGTGTCCTCGGCATTGGCAGCTTTAAAAGCTTCATTCCCAGAAATTCTAAAACTGCACACAAAAAACTTGCAGCAACAATATTTTGTGCCTCCGAAGGACCTGCAAATTCCCAAAGGCTGTGATATAGTCTGAATACCCAAAATACCACAAGCATTAATATTATATTTATTGGCAGGAAATCCCATGCCGAATTCATATATATGGCAGGTATTTCATTTAAATGTTCAAATCTAATCCACAATGGTGCAATGCTGGATATGCATACTGCCATAATATCTATAACTATTAAAATTATCCGCCTTTGCAAGAGCTGTATATTTATACGTCTTAATATATTCATAATGTCACTCCATAAAGCTTAATTATACCGCTATTCCTTAATCAAAATTACCTGTACAAGCATAAACGCAAATCCCACAGGGATACATGGATGAAATGCCCACTCCGTAAGGCTTACAACACTAAATGACACAACAAGCGCAAACGGTACAAAATATATACTGTGTTTGCGTCCCTGCTTTATAATCATATCCGCTCCTCTAAATAGCGCTATAATAATCATTGCCAAAAACGCCACACCTGCTATAATACCAAAATTATAGGAAATCTGCAAATATGAATTGTGGGCGTGACCATACACAATACCCTCTTGGCTGGTCGCCTCCATTCCCGGATGCCCTTGTAGCCCGAGATTACTTATATAAGCCTTGAATATCTCCAAACGTCCGTTCGAGATATCATTTGACGCTTCCACAGAGGTCTCGCTGACATCAGTGTTCTCCATATTTTCCATGTTAAAAGTAGCTATATCATTTCCAATATAAGCAACCGTCTCCTCATTACTTATATGCACTCCCGCCTGAATATCATCGTCCGATTCGGATTTAAAACGTCCAAAAAGCATATCAAAAAATCTTCCAATGGTAATATACTTATCTGAATCAATCGGGTCGCCTTTACATATCATAAAGCTGTCATCCTGTAGCTCGATATCATATCTTACCGGATCATTTACAACAGCCGGAACCATTCTCACTGCCGAAAACATGATAAAGAAGCATGCAATAGCTGACACCACAAAAACTGAAAGTTCCTGCATTACCCTTTTTAATTTCTTTTTGTAAGCAATAATTGATAAAACCAAAACCGCTATCATTACCATAGCCGCTGTCACGAAAGCAGTCCTTGACATTGTAAGTATTATAAATCCACTGACACATCCCGCTATAAAATATTCATACAAACATCTTATTATTATATTTTTCCTGTCCTTTAACCTACCATAAAGCTTTCCAACTGCCGCAGCAAACACCATTGCAAGATATACCCCCATACACGCAACTGTATGAAAAATACCTGCGTATCTGTAAAGCCTCCAATAATGATGAGGTCTATGAAGCAGACAGAAAAATGTAACAAGCGCAAAGCTCAATAAAATTCCGTTTGTAAAATTTTTTAGAAACCTGCTTTTTGCCTGTGGCGTAAGCCTCACAAAAAGAAGTGCAGCAAACGGAAGCGTTGCTGTAAATACCCAAACCTTTTCATACCTGTATACATACATCAATATTGCAAACAATACCCATAGCATAAAATATATTGAAGAAAGCTTGTGCTTTACAATATACATTCTTATTCCACCAGCTGATATCTTCCCAACAATTCCTGATTTTACAATTACAATCACAAGGTTTAATACAAAAAGCCCCCATGAAACAATAACCCCACACGTAAGCCTTGCCATAAGAAAATCATACTCATCATTTTTAAACCCATGGCAATAGACAGCCGAACATCCCCAACCAAGTATAAGCCACGCAACGCTATACTTATTTATAAAATTCCTTGCCCTTAAAATCATAAGAAATGCAATGGCTAAAAATATAAGCATCCATCTTGTGTTAATCATATGATAGTATTCCCAATATGCATTTACATATTGACACAATGCATAGAACAACAGCCCAAAGCATACAGTCTGAATATAATTCTCCCACATAAGTGACCTGCTGCTCTCTTTTTTTGCCTTGAGATAATAATCCGAACGCCATATTGCAGCAAGTCCAAACATCAGCCCTGACACAACCGCAATCAAATATACAATGCGGTCCAAGACCGGTGAACCAAACTTATTTAATATTACACTAAAGAATATTACAAAAATTCCGGCAACAATAAGAATTACACTTAACAGAATTTTTATGTGCTTAACACTCAAACGGCTGTGGGCAGAATACTCCCTGTCATAAAATATAAGAAACGCCATTACCAATAGATATAACACTAACGCCACTGCAATGATAAGCACATATAATACAATACACTCAATAAATGAAAGTCCGACTAAGTAATCAAACTCTGCCACAAGGCATATATCATTATTCACTATTCCGTCCACAAAAAGAGCCCCATTCTCAGGCTGGTTAAGCTCTCCCCTCGAAGCCGTCGTAAGCCATATTTGGGCACTGCAATCACTTGGAACAATTATTTCATAATAATACAGCCTGCCCGTTTCCACATCAATATCAGGCATAACACTTAAATAACCGTCATGTGCTATTTTAGAGACACTATATTCCTCACTATAAATACTCGTAAAGCTGTCATCGTACATCACAAACATAACAGTATCATCAGCTCCCGTTGATGACAGGACAGCGCTCATATACAGTTTTAATTTATATAAATGACTGTTTGTAGGACTTACAGTCTGAAGTCTTTTGTCATTTGAAGTAAATACATCCTCTGCAATTTCAATGTAATTCGACATATCAAATGTCTGCGGTTTTGAATCAGTATGCTTTTGAACCACAGAAAAAGGATAAATCCTCATAAGCAGAATAAAAGCCAGCGTCGCAATTACAATCTGTATTATTGTATTTCTTTTAATATGCTCTTTGTACGTTAAAATTTCCTTTATATACCTTTGGGCAAAATATATTTTGCTCATCTTTGTTCATCTCCATGCTTTGGATTTATTGCTCCAAATAATACTAAGTCCTCGTATTTTCCTTCAATAAAGAGTTCATCCTTAAGGTAAGCTTCCTTAAGGTAGCCTGCCTTTTCGTGAAGCTTAAGGCTTGCCATGTTATACGATAAAGCCCTTGCCATAAGCTTGTGAAGTCCAAGGACTTCAAATGCGTATTTCATTAACAGCCTTAATGACTCAGTACCTATTCCTTTTCCCTTTTCACATTCATCTCCCAAAAAAATCCCCGATTCCGCCTTACTGTTTTCCTCATCAAAATGCTGAAGATAAACTGAGCCTATAGGCATATCATCTTCATTCATACACACTACAAACTGATGCACAAGTCCGGTATTCACCTTTGTTTCAAGCCAATTAAGATGTTCTTCCCTGGAAATCGGTTTTCTATATATGAAATTTTTAACCACTTCATCATGGTTGCGCCATGCCACAACCATATCCGTATCTTCAGCCGTTATCGGTCTTAAATAAATATGTTGTCCTCTTATTCTAAAATCCTCATTTACCGGTGTCATCTTCACCATCCTCCATACTGCAGGAATTTACAAATTAATATTATTCACTTAATTTGTAGACCATAAATGCAGCTTCATTATTGTCTGTATATATTATATCTTCACATACAGGGACAACATTATATCCCCGTTTTCCATAATATTCTCCTATCCATGTCAAATCCTTATCACATTCGGCTATAAAATAAGCCTTATTTGAATAAAGTGCACTTTGTACATCCTTTATGCCTGACCTTGCAAGCTTTTGTCTGTACAGGGGGCTTTTTGCAATCCATCCCCCACATATATCAAAATTTCTATATGAGTTATCCACATTTTTAAATATTTTCTCTGAATAAGCCACCCCATTATATGAAGTAGACGAATATACGTCTATAACATAATAATTTTCTATATTTTCGCCACAGTAATCAACAAGCGAATTCCACCTTGCATCCGCCTGCGCCCTAAGCGTATATTCCGTATTTACCGCATTGTAGTTAATTATGACCGATAAAGCAAAAAACAAAACAGTAATCATTCCGGAAACTATCCCAAAATTCTTTCCCAATTTAAAATGTCCCATATCATTCATAATAAAAAGGACAATCATACAAAGCTCCATCATCAGAAGCGGTACTGTCACTCTTGTAAGCAACCTATCCACCATATATAAATATAACCACAAAACACTTCTGATAAACAAAACCGCAATTATTTTAATAAATGCCTGTCTTATAATTTTTCCATTATGAGTGGAAAAACAGCCTATAATATAAATCAAATATGCCAAAATAATCGCATATCCAACAATTGCCTCTCCAGCCAAAAGCATTATTCCTTTTATTCCTAAATCCGATATAAGCTTCACCGGATTTGTGGCTCCAGATATAATATTCTTTTTATATAACCAAAGTGCTTCCTTTAAATTATTTTTACTGATATACCCAAACGTTGATTTAAGGCTGTTTGTAATACCAGCCTGCTGCCTTTGGTAATCAGATATCGATTTTAACATCCACGAATCAATTGACTCATCAATTGCAAAATTATAATTTTCAAGAAGTGTATATGACTCCCTAGATAACCCGATTGAATTATAAAACTCCTCGTTTTCCCCCTCATAGGAAGGCAATCCATAAAAATCATACAGGTTCGTTCTCGCATCAAAAAACGTCCTAAAGCTGTTCCATTCACTGCTGCTGTATGCCACCTTATCAACGGAATATGCTGCAAGCATTCCTACAAGCATCATTGCAGAAACCAATATATACTTTTTTACATTCAACAAAGAGAATATTTTTTCCTCGCTTGCCCATTTTACCAATACGGCAAGAACGAGAAACGGCATAAGCATAAGACACATCTCCGTGCGTATCATAAACGATACTAAAACTAGAACTACTGGTATAATATTGTTTTTGATAAATTTTGAAACTCTCTGAGTCCTTTCACACGTCACAAACAAGAACAATGCGCCAACCATACATATTGCCGAGGTCACACTGTATTGAATAAATACAATCTCTCTTGTAAATATTCCAAGTACCATAATAAGTAAAAACGCAATTGAAACAAATTTGCTTGTTATGCTTTTAAAAATATTCAGGAGACGCCATCCTATCAAAACAAATACCCCAAACTGACACAGGCACAAAAACAAGCCATACCATGGTGCTGCAGGAATGGCTCGATAGAAAACGGCAATAATCCAAGACAGCGGATAAAGCATCTGTATGCTGTACCCACTCGGAGTACCCGTATAAGTACCGGAAATTATATCCTTTATTGCCGTGTCATCATTCATGTCGTAATAAAAATCAAAAATGAATGCAGGGATAAACACAAGTAAAAGTGTGAAAATAAGGATTCCACACAATTTACCTGCCTTTTGTTTTGTGTGGCTTATAATCATACCCGATAAAACTCCTTAACCTTATCTACAATATAATTAACGTCTGATTCCTTTAACGAATAATACATTGGAAGTCTTACAAGCCTTTCGCTCTCTTTTGTTGTATATATATCCTCACCATGGAAGGCACCAAATTTAAGCCCAGCCGGTGCCGTGTGAAGCGGAACATAATGGAACACCGCCAATATTCCATTTGACTTCATAAATTCAATAAAGCGTGACCTCTCCTCTATATCCTTTGTCTTTATATAATACATATGTGCATTATGAACACATCCTTCAGGAATGTATGGCAGCTCGATAATTCCCCTTTCCTTCAATGGCTGCAATAATATATTATACTGCTCCCACCTTTCAAGTCTCGCCTTTGTAATATCATCTGCAACCTCCAACTGGGCATAGAGATAGGCAGCATTCATGTCACTTGGAAGATATGACGA
>CAYTGS010000003.1:0-30957 GCA_964437435.1 uncultured Roseburia sp.
CCATAACTGATGCAAGAGCTGCACCCTTAAGCTTTACTACTGGTGGGATTGTAGGGTCTTTCATAATCCAGAAGATAGCGTTAACAGGAGCGTCAATCTTGTCTACTCTGTTAGGAGACCATAACTTAGACTTGATAGCACGTCCGTTACCGTTTCTGATATCCTCTGTTACGAGCTGAATCTTTCCATCCTCGTCAAGAGTAGCTGAGCAGTTCTGAGCTGATAATAAGTACTCATTATCTGGGCAGCCTGTAGGATAATCGGCTGTCTTATCAAAATAAGTAGGCTCAAGTGCGATAGATGCACATGTATCTGTATTGATGATGAAAGCATCATCATGGAGAACCTTAATTCCACCGAACTTATCATACTTTCCGCCATGCTTAGCATGTGTAAGTGTAGACTTACCTGAGCCAGATAATCCGTATACAGAAGCAACGAACTTCTTACCACCCTCAAGAGAGTATTCCTTCTGTCCACCATGGCAAGATGCGTAACCATTTCTGTTGGCAAGTGCCCATGCCATTGTAAGTGTACCCTTCTTATGCTCTCCGAAGTATCTCATACCAAGAATTGCTGCGCAGTTCTGGTTTGTATCGAAATAGCAAAGTGTAAGAGGGTCAGATAAGCAGCTATAATCAACGTCTGGAGCGTCATGTGGTGCCCACTGTGGGTCAGAGAAGATGTAGATATCTGGCTCTTTGCCATCTGCGATTGGCTTAGATTTCTTGTACATCTTAACATACTCATCTGACATATACTGGAAGTTGAGCATCCAGTTGTAAAGGATATTCTCCTCTCCTTCTGGAATAAGAAGATGAGCCTTTGCCATAAATTCAGGGTCAAGACCGATGTAACACTCTGCATGATACATTGTCTTCCACCTTGTCTCATAGATAGCGTCCATAACTACCTTATCAAGCTTGGTATCATCAACACCAGGTTCACCCTTGATACGGCGGGCTGCTGCGTAACGTCCTGTTACTGCACCGTCGTTGAATAATAATACGTTTGAATCCTTCTCCAATCCAAATGTCTCACCGTCTTTAATCTTCATATCTGTAACGATTGTTCCCGGTGAATTCTTAGCTAATTCATAAGCCTCTTTCAATGTATTTACTTTTACTACGTTGTTTCCGTAGAAGGCAGCCTCGATTATAGAACGAGTCTTAGAAAATCCTACCTTTCCTGCACCAATTTCTGAAATTGGATAATACGCTTTTGTTGACATATTAGGTCCTCCTTAGATATTAAAATAATTTGTATTTTCAAATCGCCCCTTAGCGATTGAGAGCTATACTAACAACAATTATCTCAAAAGCTCGGTTAAAAGTCAATAAACTTATTTAATAACTTTAACATTAACACACTATTTTTAGACTTGTTGTGTAGATTTTTTTAATTTTTCAAGCTCTTTCCCCTCGAAATACGGAGAGAGTTTTTCAAACACCATGGAGTGATAAGCGTTAAGCCTATTGACATCTGATGGCTCCATGTATTTAGTGTCTATTGCGTCTAAATCTATGGGAACATATGTTAGATGCCTAAATCCCATAAACTGCCCGAACTCGTTTTTATGTTCATTGATTATTTCAACAATATTCTCTGTCCTAATCCCATGGCTTCCGGCTATATAAACGCCAGGCTCGTCAGATACAATCATTCCGGCTTCAAGGACTGTTTCACTGTTTCCTGGTTTATACTGCCACCGTATGCTGTGGGGTCCCTCGTGAACATTTAAGATATAGCCTATTCCGTGACCTGTTCCATGCTTATAATCAATGCCGCAGTCCCAAAGTGGCTGTCTTGCTATAATGTCAAGGTTTCTGCCTGTACATCCGTGAAGAAATTTCACATCCGCAAGTCTGAGCATAGAACATACGACCTTTGTAAAATGCATTTTCATTTCGTCAGTCACAGCACCCAAAGCGATTGTCCTTGTAACATCGGTTGTACCACCTGTGTATTGACCGCCTGAATCCACAAGGTAAAAGCCCTCTGCCTCTATCCTGTCTGAATGTTCGGGTGTCGCACTGTAATGAGCCATTGCGGCGTTTGATTTATATGCGCTTATTGTTTCAAAGGATAAATCCAAAAACTCCGGTATTTCGGCACGCATTGAGTCTAGCTTATTTGCAACACCAAGCTCATCCATATCAATCTTACTGGCATTTTCCTTCATCCAAAATAAGAATTTGGTGAGGACTACACTGTCCTTAAGGTATGCTTCCCTTAGATTTTCAAGTTCTCGGTCAGTCTTTACAGCTTTTAGGATTTCTGTGGGATTATTTTTTGTTACAAGCTCAGTGCGGTTTGCCATAAGCTTATAAAGCATATAGCTTATATTATTTTTGTCACACCATACCTTTCCGTTGAGCGTACAGGCTTTAAGGTATCCAACTACTTCTTCGTAATCCATGACAGTCACGTTATTAGCCTTAAAGTGTGCTAAAGTCTCGTCGGTAAGCGCATTTTTTTGTACAAAGATAATTGACTCGTTCATTGAAATAAATGTATATGACAATGCAACTGGATTACAGGTAACATCATTTGCCCTGATGTTGTAGAGCCACATTATATCGTCGAGCTTTGATATAAGAAGGTGGCTTGCGCCCTCCTTGTGCATTGACTCCCTTACCTTGGAAAGCTTTTCGGATACCGTCATTCCGCAATTTTCGTCAGAAACTACCCATAATTTGCTTGAGGGAAGTGCCGGTCTGTCTTTCCAAAGGATATCTGCAATATCTTTTTCATATTTTATGTTTACATTTTTATCATGAAAGATTTCTTCCAACTTATTTCCGAGGGAAGCCTCTACCACACGTCCGTCAAAGCCAATTGTCTGACCATCCTTAACGTTTTTTTCAAGATATTCAGTGACAGTAGGAACATTCTCCTCCGCCATTTTATAAAGCACAATGCCGGAGCCATTAAGCTCGTTAGCCGCTTGCACAAAATAGCGTCCGTCTGTCCAAAGACCGGCTTTTGTGGCGCTTACAATAAGTGTTCCTGCAGAGCCGGTAAAGCCTGATAAAAACTCACGCATCTTAAAATAGCCGTTTACATATTCCGAGCTGTGAAAGTCGGAGGTTGGAACAATATAAAAATCAACACCGTTTTCCTTTAATAATTTTTGTAATTGTTCTATTCTATTTTTATAAACATTCATTTTATTTTATTCCTATTAAATATTTTTTCTGTGCTTTCATAAGTATTACACCATATATAATTATTATAACGACAAGTATCATGCTTATTATTGAGTTTAGGTAAGGATGCGTGTAGGCTATTACCTCAAGGGCTTCGATTAAGCCTGCGCCAAAGAGTATTACCCCTGTTCCGAAGGTATACGGAAAGGTATATTTAATAAATCCTTCAGGGTCCTTTGCACGCTCTATCTTAAATCCCTTTCCAACAAGCATTTCTGGGATTTTGTGCTCCCTTTTCATCTGTACCGCCCAATAAATCATATAAATGCCGCATGCCATTATTAGTATGTCCAAAATTATTCCAAAGCTCATAAATAACTCTCCTTTTCATATATCAGAGAAACTCCTGTATTACTAAAGTGTATCTACACTATGCAATCCAAGAGTTTCCGAATTTATCAATATGTATTAACTAAATTCCTAAGAAATTCATAACCATTGACTTCATATCCTTCTTGTCGCAGACTGTATTATGGATAACAGGTGCGGTTCGGATTTCCTCTATAGCGTTGGGAACTGCCACATTTGCTAGTTTTGAAAGCTCGTCAACAAGCTCGAAATCGCCCATTGAGTCGTATTTTGTGTCAATAGCGTTCATTACGCTTCTCGTAAATTTGAAAGGACTTGCCGTTGATGCCACTACCACCTTGGTGTTATCGCCTGTTGCCTTGCGGTATTTTTTGAGCACCGTTGCTGCTACTGCCGTATGCGTATCAATAACGTAGCCGGTTTTTTCATATAATTCCTTGATAGTCTGTGCCGTCTCGGCTTCTGATGCATAGTTGCCGTAAAAATCAGTCATGTTTGCTTTCATATCAGCCGTAATCTCATACTTTCCCTCTGTTGAAAGAGACTTCATAAATGCCGAATTTCTGTCAGCATCAGCCCCTGCAGTAAGGTATATAAGCCTTTCAAGGTTGCTGGAGATAAGGATATCCATTGACGGCGAGCTTGTAAGTACAAACTCCCTGTTCCTGTCATATATGCCCGTCTCGAAGAAGTCATACAGTACCTTGTTTTCATTTGAGGCACAGATAAGCTTAGCGATTGGAACTCCCATATGCTTTGCAAAATAAGCTGCAAGTATATTTCCAAAGTTACCTGTAGGCACTACCACGTTAATCTTTTCATTCTTTGCAATCTTGCCTTCTTTTAAAAGCTGTGCATATGAGTAAACGTAGTAAACCACCTGTGGAACAAGTCTTCCGATATTGATAGAATTTGCAGACGAGAACTGGAAGCCAGCCTTGTCCATGATGCCTGCAAGCTCCTTGTCACCAAACATCTTTTTAACACCTGTCTGGGCATCATCAAAGTTCCCTGTTATTCCCACAACAAATGTATTGTCGCCCTTTTGCGTCACCATTTGCTTTTCCTGAATAGGGCTTACGCCATTTTTGGGATAAAATACTATAATCTTAGTACCCTTAACATTTGCAAATCCGGCAAGTGCCGCCTTTCCTGTATCTCCGCTTGTGGCGGTAAGGATTACGATATCATTTTTGACATTATTTTTCTTTGCTGATGTTATGAGTAAATGAGGTAAAATTGAAAGCGCCATATCCTTAAATGCGATTGTCGCACCGTGGAAAAGCTCAAGGTAATAAGCCCCGTCGGCTTCTACAAGCGGAGCTATAACTTCTGTGTCAAATTTGCTGTCATAAGCCTTGTTAATGCAATCCTTAAGTTCTTCTTCGCTAAAGTCAGTTAGAAACAGCTTCATTACCTCGTATGCCGTTTCCTGATATGTCATCTGTGATAATTCTTCCAGACTCTTATCGAGGGCTGGAACTGATTCAGGGACAAACAATCCGCCATCATCGGCAAGACCCTTTAAAATAGCCTGCGAAGCAGTTACAGCTTCACCTTTACTTCTTGTACTTCTGTATAATAAGTCCATTTCAAGTTCTCCTCTTTGTTTATTGGGTTTGATAACTGTTTTTCAGTATAGCATAGTATTTTACGGACTGCAACTAAGAATATATTTAAGTTTTGCAAGCAGTTCAACATACATCGCAACCATGTCATCATGATGCTCCTCAATGAATTTAATGTCATTTTCACGTGTAGCCATTTCAATACTTTTAGCTAAATCCGACAATTCCTCCGCACCGATTGTAAGCGAGGTGCTCTTTAGTGCATGTACCTGTACCCTGTAATTATCCCAGTCACGTTTTTCAAAATAGTTCTGGATATCCTTATCACGGTTGGTATCTGTATATGACTCCAATACCTCTTTATATATATCCTCGCTGTCACCGCAATAAGCAAGCCCCTTTTGGATATTTAAAAATGACAGCTTTTTGAGCAGGGGAAGACTTGTATCAATGTCGGAAAAATTGTTTAATTCTTCACCGTCTTTGATAATAAGGTTTTCCGGAAGATATTTCATTAATAATTCTTCGAGCTTCTCGTCCCTTACGGGTTTAGACATATAATCGGTAAAGCCTGCACTTAAATATTCTTCCTTGGCGCCTGAAATTGCATTTGCAGTCAGCATTATGACAGGTGTATCAACATTCAGGTTTTCCTTCATGTCCTTCATAATCTTAAGCACCTCTATACCGTCCATTTCAGGCATCATATGGTCCAAAAAGATTATATCGTATTTTGTCTCTGTTACCAGTTTAAGGCACTCTTTTCCGCTTTCGGCTGTATCTATCTTGATTTTGGTATTTTTGAGGAGTCCTACCATTACCTTAAGGTTCATTGGAACATCATCCACTATAAGGATATGGGCATTTGGGGCTGTGAATTTATCTTTGGAAGCCTTTGCATTTCCATCATGCCTTGTAAACCTATCTGATAAGTCCCCGATAGGTTTGTCCTCCACGATATTCTGCGGAAGCTCCACTGTGAATGTAGAGCCTTTTCCATACTCGCTTTCCACATGGATTTTTCCGTTCATCTGTGAGACTAGCTGGTTTGTAATGCTAAGCCCTAAACCTGTTCCCTGAATATTACGGTTTCTTACCTCATCAATACGTTTAAAAGATTCAAAAATCTTATCTATATCTTCCTTTGCAATTCCTATACCGGTATCCGCCACTGAAATTTTAAGTATTAAATGCTCATTGTCAAGTCTTTCATAGCCCAAGGAGAGTGTTATGGAGCCCTCATGTGTATATTTAACGGCGTTGCTTAATATATTTAATATAATCTGGCGAATTCTTACCTCATCGCCAAAAAGCTGACATGGTGTTGACGGGTCATTTTCCAATATTATTTTAAGGCTTTTATCATATGCCTGTATTGCAATCATGTTATAACAGTCATTTATAACGGAGTTTAAGTCATAATTTACAGGCACTATTTCCATATTACCCGATTCAATTTTTGAAAAGTCCAAAATGTCATTTACAAGTGACAGGAGGCTTTGCCCTGCATTTTGAATATTAAGGGCATATTCACGTATTTGGGCTTGATTGCTTTCCTTTAAAATCATTGAATCCATTCCCAATAGGGCATTTATCGGAGTCCTGATTTCATGTGACATATTTGCGAGAAAGTTGCTCTTTGCCTCGTTTGCGGCAAGGGCTTCCTTTTTAGCCTGTTCCGCTTCGTTTTTTGCAATAAGCAGATGCTCGTTCTGCTCCTCCATGTTTTTGACTTCACGCTCCAAAAGACGGGCATTTTCCTCAATGCTTTCTGCATAGCTTTTTGAAATTTTCTGAACATTTACTACAACCATGAACAGACAGTAAAGCGTCACTCCGTAGCGGCTGTACTTTCCAAAGTCACCGATTTTTACGGTATGTGCTCTTATTAAATCCAACGTTGCGCCAAAGCCCATACAGAAAAGCGAGATAAATTCCAATACTGTATCAAAACTTTTAATCCTCCTGATACGGTCAAACGATATAGCAAGCCCTGTGACGATTGATATAAACAACATTATATGGGAAACGATAGCCATATTCATAAAGTCTACAACATTAAAAATCTGTAACAGGAGCTGTACGAATATGTTTATGTAACATAAAATCAGAATAATGTTAAGCTTTCGGGCATAACAGGCTTCCCAATTTCTCTTGTAATAAAGCATCATGTATACGGGGAATACCATTAAAATCAGGAAAATCAAAATTGAGTACAAGGTCTGGTTCCCATAAAAAAGGCTGAGGGATTTTGTCTCTATAAAATAATATATACAGGCTTCAATACAAAATATGCTCATATATTCCAAGCCGTATGAGCCTTTTTTGGAGCTTGCGTTCATGATTGCAAGGAATATGAATACAAATCCTGAAATAAGTATTATCACGTTGCACAGAATATTTGACGCATTCAGCTTAATGAGATTAAGAATTGAGATATCCCTTGCGGCTATCGACATACTTCCGACGTTTGAGGCATAGTCGGCATAAGGGGACTCCATTTCGATACGTATATTTCCATACTCAAAATTATCAGGTATATCTATAAAATTATAAATGCTTCCCGGAGTATGCCCGAACGTCCTCTTATCATTTATGCCAAATTCATAGATAACCTCTCCGTCCAATATCACCCTGAGCGTTTTATCGGCAGACAGAAAAGAAAGCGTAAGCCCTGCATATTCCCTTGGTATGGTATTTTCGATTATGACCAGTTCGTTGGCACTGCTGGGGACGGAAAAAGGCAGGGACTCTATTTCATATACGTTTCCGTCATCCATAAGCATAGTCCATCCGCTGTTAAAATCATATATGTTTCCCTTTGATATGGTCTTATCATCCACATGGAAAACCAACAGTACAAAAGCAATAATGCATATATATGCAAATGATATAACCCAAATCAATTTATCCATTTTTTTCATAGGTCTGCCTCCATAGAATTAATGGTTTCGTCGTTTAGATATGTTTACCTAATATATGGTAAATCATTTTGCGATTACATGTCAACATTTTTGTTAACATTATGTGTTTACATATTTACAAATTATTCCCAAAACTGATATAATAAAATATATGTCATTTGAAAGTGGCAAACCATTTATAATGCGCAGGAAAGGGGTCAAACATATATGAAGAATATCTTAGTTGTAGATGATGACAATATGAACCGTATAATGGTAAAACGTGCGCTTAACGACCAGTATGATGTGGCAGCAGCCACATCCGGAGCTGAGGCGATAAAATATCTTGATACAAATGATGTTGACTTGATTTTAATGGATATAGAAATGCCGGAAATGAACGGAATTGAAACCACACGGCTTATAAAGTCCAATAATAAATGGGCGAATATTCCAATTGTTTTTTTGACCTCTGATTCTGACCCGATTACCGAGTCGGAATGTCTTAAGCTGGGTGCTGATGACTTTATTGTAAAGCCTGTTGTACCTATGGTTATGAACGGACGAATAAGCAGGATTTTGGAGCTTTATGATTTGAGGAACGGTTTGGAAACCCAGCTTGAAAAAAAGACAAGGCAGGTGGAGCTTGTCACTATTAATGCAATCATGTCGATTGCCAATACGATTGATGCAAAGGATAAATATACAAGCGGTCATTCGGTGCGTGTTGCAAAATGCTCCGTTGAGATTGCACGTCGTCTTGGCTGGTCGGAATCGGAATTGCAGAATTTAAGGTATGTCGCACTTCTCCATGATATTGGCAAAATAGGCGTGCCGGACTCGGTTTTAAACAAACCAGGTCGCCTCAATGATACGGAGTTTGCAGTTATTAAAAAGCATCCCCTTACAGGTGGTGAAATTTTAAAGGATATCCATATGATTGAACACGTTCAGGAGGGCGCACTATTCCACCATGAACGTTATGACGGAAGCGGTTATCCTTTCGGCTTAAAGGGTGCAAGCATACCCTTGTGTGCCCGTATAGTAGGTATAGCCGATTCGTATGATGCCATGACAACCAACCGTGTATACAGGAAAAAGCTCACCACTGAACAGGTGATAAACGAATTTGAAAAGGGGAAGGGAACGCAGTTTGACCCCAATCTTTCAGAACTTTTTATCAAGATGATTAAGGAGGGCTTTTGCGTTACCGTTGATGATAATGACAAAAAAACCACAGATGAAATCAGCGCTCCTTTAGGCAATATAATTAGTAAGTATAATATTGACGTTAAAAATAACTTTGTTGCAGACCCTCTCACAGGAATGTATAACAGGAATTATGCCGAGACAAGGATTAATGAGCTTATCTCCAGCGGTCACAAGGGTACTCTGTTTATGCTGGATTTGGATAATTTCAAGCATATAAATGATTCATATGGTCATATTACAGGTGACAAGACCTTAAAGATTTTTGCGGAAATTCTTAAGAATAATACAAATGAAAACGACGTTATATGCCGAATTGGCGGCGATGAATTTTTGGCATTTTTCACAGATATGACTGAACATGAGGAAGCCGTTGGTAAGGCGGAGAAAATATTTAGTGATTTTAATGAGCAGTTTTCGTCACCGACACGTGCCGAGGGATTTTCTGTCTCAATGGGAATTGCAATCTATCCCGATGACGGAAGGGAGTTTAGAAAGCTGTACAAAAATGCTGATAAATCCCTGTATCATGTTAAAAACAACGGAAAGAACTCATACCACATATTTGGTGATTATGAGAATGCTTCAGATGATGATTATGAATTTAATGAGCATGATACAAGCGCCGATTTAAACAATGTACGAAGTATCCTTGAGGGAAAATTTGGCGATGACGATACATTTATGAATGTTGCCTATGATGAATTTGAAAATATTTATAATTTTATATCACGTTATGTAAAGAGGTCGAAGCATCCGGTAGAGACTGTACTGCTGACTCTTGTTGACCCAAGGCACAATGATTATCCTGATGTCATTACACTTGATACTGCAATGAATGCGCTTAAAACTTCCGTTATTACTTCTCTTAGGTCTTCGGATGTCGGAACAAAATACAGCAGCAACCAGTATATCGTAATACTCATGGATGCGGATATTGAAAACGGAAGGCTTGTGGCTGAACGTGTAGTTGAAAAATTTAAGAAAATATACAAAGAAAATGATATATGGCTTATTTATGATATACAGGAGCTTGAGGTTGAGGATGCCGTATAGTTGGTTATTGGGCGAAAAAATCATGGTTTCCATGAGTAAAAAGATATGTGAGGTGCCTGTCAAACCATGCCGCATTTTCAGGCTCGGAGTATTTTCTAGCCATAAAGTACAAGGCACCGTTTGAGATATCCTCACCCCTCAAGGCACTGTATACTACCTCCACTGTCTCGTCCGAAATGGAAACATTATCTATTTTGCCGTTTGAGACGGGGGAAAACTGGGAGATGTTATGTGATTTTTGGTATACAACATTTGTTATGCTGTCGGGAAAGCTTGCGTTTTTAACCCTGTTTATAACCACGTCCGCCACAAGAAGCTTGCCGGTCCTGTCCTCATTACCGGCTTCCGCTTCCACTATTTTCATCAGTGTATCTATGTCGGTTTCAGTGGCAGCTATAACATAACATGGTTTTATACTGTTTACGTCAATAATCCTCTCGACAGAGGAAAAGGATTCTAAATATACCATTTCCGTATCGGCTTTTTCCTGTAAATCGCTTTTGGATAATATTAAAATTGTACAGGATAATAAATTTGCCACAAATAAGAGAACATAATTTTTGAAATACATATATACTCCTTCCGCATATTAGTATTATATGCATTATATGTTGAAATAATGCGTGATTTTTATGCGATGGATATATATACAGTTGTTTTTTGGAGTTTTGACTATGGTAAAAGGTGTATATGGAGCCACGAAAAAAGACGGTACGCAATATTACAGGGCTTCGATAACATACAGGAAAAAGCATATAAGCCTTGGTGGGTTTGAGACGGAAAATATGGCAAACATGGCGTATTTGGAAGCTGACAGGCTTATTAATGACAAAAGCATTATCATAAATATGTATAATGAGGCGTCGGCGCTTTCTTTTGAAAAATGGGTTATAATTATAAATTTCAGGGATAACGGTATATATTTTAATACCCCAATATATGCAAGAAGTCGTTTTTTCTATTATTATCTATCCAAGGAAGATGTCCTTAAGTTTGATATGGATGAACTGTTCTACTATTCTTCCCACAAGATTATGAGGCGTAACGGTCATCTTTTTGTGGCTGATTACGGAATGCAGGTAAATATATTAAACCGATACGGTATTAGGAATTTTGCGGTTCCTGGCAAGGACTATATTTTCTTAAATGGGGATGACATGGATTTTAGGCATGAAAACCTTTCAATAGTTAATGTTTACTTTGGTGTGGAAAAGGTAACTTTGAGGGGCAAGGAAAGATACAGGGCAAGGATAAATATACCCGGATATTATATAATCGGTCATTACCATTCGGAGATTGAGGCGGCGGTTGCATACAATAAGGCAATTGACATTTTAAAGAGAAACGGAATTAAAAAGAATTATACACCTAATTATGTTGATGGGATTTCACCGTCTGAATATGCCGAAATTTATTCACGGCTTAAAATTTCAGATAAAATATATAACTACGGAAAACAAAATTAAGTAAAAAAAATTAAGAAAGACTGAGCAGATTAAAATCAATGCCCAGTCTTTTATTTTTTATTAGTTATGTTAGACTATTTTGCGTAATCCTTGAAGCTCATAATCATTGTTGCAGATGAATCAATACCCTTTACAGTGGCATCCGTTGAATACTGCCACATTCCAAATTCATATGGATAGTCCGGCTGGTCGCTGTTTTGAGCATACCACACGTCATAATCCTCTAATTTTGACATATCAACCATTGTGAGAAGCCATTCCAAATCACCATATATCATTGGTGTGTATCCTGCATTCTCTATCCTATCCATAAAGGCTTTTGCAATCTGGGTTCTGTCCTCAGTATCAAGAGCCTCTATCCTTGCCATATCGTCATCAACGCTTTCCATTACAAAAGCAATAGGATATTTAATATTGTAGCCTTCTATTGCGTCGAGAACCTCGTCGGCTTCCTCCTTTGCCTCGGCTTTGGTGACAGCCTGTGAACAGAAATACACGCCTATATCAAGCCCTGCTTTTTTTGCCGCCTTAAGATTGTCGAGGTAATATTCGTCCAAAACGATATTTCCACTGCTGTACCCTCTTGCACCTATCTTAATCATTACAAAATCAACACCTGCATTTTTTAGCTTTGTATAGTCTACATTGTCCTCTAGGATTGCCGAAATATCCACACCGCATGTTGATACTGTTTTTCCGTTTTCGGAATAAGTCATAAGAGGACTGTTGTATGTAAGGTTTGAATAATCATATGTATTGCGGGCTATATCCTCGTCTAGGTCAACCCATTCCTTTGTTCCGTCGGAATGTTTTACCTGTATCTCGGTTGCCTCGCCACTCTTGGTTTTCTTGCTATCCTCATCGTCCTCGTCGTCATCCTTTGCCGTGGAATTTGTTGTCTTTTTGGTGGTTGCAGTGCTCTTATCTGTATCGTCATCCTTGACATTTTCTTTGGTGGTAACGTCATAAACAGAGGTCTTTCCGTTTGCAAGCTCGTCTGCGGTCTGGGATTTTGAGCTGCTGTCTGATGATGAGCCTGATGAACCGTCGCTTACAGTCTCTCCCGTTGTCTGGTTTGTCACCGTGCCGTTTCCTTTTTCAGAAGATGAAGTTTTATCACGTCCCGTATCGGGAAGCGTCCATATATCAAGCTGGTCAGATGTAAGCTTATCGTTTGATATTACACTGTCGGAATTTTTTTCGGTCTCCTTTTGGAGTGCTGCAGCCTCCTGCGCCTCCTTTTGCGCTACCGCCGCCGCATATCCACTGCCGTCCGACCTGCTTTGGGACTGGTTTACCCAAAATACGAGTGCAGTCACCCCCAATATTATCACAGACATTATCAGTATCATATATACATATGCAATATTAGAGCCTGAGCCGTGCTCCTCCTCATAATAATCATCATGTAACTTCATGTAAAACCTCCGTATAAATCTTAATTATATTTCCGTATTGCTTTCTTAGGGCATTTTTCAATACATGCACCACAGCCTGTACACTTATCCTGGTCGATATGTGCGTGGAAATCATTGACCGAAACAGCCTGGGACGGACATACCTTGACGCAAAGACCACATCCGATACATCCGGTTTTGCAAGCCTTCATTGTAATGGGTCCTTTGTCCTTGGAGCTACAGGCAACTACTGTTTTTGAAGCATACGGTATTAATTCTATAAGCTGTTTAGGGCAGGCTGCAACACATTTTCCACATGCCTTGCACTTTTCCCTGTCAACTGTTGCAATTGAGTTTACTATCGAAATAGCGTCAAACGGACACGCCTTGACGCAGTTTCCAAAGCCTAGACAGCCGTGATTGCATGACTTAGCCCCGCCATCCGGTACATACTTTATCATACCACAATCTTCGACACCTGTATATTCATAATTTTTAGATGTGTTATCACAGTCACCCGAACATTTTACGAAAGCGGTCATTCTGACTGTCTCCCCGGCATCAACCCCCATTATCTCGGCTACCCTTTTACCTACAGCCTCACCGCCGACAGGACAGGCATTTACAGGAGCTTCACCCTTTGAGATAGCCGCCGCCAGACCTGAACAGCCGGGATATCCGCAGCCTCCGCAGTTGTTTCCGGGAAGTACGCCAAGTACCGCCTCCTCTTTCTCGTCAACGTCTACCTTAAACACAATGCTTGCAATTCCAAGGAATATTCCAAGGAACAGACCGACACCTCCGACAACGATTACCGCTGTCAATATTGCTGTAATATTCATAAACTATTGCCTCCTGTTCCTCTTATAATAATCCCGAAAATCCACAGAAGGCTATTGCCATTAGTCCTGCCGTCACAAGTACTATTGGCATTCCCTTAAAGGATTCAGGTATGTCGTTATATTCCATTTTCTCACGTATTCCGGCAAGGATTACTATTGAAATCAAAAATCCAACTGCCGTGAAAAGTCCGCTTGCAATGCTAAATCCGATTCCGTAGCCTTTCTGAACGTTAGTAAGTGCAATTCCAAGTACGGCGCAGTTTGTTGTTATTAGGGGAAGATATACGCCAAGAGCCTGGTAAAGTGACGGCATATATTTTTTCAAAAACATTTCAACAAACTGTACAAGGGCTGCTATTACTAAAATAAATACGATTGTCTGTAAATAAGTTATGTCAAATCTCACGAGAATAAACTTATATATTATTGCAGTTACCGCTGACGCAATTGTTATGACAAAGATAACTGCTCCACCCATTCCTAGGGCTGTATCAACCTTTTTTGACACGCCAAGGAAAGGACATAAGCCTAAGAATTGGCTTAGAACGACGTTGCTTACAAGGGAGGAGCTTATAAGCAATATTAATAAATCTTTTACTACACCTGCCATTTAATTTTCCTCCTTTTTGTTATTGGCGTTTGCAACCGAGCCGGGTTCGCCGTTTATATCAATAAACCTGCGTGAACATCCGCTGTCAGCGCACGAAGCACAGTCGCTTGAACAGCCTGACTGTATTTTGCTTACGTCCAAGCCTAATTTATTGGGCTTGCCTTTAACTTCTATGCTTCTCTTAATCCTGTTTTGGGCAGCAGTCAATGCCGCAAGTACAAAGAACGCACCTGGGGCAAGTACAAATATGCTAATCGGGACGTATTCAACGTTTCCTGGAAGCAACGAAAGCACGTTATTTATAACAGGAATTCCAAACAACTTTCCAGCACCCAAAAGCTCCCTCACCGCACCGATTATTGTAAGGGCAAGGCTAAATCCAAGCCCCATTCCCAAACCGTCAAAAAATGAAGGAATAACGGGATTTTTTGAGGCGAAGGACTCTGCACGTCCAAGTATTATACAGTTAACCACGATAAGCGGTATATAAATGCCGAGCGCCGAATAAAGGCTTGGCAAAAATCCCTCCAATAATAGCTCTACCATTGTAACGAAAGAGGCAACGATTACAATAAATGCCGGTATTCTAACCCTGTTGGGAATAATGTTTCTTAAAAGGGAAATAATCACGTTGCTAAGTACCAGCACTGCCGTTGTGGTAAGTCCCATTCCAAGACCGTTTATGGCAGAGGTTGTGACTGCAAGGGTGGGACACATTCCAAGTGTGAGGACAAATGTAGGGTTTTCCTTTATGAGTCCGTTAAAAAATACTGATTTGTTTGTCTGTTTTTCACTCATTTTAGGCACCTCCTGAAATATTCCAATCCAGCGTTTACACCGTTTACCACAGCCTTTGTGGTGATTGTGGCACCGCTTATTGCGTCTATTTCGCTATCCGATGTTGAGCCTGACTTTGTGTATGTAAATTCTTCAACATTTTTATCAGTAAACTGTGGTACAAGTACGTCTTGCGCTTTCATTCCCAAGCCTGCCGTCTCGGAAATACTCAATAATGAAATTCCGTTTAGTGTGCCGTCTAATTTTACACCCATAGAAAACTGAATATCTCCACCGTAGCCGTTGTGGTCGGTAACTGTGATTACATAGCCCAAAAGATTATTGTTTGAATCCAAGGCTGATGAAACCTCGTCAATATCCATTCCTGTCAAGCCTGCGTCAGCTAAAGCGTTTGCGGCTGCTTCGGAGTTGAAATCAGTATATTCCGTAAAAGTGTCAGCGGTTGCAAATACATTTTTGCTCGCCTCGATTTTGGCTTTTGCCTGTTGGTTTGCAATAGGCTCTTTTGTCACGTTGTAGACAATTCCTAAAAGAAGACCTGCCACGACAGTTATTATAAATAAAATCAGGGCATCCTTTAACATTGATTTTGTTTCACTGTTCATTTATTATCAATCCTCCATTATTATAATGCCTGTGAATTTGGGCTTTATCATAAATTCATTGTTTTTGCTTTTTGTAGCCAAAAGCTGTAGGCATTGTGAATTTCTCTATAAGAGGCACTAGAAGGTTTCCGAGGATAATGGCATACGAAACACCTTCTGCGGAAGGACCAAAGAG
Source organism: uncultured Roseburia sp. (assembly GCA_964437435.1). GTDB lineage: Bacteria > Bacillota > Clostridia > Lachnospirales > Lachnospiraceae > COE1. The sequence continues at coordinate 16,148 of CAYTGS010000003.1, forward strand.
CCTGAATATTCCAGTCATAATTCCTAAGAAAATTCCAAAAACATACTGCCCCTTGGAGGTAACAGGTCTTGTCACATAATCGGTAGCCATGAAAAATGCACCGAGCATAAGTCCGCCGCCTGCAAGCTGGGCGATTATATAATTAATATCAAGCCCATGACCGCTGAACAATATTATAAATATTACAAAGCTTACGATATATGAACCTGGAACCTTTAAATCAATTACACCCATTAATATAAGGAATATGGCACCAATTAAGATTGCTATCACACTCGTCTCACCGATTGTTCCCGACGTATTTCCAATTACCATATTAATGACCGGCGTTGTACTTTCTCCTGCTTTGATTGCGGCAAGCGGGGTTGCCCCTGAATATGCGTCACAGTCAAAGTCTGTCATTATGGAGGTAAAGGATATAAGGAGAAAACACCTTGCACCGAGGGCGGGGTTCATAAAGTTTTGTCCAAGTCCTCCAAAGAGCATTTTAACTACTATAATTGCAAACATTCCTCCGATTATTCCAATCCATAAAGGAGCCTTTGGCGGAAGGTTAAGGGCTAAGAGAAGTCCGGTGACTGCCGCTGACAGGTCTTTTATGCTGCTTGGGGAGTTCGTGCCCTTATTCATACACCTGTCATATATGTATTCAGATAAGACGGTTGTGGCAACTGTCACTATAATAAGCAAAAGTGCATGAAGACCAAAATTATAAATTCCAAATAACGTTGCAGGCATTAGACCTATTAAAACATAAAGCATAATACGTGAGGTTGTGTCATTTGAACGTATATGCGGATTAGATGATACGTTTAACATAATAAAAGTCCTCCCATTATTTCTTCCTGTTGGCAAGTACAGTTTTTCTCATTGATTTAATGGACTGGGTAAGCTGCCGCTTTGCAGGACATACATAGCTACAGCAGCCACATTCGCAGCACTCCATACCATTGTTTGCCACAAAGCCTTCCTCGTCATGGTGGTCAGCCATTACTGCAAGCTTTCTGGGAACTACCCTTCCCGGACAAACCTTCACGCAGCGACCGCAGTTTATACACGGACTTGGCTTCATTGCTGACACCTCATCATGAGTCATGCAAAGGAGCGCCGAGGCTGTCTTTGTAGTTGGCACGTTAAGGTCAAAGAGCGCAAATCCCATCATTGGACCGCCTGAAACAACCTTTTCCGGTTCGGTTTTAAAACCGCCTGCCTCGTCTATTAAGTCCTTATAATTCATGCCTATTCTGACATAAAAGTTCCTAGGGTCATTTACTGCGTCACCTGTGATTGTGACAATCCTGTTCATCAGGGGCTTACCCTCAACGACAGCATGGTAAACTGCAACGATTGTGTCAACATTATCTACGACGCATCCGGCATCGGCGGGAAGCATTGTTGAATTTATCTGCCTTTTTGTTGCAGCATAGATTAGCTGACGCTCCGCACCTTGGGGATATTTTGTCTTAAGAGCCTTTACTGTTATTCTGTCCTCGTTTTGGGTAAGGTTTTCTAATATCTTAATGCAATCCGGCTTATTGTCCTCAACGGCAAGTATGCCTTGTGCGTTGTCAAAAAGCCTAAGTATAATCTTTAAGCCCTGAATTAATTTTTCAGGTTCCTCTATCATTCGCCTGTAGTCAGAAGTCAGATAAGGTTCGCACTCTGCGCAGTTGGCTATAACATAATCAATTTTTTCAGGCTCCTTTGGTGAAAGCTTTACATGTGTCGGGAAGCCCGCACCACCCATTCCAACAATTCCCGCATTCTTGATTAGCTCTATAATTTCTTTTTTATCAAGTTTTTCAGGGTCATGCGGAGTATATTCAACTTCCTCAAACAGTTCATCATTGTCAATAATTATGGAATTAACCATATCTCCTGTGACAACACGCCTAGGCTCTATGGTTTTAACCGTACCTGATACGGTAGCGTAAATTGGTGCAGATACAAAACCGCCTGCTTCAGCAATCTTTTGTCCGGCAAGCACTCTATCTCCCTTTTGTACGATAGGTGTGGCAGGTGCGCCAATATGCTGGCTCAAGGGATAAACCATTTCGCCCTTTGGAATAATGGTTTTCATTGGCTTGTCCTTTGACAGGTCTTTTCCGTCATAGGGATGCACGCCGCCTATGAATGTAAACTTTGCCATTTGCGTTCCTTCTTTCCTGAAAATTAATCAATGCATTTTCATAAATTATTTCCATAATGTATATTATACAATTATTTTATGGAAATTTCATCTGTTTTTAGATTATTTATTTATAAAATTATTTATAGTCTTTGACACCATAAAAATCATATGATAATTTATATAGTGGCAGTTATTTATAGTATGTTTTATTTGGATAGCTGCATATTGCTTGGAAAGGAAAACATAATTTATTTATGAAATGTATAATTAAGGATTTAGGTATATTGCGTCCAAAATATCCTATTGAAAATTTTTGCATACCGGAGCAGACATTATTTATTGATATTGAAACTACGGGGCTTCATGCAAGAAGTTCTAATTTGTATATAATTGGATGTGTTTATTTTGATTGCAGCAAGGAGCCGTTTACATGGCGCTCTATCCAATGGTTTGCTGGAAACTATGATGAAGAAGTTAATTTGTTGGAGGAATTTGCAAATTTTGCCAATCCATATAAATATCTTATTCATTTTAACGGAAACAGCTTTGATATTCCATATCTAAAGGCAAAAATGGAGCAATATAATATTGACTTTGATTTTGACAGATTTCAGGGCATTGATATTTTCAGACGGATTTCACCATATAAAACGTTCCTTAAGCTCTCTGACTGTAAACAAAAGACTGTTGAATTGCTTGTAAATTCAAATGCAAGGGAAGATATATATACAGGGGGACAGCTTATAGATATTTATCATGAATATGTGTTGGAGCAGGATGAGGAAAAGGAGCGCCTTCTTCTTCTCCACAACGAGGAAGATATAAAGGGAATGCTTGAAATTGTTTCAGCCCTTGCTATACCTGACCTTTTTGGTATGCCAATAAAGGTTTTAAAAGTCCAGGCAAACTATTACAAGGATATAAACGAAAATCAATGTTCAGAAATAATTATGGATTTAGAGCTTCCTACACCGCTTCCCACTGAAATTTCATATGGAATAAATGACTGCTATTTCAGCGGACACGGTAAGGAGGGAAAATTAAGGGTTCCTATCTATGAGGGTGAGCTTAAATACTTCTATTCAAATTATAAGGAATATTACTATCTTCCAAAGGAAGATGTGGCGATACATAAATCGGTTGCAAGCTTCGTGGATAAGGAATACAGGCAGCAGGCAACAGCCAGGAATTGTTATACTAGGAAGGTGTCATCTTATTTGCCACAGTGGAGTGTGGAGTTTCAGCCGTTTTTTAAGAAGGAGTACGAGGATAAGATTACATATTTTGAACTGACGGATGAAGTTAAGAGGGACAGGGATACGTTTAATAAATACGCACATCATGTTATTTCCATGATGTTGTAGGGCTATGGTTAAAAAAGAGACAGTTAAAACATATAAGTTTTGGCTGTCTCTTTTGCTTAAGTCTAACAATGATTATATAGTCCTTTAATATAATTTAATGCCTCAACTGCATTTTCGGGCTTCGTATCCTCTAAGGTTGCGTGCATATATGGCTTTTCCTTCTTCATATAAGGGATAATTCTATCCCAATGGCACTGTCCCTGACCTACTGGAACGGATATAAGCTTGTCATCTTTTATTATGAAGTCTTTAACGTGGAGAACGGCAACGTCCTTCCCTAAAAGCTCAATAGCCTCATCAATTATTTCGTCCTGTTTCTCATAGTTGTAGATTTCAAGGAGATTTACAGGGTCAAGGATAATTCTAAGGTTTGGAGAGTTTATTTCGTCAAGTACACGCCTTGCACGTACAGGATTGCAAACTATATGCCTTACAACAGGCTCGATTGCCAACAAAACGCCCATTTGCTCTGCATATTTTACAACAGGACGGAGGTTTTTAATAAATATCTGCAGCGCTTCCTCTGACCAACAGGCTTCCTCAAATTTATATTCAACGTTTGGCGCACCTGTCTCAGTTCCTACAACCCCTGCTCCGAGATGTGCTGCAAATCTGATATTTGCCAAATATTTATTCTGTGTTGCCTTTAACTGTTCAGGGTCAGGATTTGCTAAATTGAGATAGCAGCCTAAAACTGCAAAATCGAGCTCATTTTTCGCAAATAATCTTTTAAGATACATGGCATATCCAGGCGTTAGTGCACTGTCTGCAACAGAATTTTCAGAGATAACCTTTGAGAGTGCTACATGGGCACATTCAAACCCCTGCTCCTTTACGATTTTTAACCTTTCCTCAATCGGTGCTTGCTGGGCATCGTGTAATCTAATACCAAACTGCATAATTATACCCTCTCTTTCAATTAAATTTATAGTAAATTAAAATCAATAAGAACATCTTTTAAATGCTCATCATGCCAACAGTGACCGCCCTCGCATACATCGTGAACGGGAATATTGCTTAAACCATATAAATTATAAGCATTTTTAATAATATCCACCTGCTCATAGACATTTTCAAGACCTCTCGGACCATTGAGGTGGTCTTCACGGCAGGACTGAATCATAAGATTTCTCGGAGCTATGAGGCTTCCAATATCACCCATGTCAAAATGCTCCCACAAATGCGGAACATAATTACAGTTACAGTTTCCGTTTAAAATCATAAGGGAATCCTTAAAGCCGTACATATATCCGCTTATAAACGCATTTTTCACACGCTCGTCAAGAGCAGATAAATAAAGCGTCTGCATTCCACCGCCCGAAAAGCCAAGACATGAAAGCTTGTCATCCTGTAGTTCGGGCTGTGACTGTATATAGTCAATTATCCTCATTAAATCCCATGTGCACATTCCAACTACCGTCTCACCCATGGGTTCAGCCATGTGGGCAAGGTGAAAGCATGATGATGTGAGAAAGCTATCCTCCTCATCTCCCTGCTTTTTCTCGTCTCGCCGCTCTCCAAAGCCACGGCAGTCTGGGCATACAACATTAAAACCAAGCCTTGCCAACTGTAAGCCATAGTCATAATTGAATTTTTTAATGGCATCGGCAACGGCAGGAATTTCCCTCATTCCAACTATTGAATATTTACCCGCCCCCTGATGACCGCAAGGTGCGATAAATGTTCCATTGCTCTTTGGCGGTATGAGTATATACATGGGAACCCATACGTCCTCCTCAGATTGGATAACAACCTTTTTTCGGACAATGCCGTTATCAAGCGTTACACTTTCAATGATGTTTGGATTTAATGGAACGTTATCCATTTTATCAAGCCCTAATAAATTCCATAAGGTCTTTCTGGAATTTATTTTCCAAGCTTCAAATTCAGCTACAGTGCTTCCCGCAAAGAAATCTTTCCTTGCAAATCTGTCATATTTAACAAGCATATTAGGCAGACTGCTATAATATTGTTTTATAGATATTGTGCGTGGATTGCTCAAACTTTTCATCTCCTAAAAGCCTAATACATTTTCAATGGTATATTCGTCTGCTTCCTCTTTTGTCAGCATATGTACGAATGGAGCCCGCTCATCTGAGGCTCCTGCCCCATAATTGCCATACTCTGCAAAGAACATTGTGTTCCATGCCTCTTTTTTGTTCCAATCATGCCAGCCTTCCTTTTTGATGTGACAATCTATTTCGGAATTTAAGACAACTGATTTTGCAAAATTTCTCCAAGGTCTTCCTAAATATGCACTCTGGGGAGGACAGTTGCTTGTAAAGTGGCAGTGGTTAAAAACATATCCATATTTTTGATTTTCAAAGGTGGAGGGTGCCGTGACATATCCGTTTACATCTGCATAACGGCATTTCATAAAAATCTCGCATCCCTCGAAATAAGCTATTGCACCCCCAAAAATAAAATCAATATTTCCTGCAATATAACAGTCTTTGTACAGATGTCTTCCCAAACGTCTTGGTGCAAATTCCTTTGGACCTTTGAAGCCTCCCGGTTGCATCTCCTTTAAAGGGAGCGGTGCTGTAAAGAGCGTGTCCTGGTATCCGTCAAAGCTACAGTTTTCAAATACAAGGTGATCACCGTCAGCGTAAACAGCAATTGCCTGTCCTACCTCGTTTCCCTGACCAGCTTCGTTATAAAATGAAATATTTCGGGCATAAAAATTATCACAATCAATAAAAACACTGGCAGTCCTAAAGGTTCCTCTCTTGTCACCCTCCGGCATTATATCAAATGCGGCATCAGAATATGTGATTTTGGTGGTGTTTTTGTCCTCGCCTATAAACGATACATTATCCTGATTAATAACAAGCCTTTCATTATACACTCCTGACGCTATGTAAATTATTACTTCCATGTCAGCAAAGCCTTTGGCAGCCTCCAATGCCTCGGATATATGTACATATTCTTTACTGCCATTTGCGTTAACATAAAGTTCTTTAATTTCCATTGTTAGTTATCCTCTTAAATATTTAGTATTACTCTTTCCTGCACATCTCCGCATAAGCAAGCAAAAACGGAGCTGTTCCCTTTGCATCATCCTTTACAACAGGCTCTGACATATAATATTCATATGAACCGTCACGCCGTGGATTATCTTCGGGACCTACGCCTGCCACAAGGCAGATGCCGCCAAGGCTCATCTCACCGTCTACTGTAGAGAGATACTTGTCACAAATTCCGTTAAATGCCTTTACACCATATTCACTGTATTCGGCAGGCAAAAATCCAAGACGTGCCCCTTTCATAAGGCAATAAGCCATAATAGAGCTTCCGCTTGTTTCTAGGTAGTTGTCCTCACGTTCGGGGAAGTTAGGCACCTGATACCACATTCCCTCTGGTGACTGATACTTTAACATTGAACTTATTAAATCCCTGTACATTTTAAGCAGGTGTTCATAATCCTCTGTGCCCTTGTCGGCAAGGTTCAATGTATCAAGTAAAGCCATTGAAAACCATCCCAATGCCCTAAGCCAGAAATTTTTAGAAAGCCCTGTCTCCTTATCAGCCCAGAACATGAGTTTTTCAGAGTCATAAGCATGATAATAAAGTCCTGTCTTGGAATCTCTCAGGTTCTTCTCCACATTGAAAAACTGATTATAAATATCCTTGTAATTTTTCTTGCCATTAAATCGCTTCTCATATTCCATATAAAACGGCTGCGCCATATATAGACCGTCAAGCCATACCTGATTTGGATAAATCTTTTTGTGCCAGAAATTTCCCTCCTTAGTACGGGGCATTTCTAAAATCTGCTGGTAAATATTAGCTGTTGCCTTTGCATATTTTTCCTTACCTGTTAAATCGTAAAGGGTGAAAAGGTTTTTACCCTCATTAATATTGTCAAGATTAAGCTCGTCCTTCTTGTAACCCTTTATAGTTCCGTCATCTTCTATGCGGTGGTCAATGTATTTTTCGGCAAACTCAAAATATTTATTGTTGTCAGTTACTTTGTAAAGCTCCAAAAGTGACATTATCATGCAGCCGTCAATATAATCCCATGTAGCTTTTTTCCCGGCTCTTATTTTTTCAATATTCCAAACAGGTTCATCCAGTGTGCTTTTGTCAATAAGCTCGTTAACATATTTCTCCACTATTCCGATAGTCATAAAAATCAAGGTCTCCTTATAATATTACTTTATAAATTTATCAATTCCATCGCTTATAACAGCCTCGGTAGTCTGACCCTCAACAGTTACATTCTTTAGTTCAAGAGTTTCGATATTCTTAGCAAAAATACCTGTATTAGTCTGTTTGTCAACACCGTCCATCATTGCAGGAACACCTGCTGTAGGGTTCTCGGCAAATGAGAACGAAGCGTTTTCAAAGATTACATGATGAATTTTCTGTTCCGGAAGACCATACATATATGAGGCTGCCGCATGGCAATTGGTAGCCTTAAGGTTTTTGAACAGGAAATCTCCAAGATAAGGTGTTCTCTCGTCAACAGGGTGGAATTCCTTAGACTGTACATAGTCAGAATGTCCGTCCGAGTCGCAGAAATAAAATGAATTCATAACAACAGGGGTCATAACGTTATCCATGATGATATTTTCAAACCTTATTCCCGTAACAATAGCGTCCTTGCCGCGTCCTCTCCTTGTTTTAATGCGAAGCCCCCTGTCAGTGTGTAAAAACAGACAGTTTTCAACGTTTAAGTTTTTAACACCGCCAGCCATTTCGCTTCCGATAGTAATTGAGCCATGACCGTCCCTCATGCAGCACTGTCTGATTGTAAGGTTCTCTGAAGGGGTCTTGTACTTTGAGCCCATATAAATTTTTCCAGACTTTATGGCGATACAGTCATCTCCTACCGAGAAGTAAACACCGATAATTTCAACATTCTTGCATGATTCAGGGTCAAGCCCGTCAGTGTTGGGAGAATCCTTTGGTCCAAGTACGGAAATCCCGATAAACTTCAAATCATCAGAAAAATACGGGTGGATATTCCATGACGGACTGTTCTGTACGGTAATTCCATGGAGGACAACATTCTTACAATGATTTAAAAATACCATTCTCGGCCGCCATGCAATTCGCTTAACCTTTGGATTTTCCCACCAGTTTTCACGGCTTGCATTTCCGTCAATAGTTCCCTGACCTGTGATTACGACATTCTCCACATTGATACCTGTGATAATTCCTGCAAACATATCAAGGGGATCACCCTCCCATGTACCAAGAAGATATTCCTTGTCCTTATCAATACACTCTATTTTACCTGGCAGGATAGGAAACTTAGTCCTGTCAGTAAATGCGGAGAGAACCGCATCCTTTCCAATTTCAAGGACTAAATCACTCTTTAAGAAAATAGGGTAAATCCTGTAAACTCCGGCAGGTATATACACTCTGCCACCCTTAGGACAAGCATTGATTGCACACTGGATAAACAAGGTATCATCCGACTCTCCATCACCCTTTGCACCGAAATCCTTTACATTTAATGTGACATATTCGTCCTCTGTAGTAACGTTAAAGCTTTCTGACTCATCATCACCGCATTTAATTTTTACTTCATATGTAGTCGCAGGCTTTAAGCCAAAGACTGTAGCAACATTTCTGTTACTTTTTTCAGCGAGTCTCCCATTTACATAAATCTCATGCTCGGTTTCTGATGAAAAGTACCCGTTTTCCTTGATTTCAACCACAAAGCTAGTGGAAGTTTTATAGATAATATCGTATTTCATTATAATCCTCCATTTTTCACATATATTACAAATATAACACATTCACAAGCAAATATCTACTAAAAAATGTAAGCGTTTACAAGCAGAATTTAATGTAGTAAAATGTTACATGTGATTGCGTATATGAAAATATACAGTACACTACTTATGAAGAATGAACAGCCAAGCTTATTATCGGCTGCGGAGGTAGAACTGATATGAACCTATTAAAAAAAGAATATAACCGTGACCTTATTTTAAGCGGTAAAATGATTAATGCTATTCTATCAATAGCAATTCCCGTTGTAATTAATTCGTTTTTGCAGACCATGTATAACCTTACCGACACATACTGGCTTGGAAAAATCGGGACTGAACAGCTTGCGGCGATTAATCTTGTCACTCCGGTGCAAAACATTATATTAAATTTTGGCTCTGGAATTACTGTTGCAGGTTCAGTACTTATCGCCCAGTATATTGGTGCAAAAGATGATAAAAATGCCCAAAGCATGGCAAACCAGATATTTGCGTGTGCAATGATATTTGCATTTGTGTGTGCGGGACTTTGCTTCATATTCACTCCAGCCATTGTAAAGTGGCTTGGGGCTGACGGAGACATACTGAAATATGGGAGAATTTATTTACAGATTGTAGTTCTGGATATGCCTCTTTTATATACAATAAATATTTTCAGTGCAATAAATCAGGCGCAGGGTGATACTGTACGCCCCATGCTTTTAAATTTGGTGGGTATCATTATAAACATGATTTTGGACCCTCTTTTAATGATTGTATTTAACCTGAATATTATGGGTGCTGCACTTGCCACGCTTTTTGCAAAGCTTCCGTCTGCGATTATTGCTTTTTACTCACTAAACAACAAGGATAAGCTTGTTCATTTGGATTTAAAGCATATAAAATTTGAAAAAGATAAAATGATGTCAATATTAAGGGTTGGACTTCCTACGGCAATTGGTGGAAGTACAATGCAGTTTGGCTTCCTGCTCATGAGTAAGAACGTTTATAAATACGGAGCCAAAGCCATGGCTGCCTATGGCATCGGAAATAAGGTAAACAGCCTTATCACACTTCCGTCAAACGGTATAGGCTCTGCAGTTGCCACGATTGTAGGTCAGAATGTTGGTGCAAACCAATATGAAAGGGCTGACGAGGGCTATAAGCTCTCAATGAAAATCAGCATTGTATTTCTTTTCATAGGAGGAATGATTTTATCGAGAATGCCGATATCAACTGCCATTGTCGGAATTTTTTCAAGTGACAGCGAGGTTGTTGGAATGGCTGCGGATTTCCTTAGTATAATGGCTTTTTGGTGTTGGACAAACGGTATTTACAATTCCACCACAGGACTTTTCCAGGGAACGGGACATACTGAGGTCACAATGGTTATTGATGCTACACGGCTTTGGGTGTTTAGGTTTTTAACACTGTTTATATGTGAGGTTGTATTTAAAATGGGAGTACGAAGTATATGGTATTGCGTTGTTGTCAGCAACGGGATTTCGGCGGCAATATTATTTGTGCTGTACAAAATGAATATCTGGCGTAAGCCTGTAGTTAAAAAAAAGTCAAAAGGTTAACTATTTCTGGAAAGGAATAATATAAATGAAAATAACCGCCATAATTGCTGAATACAATCCGTTTCACAACGGTCACTTATACCAAATAAATACAGTTAAAGAACAGCTTGGAGCTGATTTTGTAATTGTCATAATGAGTGGTGATTTTATGCAGAGGGGTATTCCGGCGATTATGGATAAATATGCAAGGTGTGAAATGGCGCTTAGCTGTGGAGCTGATTTAGTGTTTGAGCTGCCCTCCTACTTTGCAATCGGAAGTGCGGAGTACTTTGCAAAAGGAGCTGTTTCACTTATAGATAAGCTTGGCATGGTGGATTTTGTACATTTTGGAAGTGAATGTGGGGATATTTCGGTGTTGGAGAAATGTGCTCATATTATAGCTGATGAGTCGGATGAATATAAGTCTGCCTTAAATAAATATTTAAAATCTGGCAACTCCTACCCTGCCTCAAGGGAGCTGGCTGTCAGGGAACTTTTTTATAAGGATGACACCGTAAATACTGATGATATTTTTTCAAGTCCTAACAATATTCTTGGATTGGAATATATAAAGGCTTTAATTCAGCGAAAAAGCAATGTCAAGCCTGTTACGCTTTCAAGAAAAGGTGAGGGCTACAGCTCTGAAAATATTGGGGTTGGTATTGATAGGTTTGTGTCTGCAAATGCGATTAGAACGGCTCTTGAGAACGGCTCTACTGATTTAGGTGATTTAAAGGGGCATATGCCCCAAAAGTCATTTGAAATTTTAAATAGATATGCCAGTGGGGATAATTGCTTTTTATATTTGGATGATTTTTCGCAGGTATTATTGTATAAGCTATTGCAGGTTGGAAAGGATAAGGGTTCATTTGCGGATTTTTATGATGTGGGTGAACAGCTTTCAAATACGATTTATAATAATATGATGGGATTTACTACTTTTGATGAGTTTGTGCTTGAATGTAAAAGTAAGAACCTGACATATTCGAGAATATGCCGTAGCCTTATGCATATTTTATTGGATATGATGCAAGACGAGGCTGATATTTTAAAGGAAAATGACTATAGCCAATATGCAAGGCTTTTAGGCTTTAATGCAAATGGTCAGACGCTTTTAAAAGCTATTAAAGCTAATTCCTCCATTCCAATAATAACAAAACCTGTCAATGCGTTAAAACAGCTTGACAAGCTTGGTGTCATGTCATTATCAAAAGATATCTATGTTTCTAATATTTATGAAAGTATTAAACAGCAGAAAATATTTAACACACTGCCAAAACAGCCCATGATTAAAAATGAACTTACAAGAGAAATAATACGACTTCCATAGCCCACAGTGCTATGGAAGTCTGTTACTTGTATTCCCATCACATCAGTTCTTAAAGCTGTGTATCGGTGCTGGTATACGTCCACCTCTATTTACAAACGCATCACACGAATATTGATTTACAGGCATAATCGGTGCATGACCGAGAAGCCCGCCAAACTCTGCCGCATCTCCCACTTTCTTTCCGATAACAGGAATTACCCTCACCGCCGTGGTTTTCTGGTTAACCATTCCAATAGCAAGCTCATCAGCAATAATTCCTGCGATTGTAGTCGGCTTCGTATCGCCGGGAATAGCAATCATATCAAGTCCAACGGAGCATACGCAGGTCATCGCCTCAAGCTTTTCAAGTGTCAAAGCTCCGGCATTAACCGCATCTATCATTCCCTGATCCTCACTCACAGGGATAAACGCACCACTAAGTCCGCCTACGTATGATGAAGCCATTACACCGCCCTTTTTAACCTGGTCGTTTAACAAAGCCAAAGCCGCCGTCGTTCCGGGAGCACCTGCGTATTCAAGACCGATTTCGCAAAGAATATCAGCAACACTGTCACCGATAGCCGGTGTAGGAGCCAATGATAAATCAACTATTCCAAAGGGTATACCAAGACGCTTGGAAGCTTCCTGTGCCACAAGCTGACCGACTCTTGTTACCTTAAATGCCGTCTTTTTAATCGTCTCGCAAAGAACTTCAAAATTTTCTCCACGCACTGCTTCAAGGGCATGCTTTACAACACCCGGACCGCTGACACCAACATTTATGATATTATCCGCCTCTGTAACGCCATGGAAAGCGCCAGCCATAAATGGATTGTCATCAGGTGCATTACAAAATACTACAAGCTTTGAGCATCCGATTGAATCATTGTCCTTTGTAAGCTCTGCTGTTTCCTTTATGATATCGCCCATAAGCCTTACAGCGTCCATGTCAATTCCTGTCTTGGTAGAGCCAAGGTTTACTGAGCTGCATACAAGCTCAGTTTCCGCAAGCGCCTTGGGAATTGAGCGCAGCATAAGCTCGTCAGCCTTAGTCATTCCCTTTGAAACCAAAGCCGAATAACCTCCAAGGAAATTGACACCTACATCTTTTCTAGCCCTGTCAAGAGTCTTTGCTATTGTAACAAAATCATCCGAGGTCTTACAGGCTGAACCGCCTACAAGTGCGATTGGAGTAACGGAAATTCTCTTATTTACGATAGGAATACCAAACTCCTTTTCAATTGCCTCGCCTGTAGCTACAAGGTCTTTAGCTACTGTTGTAATTTTTTTGTATATTTTGGCATTTAAACGTTCAAGGTCATCATCTATACAGTCAAGAAGGCTGATACCGAGTGTAATAGTACGCACATCAAGGTTTTCCTTCTCAATCATCTTGTTAGTTTCCAATACTTCGTTAATATTAATCATACCAAATGTCCTCCTTTAAATGCGCCTAAATTTATAACCTATGCATACTGTTAAAGATTTCTTCTCTCTGACACTTGATAATTACTCCGATTTCCGACCCGAGTTCTTCAAGGTCATCAGAAACCTCACTGACAGATTTAACTGCCTTTCCCATGTCTGCAATCATCATCATATTGAAATAATCATCAACGATAGTCTGTGAAATATCAAGAATATTTATCTTGTTATCTGCAAGATATGTACATACCTTTGCGATAATGCCGACTGTATCTTTGCCTACTACTGTAATAATTGTTTTTTTCATACCTTTGAACTCCTGTTTATAAAATTAAATAGTTGTATTAACTGTTATACAATAACATTAATTTGCTTAAATTTCAACCAACTTTGAAATTTCACTCCTGCTTGCGACATAAATCGGAAAATCGTCCGGTTTATAGGGATTGTCTGACATTGATATTTCAAGGCGTACAGTCTCGTATGCAAGCTCTGCAAGGTTGTTTTCCTTGCTTAAATGTCCCAAAAACACCGTCTTTAGATTGTCATGCAAAAGCTCGCTTAAAAGTCTTCCTGACAACTCATTTGACAAGTGCCCTTTGTTGCCTAAGATACGCTGCTTAAGGGCGTATGGATAAGGCCCCACCTGCAGCATATTAATATCATGGTTTGCCTCTAATAAAAGAGCGTCCATTCCCTGAAGGCAATCAATAGTATAATCGTCATATGTACCGAGGTCGGTTGCCACTGCCATACGTTTTCCGCCATATTGAAAACGATATGCAACAGGCTGTGCCGCATCATGGGAAATCTTCATGGGATTTACCGTAATATCCTTTAAAATAAATTTTTCATCAGCTTTTACCTCGTTAAAAAGTGACTCGTCAATTGCGCCTAGGCTGCTTACGTTTTTAATTGCGTCTATGGTCCCTTTTGTGGCATAAATCGGAATGCCAAACTTTCTGCACATGACACCGAGACCGTTTATATGGTCTGAATGTTCATGCGTGATAAGTATTCCGTCCAAATCCTTACCGTTTACGCCAAGCTGATTAAGCCCCTCAACAGTCCTCTTACAGCTAATTCCCACATCAACCAAAAGGTGTGTAGCCTCCGTACCTATATAGATACAGTTGCCGCTGCTTCCGCTGGCTATACTGCACATTCTCATATGTTTATTCTGTCCTCCCCAATAGGTTATTTAGCCCTTTATCCAATATACTTCTATTTTGTCACCAGCATGCAGCGTCTGGGTATACTGGGCTTCTTTTCCGTTTACGATTGTAGCGATACCTATGCCCTGCATTTTACTTGTAT
>CAYTGS010000004.1:0-20044 GCA_964437435.1 uncultured Roseburia sp.
TCTTCTTTTCAGCTCTCTCATATCGCTTTCAAGTGTTCTCACTTTTATGGAAAGCATTTCAATTTCGTTGCTTGGTTTCATTGCTTCGTGTAAATTTCTCGCTAAGTCAAGGTGTCCTTCTGCTACTCTTTGGATGTTAACCCTTACTTCGTTCTCCATGGTAAGCTTAACGTCTCCCACATCCAATTCAAGATTTGAAACCATTTTGTCTAGGCTTTCTACTTTTCCGTCAAGGCTTGCTACTTTTTGGTCAAGTCCTTCTACCTTTTCATCAAGGCTTGCAATCTTATCAATTATTAAATCTAATTTTTCACTATCCGTCATATGTTCCCCCTCCTTAACCGCCACGCAATAACCACTCTATGACTTTTATCATTCGTTTATTAAGTTTATCATATGGGCAATTAATAATCAAGCTGATAACGGATGTATTTTTATTGTCTTTGTCAACCCTTAGTATACCTGCTTAAAAACTGCTTTGTTCTTTCTTCTTTTGGATTATCTATTACCTCCCTTGGATTGCCCTGCTCTACTATAAATCCGCCATCCATAAATATGAGCTGGTCGGACACGTCACGGGCAAATGCCATCTCATGGGTTACAATAATCATTGTAGTCTTTTGCTCTGCAAGGCTTCTGATTACCTTTAGCACTTCACCTGTAAGCTCCGGGTCAAGTGCCGAGGTAGGCTCATCAAAGCAGAGTATATCAGGCTTAAGGGCAAGCGCACGAGCTATAGCAACACGTTGCTGCTGACCGCCTGAAAGTTGGTGTGGATAATGAGTTGACCTTTCTGAAAGCCCCATTCTATTTAAAAGCTCTATTCCATGCTCATTTATATGGTCATATATTTCCTTTTTGTTCTGCTTAAAGTCCGTTCTCTCCTTTGCAAGGAGCTTTTCTGCCAGGGTTACATTTTCTAAAGCCGTATACTGCGGGAAAAGGTTAAAGGATTGGAATACCATTCCAAAATGAAGCCGCTTCGTCCTTAAATCCCTGTCATTTATTTTATTGCCATTTGAGGCATCAAAAAGCACCTCGCCCTTTACTGATATTATTCCGTTGTCAGGTGTTTCGAGAAAATTCAAGCATCTGAGGAGTGTCGTCTTTCCCGAACCTGACGAGCCTATAATTGCAAGGGCATTTCCTTCTTCAAGATTAAAGCTTACGTCATGAAGCACCTTTGTATCGCCAAAGTGCTTTTCTATGTTTTTTACTTCTAATATCGCCATTCTCGCACCTCCGCCTACCTAAAATAATCAAGTCTCTTTTCTATGTAGTTAAATAAAACCGTAAGTATTCCCACGAAAATCAGATAAAATACCCCTGTGTAGAAAAGAGGCCATGTAAGTCCTGCGGATTTCATAAACGAATAGCCGGCGAATGTAAGCTCATAGGCTGCTATTATACGGGCAAGGGAGGTATCCTTTACAAGGGTTATAATCTCGTTTGACATTGGAGGCACTACCCTTTTAATCATCTGTAAAAGGGTCACTTTAAAAAATATCTGACTCTTAGTCATTCCAAGTACTTCACCGGCTTCCCTCTGCCCCTTGGGGACTCCCTCTATTCCTCCCCTGAATATTACTGAGAAATAGCAGGCATAGTTGATACTGAATGCAACTACTGTAGCCGTAATTCGTCCCGCCTCATCACCGCTCCATATATTCTTTCCAAGCCAAAGCCCCGGACCATAAAAGATTATAATAAGCTGTAACATAAGCGGTGTCCCACGTATTATCCACACGAGCACATTTACAAGGTATTTGAGCGGTTTAAACTTGCTCATCGAGCCAAAAGCTATGATAAGTCCAAGCGGCAATGCAAATATTAATGTCAGTATAAATATTTCAAATGTTGTTGCAAGTCCGTTTAATAAGGACTGTGTTACACTCCAAAACATAGGCTTTCCCCTTATATTGTATTTATGCTTCTACGCTTGATACGCAGTTGTACATTAACATTGCTATTGTCATGGGACCTACTCCTCCCGGAACAGGTGTAATTGCGCTTGTATGCGGTGCCACGCTTTCAAAGTCAACATCACCACAGAGCTTATTGTTTTCATCCCTGTGAATTCCCACGTCAATTACTACTGCGCCTTCCTTTACATATGATTCATCTATGAATTTAGGCTTTCCTATTGCCACTACAAGGATATCAGCCTGATTTGTGATTTCCTTTAGGTTCTGTGTGCGTGAGTGGCATATTGTAACTGTACCGTTTTCCCTTAATAATAAAAGTGACATAGGCTTTCCAACAATATTACTTCTTCCGATTACTACACAGTGTTTACCTG
Source organism: uncultured Roseburia sp. (assembly GCA_964437435.1). Classification (GTDB taxonomy): domain Bacteria; phylum Bacillota; class Clostridia; order Lachnospirales; family Lachnospiraceae; genus COE1. The sequence continues at coordinate 2,300 of CAYTGS010000004.1, forward strand.
AAATTTCAACGCCTGAACGCTTTAATAACTGAATTATTCCATATGGTGTACATGATATAAATCCCTTGCTTCCTACAACGAGTGCACCAACGTTTTTCTCATTAAAGCCGTCAACATCCTTTTCAGGAGCGATTGTCTGGATTACCTTATTCTCATCAATCTGCTTAGGCAATGGAAGCTGTACGAGAATTCCGTTTACCTTGTCATCATTGTTTAATTTCTTAACCAAGTCAAGTAATTCTTCCTCTGTAGTCTCCTCCGGAAGTTCGTATGAAAGGGATTCAATCCCTATATACGCACATGCTTTTTTCTTATTTCCAACATATACGCTTGAGGCAGGGTCATTTCCAACTTGAATTACTGCAAGACATATTTCCTTTCCCTGCTCCTTTAAAACGGCTACCTTTTCCTTTAATTCGTCCTTTATTTCTTGTGAAATCTTCTTTCCGTCAATAATCTGGTACATTTTAGTATTCCTCGTCATTAATCTTTTCTTCGATATCGTTTACCGGCTTCTCTAACCCTTCTATTTTAATATTGTTCTTCTCTGCGTAATCCCAAAGGGCTGCATGAATTGCCTCCTCTGCAAGGAGTGAGCAGTGAACCTTTACAGGTGGTAGTCCGTCAAGAGCCTCCATAACCGCCTTGTTTGTTACCTCTAAGGCTTCCTGGATTGTCTTTCCCTTTACAAGCTCTGTCGCCATGCTCGATGTTGCCACCGCTGCTCCACATCCAAATGTTTTAAACTTTGCCTCTTTAATAATTCCATTCTCATCTATATCAAGGTACATACGCATGATATCACCACACTTAGCGTTTCCCACCGTACCTACACCGCTTGGGTTTTCCATTTCTCCTACATTTCTTGGATTGTTGAAATGATCCATTACCTTTTCACTGTACATAATATACCTCCAAATTTATTATTTATTGTTTTGCTTTTTAACAAAATCCTCATATAATGGCGACATAGAGCGAAGTCTCTCTACTATTTTCTTTAGCTGGTCCACCGTGAAGTCTATGTCATCCTTTGTAGTTGCCTCCGAAAGTGTAAGCCTTAGAGAACCATGGGCTATCTCGTGGGGTAGTCCGATTGCAAGCAGTACATGTGAGGGGTCAAGTGAGCCTGATGTGCAGGCTGAACCTGACGAGCCACATATTCCCTGTTGGTCTAGGAGTATCAAAAGTGACTCACCCTCAATAAACCTAAAGCAGAAGTTCGCATTTCCCGGAAGCCTGTTAACAGCATCTCCATTTAATCTACTGTAAGGGATTTCGTCAAGAACCCTCTTAATCAGGTAATCCCTAAGCTCGCTCTCTTTCTTTATATTCTCATCCATCTTCTCCCCAGCCAGACGTGCTGCCTCTCCCATTCCTACAATACCGGGAGTATTATGGGTTCCAGCACGGCGTGAACGCTCCTGTGCCCCACCGTGTATAAATGAGCCGATTTTAACACCTTTTCTAACATATAGGAAGCCTATTCCCTTAGGTCCGTGGAACTTATGACCGCTGGCACTCAACATATCAATATTAAGCTCGTCTACATTAAGCGGAATATGCGCATATGCCTGAACTGCGTCTGTGTGGAATAAAATTCCGTGTTCCTTTGCTATCGCACCTATTTCCTTGAGTGGCTCGATTGTACCAATTTCATTGTTTGCCGCCATAACCGTGATAAGGATTGTGTCAGGTCTGATAGCCGCCTTTAGCTCATCAAGCTTTATCACACCTTTCTCGTCAACACCTACGTATGTCACTTCAAAGCCCTGCTTTTCAAGGTACTGGCAAGTATGGAGTACTGCGTGGTGCTCGATTGTCGATGTGATAATGTGCTTTCCTTTATTCTTGTAAGCCTCTGCTGTCGCTTTTATAGCCCAGTTATCAGACTCGCTTCCGCCTGCAGTAAAATAAATCTCATTAGCCTGTGCCCCGATAAGGTCTGCTATCATCTTTCTCGCATCATCTACCGCTTTCATTGACTTTCCTGCAAAGCTGTATATTGCCGACGGGTTAGAATACTGCTCGCAAAAATATGGCTTCATTGCCTCAAATACTTCCTCTGAAACGCTTGTTGTCGCCGCATTGTCTAAATAAATCATTTCATAATCCTCCATTCTCAATATGTTTATATTCCTATTTATCCTAGTATTAAACTATGTAATAAGTTCCATTTTTTAGCGCAGGCTTTCACCTGCGCCCATGTTTTATTATTGCTTTTATATGACATAGAAATCTGTCGTCTTCTCACGCTCTATATCGAGTAAATCCTGTATCGTCATATTGTCAATGACATCATTTACAGCCGAATAAATTCGCTTATAAACCTCAATAGTTGCGCATTTTCCCTCCCTCTCGCACGGAAGCGCATTGTCCGAAAGACATTCAACAGGTGCAAGCGAACCCTCGGTAAGCCTTAAAACCATACCAACGGTATAATCCTTTGGCATCATCACAAGCTGGTATCCCCCCTGTGCACCACGGTTACTTTTCACATATCCGGCTTTGTTTAAAACCGAAATTATCTGCTCCATATATTTTTCAGATATTTCCTGTCTTGCGGCTATATCCTTTAATTTTATTGTTTCGCCAAGGTGATTGGCTAAATCCATCATTATTCTAAGGGCGTAGCGTCCCTTTGTCGATATTGTCATACTATTCTTCCCCTTTTCAATATTACAAATGAATACTAACCATTACAATTAATATATATCACTTATAACCTAGGAAGTCAATAGGAATACTGCCTATAATCACAATAATTATAAAACCTGTAATGGCACCAAACAAAACAGGGATTAATACTGTCAATGCATATATGAAAATTTTCCGGCATCTATAAAACCTTTTTGTCCTTATATCAGACACAGCTTGTATTATACCATAAATTCCACATATTGCCACTATTAAAATTGCAACTGCAAAGACAGGGTATGTTGCCTGTGGCTCATCCTCGCTATTTTCAGGCTTTATCTCCTCGCCGATATGCTCTATATCAATGTCAAAGGTTATTCCGGCATTAAGCTTTTCATCAAAGACATTATCTATCATTTTAATAAGATTTTTCTGGTCTATTCCGCTTTCCTTTATAATCTCATTTTCCGATATGTAGTTTTCGTACCATTTAAGGGACACATTTTTAAATATTCTCTCGAATATAACTTCATTTACTATCGGTACTGCCACTGCGTCATCATCCTGATACACGGTTACACTTCCGTTTGACATTTGTGAAAGCATAAGCTCCGTTAGTTTTTCCGGAATTATATATCCACATTCCGCCTCGTCCTTTAAAACAGTAAGTTTAACCTCGTCCTCACTCTCATAGCTTACAAAGCTCACAAGCCCCTCATATTCCTCCAACAATTTAGTGTATTCTCCAGACTCATCATAAAATGCGACTGTTATGTTCGTGTCCGATTTCTTTTCGGTTCTAACTATTAAGGCTGACAAAACTGCAATTATTATAAGGCATACCCATATACTCTTTTTATTAAGAAAGCGGCGCAGTACAACCATGGGTAATGATGGAATATGATATTTTCCATTATATCTAAGTTTAATTTTCTTTTCCGATTTCGGCTGTGCATTTTCCTTAATTTTAATGGCAATAAGTGTTGCAATAAATATTATAAAGCTCCATATTATAAGCCCCATTGCCACCGTTTTCAGGTCATCTTTTCTTCCTGTTATAAGTATTCTGAATGCTTTTTTTATAAATGATGCAGGAAGGTATTCTCCAATTCCCGCTATCTTAACCGGCAATAAAATAGTCGGAATAATACAGCCTGCCATATATGACTGCAAAATTGCATTAAATCCTGTCATTACAACTGCTGCCTGCCTGTTTTCCGCAAGCTCAAAAATAAGCATATTAAAAACTGTCATAAATATTGTTGCCAACAAAACGGCTATTATTCCTTTAGGACTTAGGTTTATGTTTATTACCTCTTTTATTGGGGGTATATACAAAAAGGCTATTGGTAGAATAACTGTCACAGTTGCTAACATAACACCTGCAACATACCTGCATAAAAGCTGATAAGAAAAGCCCACACCTATTCGCCTTTTTGCAATAAGCTGTTCAATGTGGTTTCTCTTACAGTATTCCCCGAAAAATAATCCCACAAGCATTATATAGATGGTAAATAGTGCGCTTGCATAATAAACTGCATATGTATCATTTCCCGTAAGGGACAGGCTCTTATCATTAAATAGCTCACCCCTTTGGCTAACTGCCGTCAGGTTAAAACGGTCTATATCACTGTACATTGAATTAAGCAGTTCACTGTCAAGTTTACTCGATTTTTTACTAAGTATTGTTTCTGTAGCATAAATCTCAGCCTGCGCTGTCCCCAACATTCCCATTCCGGCATGACTTAGCTCCTCAAATAGCATAACTGCCACATTGCCAAGACCGCTTCCAGTATCAATGTCAGTATCTTTAGCCGGAAGATATAATTTCCCGTGGGCATTCCTTCCCGAATTTATCTCATCAATAACGTTTTCTGGCAGTACGACAAGTGCCGAAAGCTCACCATTTTCAAGCTGTTCCAAGCCTTTATTTTCGCTCTCTGCCTTTTCAATGCTGCAAATGCTCTTTACCGATTCCATATCTTCAACATAGGAGAGGGCTAGGTTCGTTATCATGTTGTCATCTGCCACATATCCCACTTTTAATTTAGCTGTTTGAGCATCATTTTTTTCAAAAAAATTTGACGTACAAAAAGCAATCATACAGGCAATAGCTAAAAATCCTATTGCCACTATGACTGCCCTCTTTACAGTTAAGGGCAGCTTGCAGGCTGCCCTTTTATATTCAGTTGTTAACCAAATAATATATTTTTTCATGTTAATTAATATAATGACGAAAATGCTCCATACAGCATATTTTCTATTTCAGTCTCTCCCATTTGTAACAAATCTGTGGAGTCGGTCGGAACCTCTATTGTCTTTTCTACGGGCTCAACCTCCAATGTACTGCATATAATCGCCATATCCTCTCCATTGACTGTTACTTTAGCATTATTTACCTTCAATGTAAACTGCTCACCCTGTACAATATCCATAAATTTTCCGTCTGCGTAAAAATCTATCGTATCCTCCTCGGTATCCACCCCTAGTTCAATATTGAAGGATTTATCGTCTTTGTTCCACTCATTAGTACAACTGACTGTAACTTTGTCTTCGGAGCTGTCATTTTCAATACTCAATTCTATATCCTCCCTGTACAGCTCATCAGTCACCTCTGCGTTCCTTTCCAGGCTAAGATAGCTTATTGAGTCATCAGCCTTAATGTAAATTCCACCGTTTATTTCATCCAAAGCACGCTCTGTTCCGGTAAAATTAATATCAATCGCCACTGCCTCCAGATTTACGTCCTGTGACTGGCTTGTAACCTTGATATCTTTTGGTGTTGAAATATTTACTATACGTCCATTTTTATCCATATACAGGTCTAACACTAAATCCTCCTCATACCTCAATGAGAATATGACTTCCGAAAAGTTGTTTTCCATAAAATCATTTACTAATTCATCATATGCGCTGTTCAGTGCGTCCTTATCGACCGTCATTTCAACACCTGTACATTTCATGGTATTCCCGCCAATTTCAAACTCACGTGCTTCCTTTATAATAGAATAGCTTGCGCTGTCCTTAAGCAACTCACTATACTTTAAATAAATCTCTCCAAGCTCGGCAATAGACTTAATCTTGTCACTTTCACTATTTTCCAAATATTCCTTTGGTATCGTCACTCCTAAAAGGTCTGACCATGCGGAATTGTTAAAATCCTCAGCAAAATTTTCCAGATTTATACTGTAAACATTATCCTTGAAGATAAACTTTGACTTTAAATATAATGTGTTATCACTATATATTAAGTCACCCAGCGACAGACTTATTCCATACGCTCCCACACTAACCGATGTCTCTGCCTTATTGTTTCCAACATCAGATAATCCGTCAAGCTCCAGGCTGATGTTTCCGAGAGTCGTCTCCCCAGGGAGTGTAATTGACAAATCAAGGTTTGTATGGAATACCTTTTCTTTGCTAAGCTTTGCCAACTGTGTCACTCCGACATCCTGCAATATGGATGTGGAATAATCCTTCATCTCAACAGCCATCTTCTCAAATGCCTTCTCTGCCTTTTGGTCTGCATTTACACTTTTATTTCCTTTAAATATAAAAACTGCAACCACAACAACTGCGATAACAATTACTGCCAAAAGCCCTGCTATAATACCTGTTTTTTTCTTGTTATTTTTTTCTTCCACTTTTCTTCTCCTTACATATTTTTTCCATTAACTGCTCCCCACGAAGCGACCTATCTATCTCCATACAGCTTCCGTTACTTATGGCATATATCCTGTCACACAAGTCTAAGTCAGCCTCATCATGTGTTGCAAGTATAACCGTCCCCGTATTATTCCTGTATGTTTCAATATATTTTCTAATTTCGGCTTTACCTGGAAGGTCAAGTGCCGCCCCCGGCTCATCAAGTACGAGTATCGGCGGTTTTCCGGCTAGAGCACAGCCTATACTTACCCTTTTTTTCATTCCCCCTGAAAGCTCCTTAACTTTAAGGCTGCACATTTTATCAATTCCAAGTCCAAACAGTTCCCCTGCTTTGAGTTCCTTTAAAAGCACTTCCCTGTCACTATACCAAAGCCTTAGATTATCAATAACGCTAAGCTCTGGTATCAGATTGTTTTCCTGTGGCACATATCCTACATATGATCTAAAAAGCCCTTTGTCAGCCTTTTTACCGTCAAAATACACTTCCCCTTTATAAGCTGTTCTAAGCCCGGACAGTATATTTAACAGAGTTGTTTTACCGCAACCATTAACACCTACAAGGGCAACACACTCACCTTTGTCAGCCTTTATGTTTACGTCATACAATACTTTTTTTCTCCCATATGAACTTGAAATATTGACTGTCTCTAACCTTTCCAATCAGACCTCCCTAAATTACCATATCTTGCGTTTTCATATTGACCATGAAGAAGTTGCATTTCCTCATTATTAATAAGTCCTGCATTCTCCTCAATTTCGTTTGGCGACTCAAATGGTGCCGGTATATCCTTTCGATGCCTTTTAATTGCCTTTTTGTATCTTCGCCTTATCTTCATGGCTTCAGTGTCAATGTGATTTCCCTTTATATAAAGTTCGTCCTCTTTGTATGAGATTTCATCATCCTTTATTTCCTCTATGATATCACCGTTTTCGTCAAGGGTATTTCTAAAGTCCTTAAAAATCTGCCTTATAATTTGTATAAATCCATATATAAGCCCTATAAAGCATAGCGCTCCCACTGCCCAAAATATCGCATTTGCAAGCTTTGACGGTTCATTTACCTCCCCATCCTCCTCCAAAAAAGCCATCATGGGATTTTCCTGCTGTATTTGGAGATTAAAATCACCATCGCTTTCATATTCATACTCTACAGGCGCAACGTCATCAAACCAATGGCGTATGTCTGTATACTTCCTATATCCTGACATAAACATTGATGGTAAAATTCCTATCAGGCATATCACCAAAAACATTAATACCATTGCTGTACTTATTCCATAAAGACGTTTTCTAGGAATTCCCTTTGTACGACTGTGCAGGTTTAGGTAGTCTTTTGTACTTGTAAGATACTCATAGCAAAATGCAATGAGCATATATATTATTGCAGTCCAAAATGATACATCGCTCAACATTTTAGCGTTAAACAATAAACCTATGACATACATCGCTATAAAATACCATACATATACTACCTTGGGCTTATCAAATATGCTAGGCTCCTTTGGTTCAATGTAATCAGCCTTTTTAAGTCTGTCAATTAACCTCGTTATAGTCAATAAAATTGTCTCTGCCACAAGGGTTACTGTATAGCAAAAGCCATATACAGATAACGGTCTGAACGGAAAATATGTAACTACAAATACAAGGGCTGTAGTACCTATACATATTAACAAATATATTGCAAGGTTTTTTGATGTTTTCTCTGCCTTTTCGGTAATTATTACAGGTATTAATATAATGAGGCATTTTATTGTTAAAACTATTGTGGAATTTTCAAGCTCCACCTCACCTATTCCATACAATAACGGAGTTATCATTATCAGGAAAAGCGTTGCGTGTATATAACATAATACCTTTACTATCTTTGAGATAGTCTGTGTTGTTATCATGTTCGCTCCACCTCCTTTGTAAAAATCCGTATATTGTCAGCGGACTTCATTCCCTTGTCTGCATTTTCCTTATCCCCTCTATATGCCGGAACAATTATAAGCGACTGGTAATCCTTAGCCTTTTCCTTTATCGTTCCAAATATATTTTCGTTAAAATTTTTAGTGATAAATATCAATAAGGTATCCTCGCTAAAATCAGCTTCATCAAATACGTATTTTATAAGGCTTTCAAGCTTTTCCGGACGTTCATTGTTTTTCTCGTCATACTCTGCTAAGGTTTTTTCCACATTTGCAAGCTCACCCTTTTTGTTTGTAGGCAGCAATAAATTTTTTATATCCTTGTCTCCGTTATAGATAAAGCCAACCTCTGTGCTTTGCCTTGAAAGCTTTCTTATAATTGTGGCTGCTATTGATATGCTTTCTTCCACCAAATCCTCATATTTTAATATTCCACCGTCCTCAATATCAAGAAAAATCATTGCCCTTTGGGACTGTACAGAATCAAAGGTATTTACCATAAGGGAGCCTGTCTTTGCACTTGCTTTCCAATTCACAGTTTTCATAGGGTCATCCGTTGTATAATTTCTTATAGTTCTAAATGAAAATGGGTCCTCATATAATCTTTTGGCACATTGCAGTGTTCCAAGCATTCTCTCACAGAGTGTCATAACATCCGACACGTCGGTATTTTTCGGATAGACATATAGCTGGGCTGAGGTTTCTATGCTTTGACTGTAATGTCTTGCATATAAAAGGTTATAAGAGGTTATATCTGCGTCACTCACCTCATATTTTCCCCGTTTTGTACATTTTACAGGAATTTCCCTTGTGATTTTCTGTTTTCCCAATACCGAGAATACATCCCTTTTATATATGAAATCGCTGACGTTCGTGTTTTCAGTATCCGCAAAATCAAGCTCTTTTCTAGTATGAAAGCCTACCTCCAACACAGGTATCGGCATACGCTTTCTATTCTCAATTACCTCATAAAGCTTTGTCTCGTTTCCTGCATACACCCTGTCAGTCTCAAACCAAAGCTTTACCGTCACGTTCTCTGACCAATTTCTTCTATAATAAAGCTCCCATATTCCGGCAACTATAAATAATCCAAGCAATAAAAATATTATCATCTCTTTGTCCAGTCCTCTGTGGGAAGGGGTGTACTGTTTAAGATTGAAATTACCGCCGTATTTTTTTCCGTTTCATCCATATCACCTATAAGCCTATGGCATAATACGTAGGGGGCTACTGTTTTAATATCCTCTGGTACTACATAGTCCCTGCCCTCAACCAATGCATATCCCTGTGACGCACGGAGAAGCGCAAGGGTTCCCCTAGGGCTTACACCAGCCCTGTTTTTTCTAGTCGCCTGAACAAGAGCCACTATATAATCCCTTAAATCATCATGAACAAATACCTTGCGGCATGCGATTTGAAGCGCCTTTATGTCATCTGCAGTGCACACTGACTCTATTTCCTTTAAAGGCTCCGCATCTATAAAGCGGTCAAGCATCTGTCTCTCCTCATCACTTGACATAGCACCCATATTTATTTTCATAATAAAACGGTCAAGCTGTGCCTCCGGAAGTGGAAAACAGCCTATTGTCTCAACCGGATTTTGGGTTGCTATTACAAAAAATGGAGCATCTAAAACCCTAGTCTCCCCGTCAACCGTCACCTGTCCTTCCGCCATACACTCAAGGAGGCTTGACTGGGTTCTAGGTGTGGCACGGTTTATCTCATCTGCAAGGAGGATGTTTGTAAAAACAGGTCCCTGTTTGAATGTAAAAGCTCCCTTTTCCTGATTAAAGAATGAAAGTCCGGTGACATCACTTGGAAGCAAATCCGGTGTAAACTGTACCCTGTCGAACCTACACCCCATTGATATTGCAAGTGCCCTTGCAAGGACTGTCTTTCCTGTTCCTGGAACATCTTCCAACAAGACATGCCCCCCTGCTGCAAGTGACGCTAAAAGCATTTTTGTCACCTGCTTTTTTCCTATTATAACTTTAGATACGTTGTTTTCGATTTGTGATAAAATTGTATTGATTTCCATTTTGTTTTCCTTTGCATTTTTTATTTTAGGTCGTTTATTATAAAATAACATTTAATTTGTCAATATTCAAGATGCTGTTACGTCAACACGAAAATAAAATATTGCGTTACATAACTTTGTGTATTATAATAATTATGTATCTATTAACAGGCTTTATCGGGGGAGGAGTCTATATGGAAACATCTATTTTGCACAATATTAATGCCAACAACAGACAAAGATATCTTGAACAAAGAGACATAAACAGCTTTAGCAGAGTTGTAGAGGGTAATTATGAGGTTGTCAAATACCTGTCAAATTCATCAATCAGAATATGGTACAACGTTGAAAATTATGATTATTCCGCCCACTGGCATCCGGCTATTGAAATTATTGTGCCTTTGGAAAACATCTACACTGTGGAAACTTCGTCGGAAAATTTCATTCTCAATCCAGGAGATATTCTGCTCATTCCCTCAGGTGAGCTTCACCACCTGATTGCGCCGGAAAGCGGTGCACGTCTTATTTACCTTTTTGATATTTCAGTTATTTCCAAATTAGGAAGTTATTCATATTTAATTCCGTTTTTGTCACAGCCTGTTCTGATAAATGAAAAAATATGTCCTCAGATTTATAGGGAAGAAGCCTCTATTCTTGAAAAAATTTTTACGGAATATATGAATGACACTAATCTTTGGGAAATGCTTGTCTATTCCCAGTTTTTGAATTTTTTAGTTATATATGGCAGATATAGGCTTGCCAGCGACGATTCACTGCCCTATGCCCATGCAGACAGGCAAAAAGAACTGATAAATAAGCTCAATATTGTTTTTAGTTACATTGATGAGCATTACATGGATGACATAACCCTTGAAAAGGTTGCTGATGTCGCAGGCTTTTCCAAATTCCACTTTTCAAGACTTTTTAAGCAATGTTCAGGTCAGAATTTTTATGATTATTTATGTTTTATACGGATTAAGGCAGCGGAAATGCTTTTATTGGAGCCGGGGCTTTCCATTACTGAAATTGCCCTGCAATCTGGTTTTTCAAGCCTTTCAACATTCAACCGTACCTTTAAAAAGCAAAAGAACTGTACTCCGAGCGAATACCGTTCTCTATGCAGTAAAAGTCCTAAGCCCCAAAACCTTAAAGTCGAGTAGGCAAAAACCTACTCGACATAACCAAACCCTAAGATTGTAAATGCCTTATGACTGTCTCCTTTTGTCATTTTAATCCGTATACTATGAACAGATGTTTTTTCATTGTCATACAAAAGGACTGTGTTACAGTGCGTCCAGCCATTGTCTTTGGGATTAACAGTCACGGCATATGTATCATCTACATAAATATCTGCGCTTCCAAATTCAGATGAACCACTGTCCTTAAATATTAAAAATAATGCCTTGCTCCTTATTTTCATAATAAAAGGCTGGTCTGACTGTCCCTTCACCGACTTGTGCCAATTATAGGGAAACTGAGGTGTCTGATTAAGGTTGTCATCCATTTCAACTGACTGCAAATCCTTGTCAGTTGAGGTAAATGCACCCTCGGATAATTCCAAAATACCTTCATACCCATCTTTTTTATCATAAAGCTTTACAGCTTCAAACTCACCGCCGACAACCGGCTTTACAGCTTCCAAGTTAACATTAACATCCTCTGCCAAATCAATATCTTTTGAATGTTCAAACAAATTCATAAGGCACTGTGACATTATTTCATGTCCCTGGTTAGAGGGATGATATATATCATAGAAGAACTGATTTTTTGCAATTACCCTACCCTCGCCCTTTTTTAGCTTAAACTGGGGTGTAACCGCATCCTTAATACTTACCATGGGAAGATTATAATTTTCCCCTATGGGAATAAGTCTTTCCTGTAAATTCCAGTCATATGAAAATACCGAAAACAGTAATATTACCCCTGGCTTGTTTGGAAGTCTAAGGCATTTTCTCACAAGGCTTTCATAGCATTTTCCGTTTGTCTCGTCGCCCTCGTCGTTTACGGCAAATTCAATCACTATTATATCAGGGCTTACTTTTCCGTCACGGAGCACATCACGTTCAAATCTAATCATTCCAAGCTCTGAGGGAGTACCCCCGACACCTGCCTTGATAAAATGAACATTGCTGTCCTTCCCATATTTTTCTTTAAAGCCCTCATATGTCAGATACGCATATGACTTTGTATTAATGGGGACTGCTCCCGCACCCTGGGTGATTGAGCCTCCAATAAATGCGATTGTAACATCCTCACCGTTTTGCGCTTTTTTAATTGCCCTTTTACAGCATGACAGATTTCCATGCTGTAAAAGGGAGCTTTCTATCATTTTCCTGTAAGCTTCACTATCTTTTTGGATTTTATCATTTAAGATTTCTTTTGGCGCCTCAAATCCCTCTTTTAAGTATAACCTTACAGTTGCCTGTGCAAGAATATTTCTGTTTTCAAATTCAAACCTTATCTGACCAGGCTCCAAATCATCCTCAGACCAGCATATATCATCCATATTGATGATTTCCTCCGCTCCGTCCGAGATAAGCTCACACCTGATTGTTGTTCCTGATTCATAAGGATTTGTCTTACCATACATTTGAAACACAAAGGCTAATTTTTCATTCATCGAATCGTCCGTCACAGACACTCCCACTGCCTCAACCAACGTTCTAAATCCTTTAGTGGTCTTTAGCAGTGACAGCATATTTTCATCCGTGACATTTCCGGTTATTTTTGCACTGTCTATTAACCGATTATCATTTTCATATATATACTGGGTTCCACCATATATATCCTTATCCTGCATTATATAGAAATATCCGCCTTTTTTTACAGGATTTTGGGGTGCCTTTGGCGCTTTCCTACTTGCTTCTTGCATACATTTCATTTACAAGGTCAACCATTGCCTGACTGTTTAATCCTTCACAGCTTGCAACGTATGAATCCCAATCACTCTCTATATCCTTCTGACCTGTTACAAACTGTAACGTCCATGCATTTACATTGTCAATAAGAGGTGTTTTCCAAAGATTCATCTGCTCATTTTCATCCTCTGTGCTAGAGTATGAAGGGTCAAGAGGTTTAATCTCCCTGTATTCAGCCACCCTCGCATAGTAATCCTGAAGCTCCGGTATAAAATTGTCTGTGAGCTGTTCATTATCACCACCGTAGAAGAAGTTACCGCCTGCGTAGCCAAGCTCAAGTCTTAAATCCTTTTGTGTTGTCTCGTCTGTAGCTGCTATTCCAAGTCCTCCACAGTACCAATTGTCAGTCAAAGCCTTAACCTGAAGTCCTGTTGTCTCGTCCGTCACATAATCCCAATGCTCGCCCTGAACGCCCCACTTTGTAAGTGTCTTGCCGTCATTTGAATACCAAAGCCAGTCAACGAAACGGAGCATCTTTATGAAATCTTCCTCACCCAATTCATTTAAAGCCTTTGTTGCTATCATTACACCACATTCAAGACGCGAATTCTCTGATGTATAATTGTTGGTTCCCTTAGGGTATACAACAAGCTCTGCCTTGTAATTTCCAGCACCTAAGCCTTCATCAAGACCTGCAAGCCATGTTGTGTACTGTGAACGGTTAACGCTTATGATTGCAGTCTCACCACGATAGAATTTATTGTTTGCGGTTGCATCTTCCTGTGTGAATGTTTCAGGATCAAGGATACCGCCCTTGATAAACTTGTTTGCAACTGTTACAAATTCCTTATAATCATCTGATGTTGAAGCGAAATACCACTCGTCCTTGTCAGCATCATATGCCATACCGTTTCCAACTGCCCAGCCTGAAGGAACATTGTATGAAGCTCCAATTAGCTTAAGAAGGTTTCCGCCATTACCCTGTCCGGATTCACTTCCACACCACAAATCTGACCAGATGTAATCACTTTCCTTGCACATTCCCTCCTTAACCATGTATTCCTTTACACCTACTAAGACGTCATATAAATCATCCCAAGTCCAATCCTTTTCAAGCTCATGAACATCATAACCTGCCGCCTCAAAAATATCAGTTCTTACCATGAATGTATAATCCTGCAAAGCAGTCTCCTTCATTCCCGGCAATCTATAATATTTTCCGTCGGCACGTACAATCTGGTTTACATCAGCCTCCATGTTGTAATCATTATAAAACTTTGTATAATTCGGCATATACTGTACCCAGTCGGAAACCGCCACTACCGCACCGCCGTCAACAAATGCCGATTCATCATAAACCTTTGGAATAATATAAGCTGACTCACCAGAGTTAATCATAAGTGCAGTCTTATTATTATAATCACTACTGTCAATTGACGTAATATCAAGTGTTACGTTTGTAAGTTCTGTAATCTTTGCAAATACACCGTCGGTCATCCACTGGTCAACCATCGGATACCAGCTTGCATCCGAGAAGAACATTGAATATGTAACCGGCTCATCTGAATGGAATGTTGTCTCAACTCCATATGTGTAGCCTAAATTTTCCTCCTGCGCTGCCTCCTGTGTAGAAGTTGAAGATGAATTATCTGTTGTAGCTGATGTGTCTGAAGACGAACTGTCATTTGAAGTTGTGGCTGTATCCCCACTTGTACTGCCACATGCTGACAATGAGAATACCATTGCCGCTGATAAGATAATGCTTATAACCTTTTTCTTATTCATTTTTAATCCTCCTTTTTTCTTTTTTGCCCTATATATGCTGACTTCCCGTTTTAACGGAAAGAAAGTATCAAAAGTATCATAATGAATTATTCCTTAACGCCGCCAAGCATCATACCCTGTACAAAATATTTTTGGATGAAAGGATATACACATATGATTGGAACTGCCGTAAGTACCATACAGCATGATTTAATATTTGCTGCAATCTGCATTGTATCAGCATTTGCCGCACCTGGATCTGCCGAGGTTGATGCACCTGCTATTATAGTCTTTAAATAATATGCCACAGGCCATTTGTCCTTGCTATCCAAATACAGGAATGCGTTGAACCAGTTGCTCCAATAACCTGACATATAGAACAGCGTCATTGTAGCCATAATAGGTTTTGACAGCGGAAGTACAATCCTGAAAAATACTCCAAACTTTGTAAGTCCATCTATTTCCCCTGCTTCCTCCAACTCATTTGGAACACTAGCAAAAAATGACCTCATAAGAAGTACATAATATGTACCGATTAATCCCGGTAATATAAATGATGCTATTGTATCCCTTAACCCCAGCTTATTCATAAGTACATAGTTTGGAATCATTCCACCGCCAAAATACATTGTAAATATGATAAACGGTCCAAAGAACTTATTTAACCTCAAATTAGGCTTTGACAATGGATATGCGAGCATTGCTGACGAAAACAGAGACAGCACCGTACCTAATACCGCATATACAATTGTATTTATATAGTATCTCTGAAATTCACCCTTTGATAAAATTGACTTATATGTAATCAAGTTAAATTCCACTGGTACTATCGTAACCTGCCCCTTTATAATTGCCGCCTCTGATGAAAATGACTGTGCCACCAGATATAGGAATGGATAAAGGGTTAATGCGGAAATTATTATCATAAAAATTGTGTTAAAAACCTGGAATACACGGTATGATTTTGAAACCTTTATCTTTGAAGGAGCATAATATTCTTTTTCTTTATTCTTTGCCATAATAAGTCCCCCCTACCAAAGTCCGCTTTCGGTTGTTTTTTTGGATACAATATTGGCAATCGTCAAAAGCACCAGATTAATAACTCCCTCAAACAAACCTACAGCAGTCGCATAGCTATAATTTCCAGAGCCTACACCCATTCGGTATACATATGTCGATATGATATCTGATTTCTCATACGTCATAGGATTATACAAAAGGAATACCTTTTCAAAAGCTCCACCAGAGCCAACAAGTCCTCCTATATCAAGTATTAATAGCGTCGTAATCGTTGGTAAAATACAAGGAAGCGTTATGTGCCATACCCTTTGGAAATGGTTAGCGCCATCAACCGTCGCTGCTTCATAAAGGCTTGGATTAATGCCTGATATTGCAGCAAGGTAAAGAATCGTTCCCCAGCCTAAGCCCTGCCATATTCCGGAAGTTACAAATATAGTCGGAAACCAATCCGGCAATGATATAAATGAAATCGGAGCCTTTCCCATTGATACAAGGAGCGAATTAATCGGTCCGTTTGTAGAAAGGATTTCCCTAATCATTCCGGCTACTATTACCATTGAAATAAAGTGTGGCAGGTATGATACTGTCTGTACAAACTTTTTCCACGGAAGCCACTTAATTTCATTTAACAAGAGCGCAAATATCAATGTAAGTGGAAATCTAACCACAAGATATGAAATATTCAGGGAAAGTGTATTCCTAAAAGCCCTCCAAAAAGAGGAGTCACGCCAAAACTGCCTGAAATATTTAAGTCCGCTCCACTCATCACCAAATATGCTGCTTCCTGCCCTGTACCGTCTGAAAGCAATGATATTTCCAAACATTGGAATATAGCGGAAAATCACATAATATATAACCGGTATCAGTAGAAATGTATATATCTGCCAGTTTTTCTTAACATGCTTTAAGAGCGGTTCCTGTTTTACCCTATTAGCATTTATCGTCTGTTCTTTTTTCATGCAAGCCTCTCCCTCCCTATATTTTTTAATTATGTTGATATTTTTAGTATAAAAGAAAACAGCAAAAAGCGCTTATCACTTCTTGCTGTTTCTTTTGTCAGTTTTTGCTCATTTTCGGTTGTATAGTAATTATTTTTAGTCAATTTCAACAATTTATTTTAGTAAAACTGAAAATAACTAAAGTCAAAATTACTTCCCGGAAGAAATATAAAGCTTACCTTGCATTTACCCTTTATGTTAGTCAGGGCAAAATCACGTTTTATGTATTCCTCTGATTTATAAAATTCAATTATCTGGAGACTTTCTTTTTCATTGGCAGTTTCTGTTTCCATTTTGAAACGCACATGGATTGTATTTACAGGAAGCTCACTTCTTCCGCAAACTGATATTCCCTTTATTCCTTCTTTTCCAAAATCCATATTCTCAAATTCAATGGTTACGTTATTTCCTATTCCTGTGATTTCTCCTTCTGACTTTGTAAAGCTGTCACCATATATTCTGTCACATGATGAGGCTTCTAATTTTTCAAATGCTTTTTCATATTTTTTGAACGTAAATCCCCTTACGTGTACCTTGTCGTGGAATATGAATTTCAGTGTTGAAACACCTTTTATACGCCGCTTTAATTTATATGTCTCCTCTTGGTACACATTCCATATTGAAGGCTTTTGGTAAACATCATCCAATAAAAGCTCATCATTGTCCCATATTTGGAACTGATACTTATCATCAGAAAGTGCAAATATAGGAAGTGTGATTTCATCCGAGCCGATTTCGCCAAAGTCAATATTTTCAAATATAACTCCGCTCTCCTCGCCCCTTGCGGTGGCAAAGCCCTTTTCATTTCCGTTTCCGATTTCACCTATCGCCGTTGTATAAAGTCCGCCTGTTATAAACTCATACGGATTAAGGAACGCTTC
>CAYTGS010000004.1:20144-30359 GCA_964437435.1 uncultured Roseburia sp.
AAGCTTGTAAGTTCAATTTTCCTTACAGGGATATTTTTTATATCCTCAATATTCCTATAATAATATATGCCGTCAGCCACATTTCCTATTCCTTCATCAAGCTTTGCCTCATCCAAAATAAGCTCTGTCTTTGCTTCCTTAAGATTATTCCCCCTTGCACTTATTATCACTTTTCCAGAATTTATACCTGCCTGCACTGCTGCTACAAGCTTTCCATTGAAAAGCTTTCTGACGTTTGTTTTATATTGGTCATAGTCACTGCTGTCACCGTTATCCATACCCACAAGGTATGCACCATTACCCACATTTATTTCTATATAATCCATAGCATTTTCCACTGGATAACCCTCATTATCCACCACGCCTATTTCCACAAAGCAGATATCCCTGCCGTTCGCCAGAATATGTGGTCTATCGGGTATTAGGGTGATTGCATAACTGTCCTTAAAGGAATGTCTTATATCCTCTGCTTTCTTATTTCCGCTAACATCATATGCAATGGCACGTATTTCACCCGGCTCATATTTAACCTGCCATGTGGCGGTAAAGTCAGTGCCCTTTTCATGGTTTAATAATTTACGCCCATATGAAACTCCATTGACCAAGAGCTCTACCTCATCAAGGTTAGAACATACCCTCACGTCAATAAGCTGTCCCTCATTAAAATCCCAATATGGAAATAAATGAACCATTGGACTTACATCCTTATCCTTCCAACCAGCCTGATAAATGTAATATGAGTCCTTTGGAAAGCCTGCCGTATCAATCTGCCCAAAATATGAATTTTTAGTGTGATATGGTGTTGGCTCCCCTATGTAGTCAAATCCGCTCCATATAAACTGACCAAAGCAAAACTTTGTATCCCTGTCAACAGCAATACATTTTTCAGTGCTTTTTGCCCCCCAGCTTGTGGTGGAATTTCCAAGGGCTGAACACTGCTCATCATCATCGGATAGAACACCCTTACTGTAAGGAAAATGATATACTCCACGGCTTTGAACTACTGAACCTGTCTCACTTCCATAAATTACCCAGTCAGGATGAATTTTGTGATGCTCCTCATAGCATTTTTCGCCATAATTATAGCCTGCAATTTTGACAATATCAGCACACTTTCTTGCATTTTCCCACGGCATATAATTAGACCCTATCGTGATAAGGGCATTTACCTTTGGGTCAAACATCCGTACATATGACACAAGACGTTTCGTGATTTCCTGACCATGGTCATCTGCATGGGTATCGTATATTTCATTTCCTATCGACCAAAGCATAAGGCTTGGATGATTTCTGTCACGGCATATCCAGCTTTCCACATCCTTTATCGCCCATTCCTTAAAAAACCTTGCATAGTCGTACTCCGTCTTTGAACGCTCCCACATATCAAAAGCTTCCGAAACAACAAGTATTCCTATCTCATCAGCAATATCCATTAGTTCCTTTGCCGGCATATTGTGGCTTGTACGGATTGCATTTACTCCCATGTCCTTTAATATCCTGAATTTTCTTCTAAGTGCCGCTTCGTTGAAGGCAGCCCCCAAGCATCCCAAATCATGGTGTTCACACACACCATGGACCTTTACAAATCTTCCATTAAGATAAAATCCGCTGTCTGGTTTAAACTCCATTGTCCTAAAGCCCACCGTTATTTCATCCTCATCCATTGATAGATTTTCTGGTGTTTTAACCGTCACCTTAAGCTTATAAAGGTTGGGCTCGTTAATGTCCCACAGCATCGGATTATTAACCACTGCCTGCTTTTTAGCACTGTAAATAAATTCATTTCTATCACTTTTTTCAAGTTCAATGGTATCCTGATTTCCAATTTCCAATACAAGACTGTCATTATAATAAAGTCCATAATTTACGTTAACTCTTTCATCTATAGGCTTTACACATGATATTTGTGTTTCAATATCCATTATAAAATCATCGTCTTTTTTATTTATGGATACATAGGTTTTATCATATGGCAATGCATATTCAGGCATAATCCCAATATAAACATTGCGATAAATTCCAGCTCCTGAATACCATCTGCTGTTAGGTGAATGGTTCACTGCCTTTACTATAATTTCATTTGCTCCGTCATGCAAAAATCCTGTTATATCAGCTCCAAATGATGAATAACCATATTTCCAATCCATGACAAATTCACCATTTACATAAAGGCTGCTATCCATATAAACTCCATCAAACCTCAAATAAAGCCTTTGGTTTTTATCAAAATCATCACCTAATTCAAGCTCCCTCATATACCAGCCTATACTGTCCTCATATAGATTTTTGCTGTCATAAATAAGCCAGTCATGGGGAATACATACCGGCTTAAACATATCCTTTTTATCAATTATATCAGACAGACCGGCATCTAAGCCGGTCTTTAAAAATTTCCATTTATCACAAAATAATCTCTGCAACATAAACAGACTCCTATTATTTACTATGAAACATACTTGTGAAGCGTGGCTCTTACAGCACCCTTACCACTGCATAGCTCTATAAACATATCAGTGATTTTATTGCTAAGTCCACACTTTTCCAAATCCACAGGGAAAATATCCTTTCTGGATAAAACCTGCATTATTTTTCCCATGACTTTATCCCTATCAGGAAGCTCCCCGATTTTCAGTTCTGACAATTTATCCCTAAGTTCACCCAACAATGGGTCAGGGCTTGGTTCAAATACATTTCCCATATCGTCAACCGCCAACAGATACCTCAAATATCCGGCAATCACAAGTGGTATATATATAAGGCTTGTAACATCCTCGCCTTTGTTGATATAAGCCTTTAAGGTTTCTCCAAACCTTATCGGAAGCTTTTGGGAGGTATCTGAGGCTATACGTTGTGGTGTATCAGGCATAAATGGATTGGGAAGCCTCTTATTTAATACCTTACCTATAAAATCGGTTGGAGATATTATGCCCGGATTTACAACAACCGGCATTCCCTCCTCATATCCCATTTTTGTTATGAGGGATTTTATGTCATTATCCTTCATTTCTTTCCATATACTGTCATATCCCAGGAGACATCCATATATTGCCATTGCTGTATGCAATGGATTAAGGCAGGTGCAGACTTTCATTTTCTCAACCTTATCAACCGTAGTTCTGTCAGTAAATATTACGCCTGACTTTTCAAGCGGTGGTCTGCCGTTTGGAAAATCATCCTCTATTACAAGATATTGTGTTTCCTCTGCGTTTACAAAAGATGAGGTATAGGTATTTTTAGCAGTAACTATCATATCTACGTCCTCAATACCGTCTTTTATAAGCATTTCCCGTACATTTTCATCCGGCCTTGGAGTAATCTTATCTATCATTGACCAAGGAAATGATACCTTACCCGAATCTTCAAGATAAGAGATAAACTCTGGCTTCATTACACCCTGTTCTACATTTTTTCTAGCATTTAAAATCACACCCTGCTTTAGCTTATCGCCATTATGTGAACAGTTATCCATGCTTACCATTGCAATCGGATATGCACCCGCTATAAAACGTTCATATAAAAGCTGCGCAATTTTTCCCATAAGTCCGCCATCTGGATTATATCCCTTTTCAGTTATCGTAAAGCTTGCCATTTGAAGTGATTTTGTCCTAAATATTTCGTTTATTTTCCCATTATCCAAAGGCTTTTCTTCACCAAGGCAAAGGGAATTCGTAACACTTCCTATCAGCTTTTTGTCAACTGTTCCGTCTGACTTAAGCACAACTAGAAGGCTCAAATTGTCAAAAGGCTTATAGGCTTTGTCAATTATTTCGTGGTCAAAACCCTCACAGACGATAACTCCCCTGTCATAGCTTCCATTATTTAAAAGCTCCTGGAGCAAGGCTGCCGGAAATGCCCTGAAAATATTTCCTGCTCCAAAATGAATCCAGGTTGGTTCAATGTCAGTTTTTCTTTTTAATTCTTCCCTGTCATACCGTGGAAGTTCAATTTCTATACCTGATTTTTTAAGTGCCTCCACATCTGTAAGTTTCATCTAAGCTCCCTCCTTGTGGCTCTTTGATATTGCTTCCCAAAGTCCGTTGAGATATGTAGCTCCAAGCGCCCTGTCATACAATCCATAACCCGGCATATGACCTGTTTCCCCCCATATTGTCCTGCCGTGGTCTGGTCTTATTGGACCGTCAAAGCCGATATCATAAAGAGCTTTCATTATCTCATACATATCAAAGGTACCCTCTGATGACAAATGAGGCGCCTCCTGAAAATCCCTTGGTGAATTAAATTTCAAATTCCTTACATGGGCAAAATGTATTCTTCCCTTGAGCGCACGAATCATTGCGGGCATATCATTTTCCAAATTTGTTCCGTATGAGCCTGAACAGAAAGTCACTCCGTTATGAGGATTGTCAACCATTTTCATCATGCGCTCTATATTTTTCTGATTCGTAATAATACGTGGAAGCCCATATACGCTCCATGCCGGATCATCAGGATGAATTGCCATATTTATATCATACTCATCGCAGACAGGCATAATGCGCTGCAAAAAGTATTTAAGGTTTTCAAATAATTTTTCCTCATCCACATCCTTGTACATATCAAAAAGCTTCATAAGTTTTCCATCTGCCATACGTTCCGGCTCCCAGCCTGGAAGTACATGACCGTTTGAATTTGCTTTCATGGATTCATACAGGTTATCAAGGTCAAGTGCATCTATTACATCCTGATTATAGGCAAGCACTGTCGAGCCATCCTCACACTGCCTTGCAAGCTCAGTCCTCGTCCAGTCAAATACCGGCATAAAATTATAGCATACCATATGTATTCCGCATTTTCCCAAATTGCGCAGTGTCTCTATATAATTGTCAATATACTGCTCCCTGTCGGGGGTTCCTATCTTAATTGAATCGTGAATATTTACGCTCTCTATTCCAGAAATATGAAGTCCTGATGCCTCCACCGTTTCAATAAGCTTTCGTATTTCATGTTCTTCCCACAATTCACCTGCCTGCTTGTCATAAAGAGTTGTAATAACCCCCTTTACTCCTGGCACCTGTCTTATCTGGCTTAAGGTCACTGTGTCAAAATCAGCGCCAAACCAGCGCATTGTCATTTCCATAGTCTTATTATACCTCCACACTTACTGTCTTTTCACTTGAAACTGTTAATCTGTACACTTCATTTCCCGTAAGTCTTGTACTTCTCCTATCAGGTCCATGACCCCCTACATATACGTCATACGAACCCTTATATAGCATAGGCTTTGCTTCTTCATTATACAGCAAAAATGCGCTTATAGGTAAGTGAATTGTAATTTCTTTTGACTCTCCAGAATCCAAATGACACTTTTTAACTCCCTTAAGCTGCGGATTAGGTATATTTTTCACATTTTCAACAGGATTTGCCTTGATGTAAACTTGAATTGTCTCCATTCCCTCCCTATCTCCAATGTTTGACACTTTTACCCTAATATCTATTCCTTTATCTGTCAGTTTATCATCAGATGATTTTATATCCGAATAAGAAAACTTCGTGTATGACAATCCATATCCAAATGGATAAAGAGCCTCATTTTCCATATATCGGTATGTCCTGTTTTTCATGGAATAGTCAGTAAACTCAGGAAGCTCCTCTGTTGTTTTATAAAATGTAACTGGCAGTCTGCCCTCTGGATTTTTGTTTCCAAATATAACATCTGCTATGGCTTTTCCTCCAAGTGCTCCCGGATACCACCCCTGGATAATTGCAGGAATATGCTCATCCGCCCAATTAACAGCAAGGGCGCTTCCAGACAAAAGCACCAAAATAACAGGCTTATTGCTTGCATAAGCAGTCTTTAATACCTCTTCCTGTATTCCAGGCAGGTTAAGGTCAGGCTTATCACCGCTTGCAAACTCGTTTCCCTGGTCTCCCTCCTCTCCTTCAAGTCCGGGATCAAGTCCAAGACACACAATCACAACATCACTTAAGGCACAAACCTCCTTAACCTCTGAAATACGGTCATTTTCCTCACTTAAGCTCTGTGCCCTGTCCTTATACAAATGACAGCCCTCCGAATAGAGAACCCTCACCTTGTCACCTAGGTAATCCTGAATTCCCTCTGATATTGTTACATACCGAGAAGCCGTTCCCTCGTAGTTTCCAATCAAAGCCTTTCTATTGTTTGCATTTGGTCCTATTACACCGATTGTCTTATAATTTTTTATATCGAGTGGAAGAAGCTCATTTTCGTTTTTTAAGAGGACAATGCACCTTTGGGACGCCTCAAGGTTAAGCTCCTGCATTTCTTTTGAATCTACAACTGTGTATGGAATATTGTCATACGGATTTTCCTCTTTTTTATCCATGACGCCAAGCTTCATACGTGTTGTAAAGAGATTGACAAGTGCCTCATCAAGACGCTTTTCGTCAACCCTTCCATCCTGCACCGCCATAAGCAGATATGCAAACAAATCACCACAGTTTAAGTCACAGCCATTATTCATTGCCATTGTGGCAGACTCAACCGGTGTCTTTGTCACATTATGACCTTCGTGAAAGTCCTTTATTGCCCAACAGTCAGATACAACATGCCCTTTGAAGCCCCATTCATCCCTTAGAATATCAATTAAAAGCCGCCTGTTTCCACAGCAGGGCATTCCGTTAGTCCTGTTGTAGGCTCCCATAACAGCCTCAACGTGACCTTCCTGAACACACGCCTTAAATGCAGGAAGATATGTCTCATATAAATCCTGGTCACTTACCCTTGCATCAAAATAATGACGCATCTCCTCAGGTCCGCTGTGTACAGCAAAGTGCTTTGCACATGCTGCCGCCTTTAAGTACTTTTCATCATGTCCCTGTATTCCCTTTATAAACCTAACTCCCAAACGTGATGTAAGATATGGGTCTTCCCCAAAGGTCTCATGTCCCCTTCCCCACCTTGGGTCACGGAATATATTAACATTTGGTGCCCAAAACGTCAGTCCCTTGTATATATCACGGTCATCATATTTTTGCTGCATATTGAATTTCGCCCTGCCCTCAGTGGATATTGCATCACCAATCTTTTCCATAAAGTCCTCATCAAATATGGCTGCAAGACCTATTGCCTGGGGAAATACCGTTGCCATTCCAGCCCTTGCGACACCGTGAAGTGCCTCATTCCACCAGTTATACGCCTTAATTCCAAGATGCTCTATCGCTATTGCCTTGTTAAGCGTCTGTGATACCTTCTCCTCAAGCGTCATCTTGCCAACCAGCTCTTTTGCCTTTTCCCTATACTCCATTAAAAGCCCAGTATTTTCAGTGATTTCCATAGATTTTACCCCCATTTCTAATTATATTTTTATATTTCCTTGTAAATACTTTCCCTTGGTCCTAAATAAGACTGCTTTGGCTTTTCTTTTTCTCCATATATAAGTATTCTTTCAAGTACAAGCCCTGCATCACAAAGTAAAATTGTAACTTCATTTATTCCCTCTTTTAAATATATTTTACTTTTGCATATTCTCCGGTGTGTCAATACCCCTTCACTCCATACAGAATCTATGGCATCACCGCTTTTATAACCATTGGGAACAGTATTAAAATATTTTGGTTCTTCATTATTTACGAATATTCCATACTCAAGCTTATTGTCACGTGTCAGCGGATTAGTCGGTGCAAACCACACCTCACAGGTGTATTCACTTTCCTTTTTCAGACTAAGGCTGTACGTAAGCGACGGTTCATTTCCATGACTAAAATTTTTTGTATCAGGATATACCTTCATTCCTACACCCGTAATTCCATAGTCTGAAAGTTCTCGTATTTTGACATTATCGGGTTCATTCTTTCTTGAATAATGATTAGGCAATATATCAAATCCAACTGCCCCGTCAACTTTTCCAGCCATAAACAAAATCTCCACAATGGTTTCCTTATCAGTAATTCTTACTATGGCAGTTTCTCTTTCATTACCCAAAAGAGACTTATCACAGGTAAATATAACTGTCTCCACATCCTCCACTGTAAAATTTTGCCTGTCACATGAAAGCCATTTGCACTCAGGCATTTCCACTGCTGCCTCAAAAGCTCCAATACCGGCATTAAATACCTGTATTTCCACACTACTCCTATTGTTATCATACAGGAAGTCATCTGCAAAAAGCTGCATTGGCTTTCCATAAACCTTATCATATACCTTCTCATCATCAGCCCTACATATGCACATCCTCGGTCTGTCAAAGGGTTCAGTATATATACGGTTCGGATATCGGCAGCCGTCCTCATTCCACTTAGTAAACCCAATATGCGAAGCCCTCTCCATACCATTCCACTTTGAATTTTTAAATTCAGACATAGCTTTGGCAAGGGTTCTATCACTAATAATACATTCAGCAACCTTGTGTGCAATGATATTAGCTTCCTTTTTGCCCTGCTTTGCATAAAGTTCATTTAATCCTGCATACAAATGCATTTTTAAAAGATTAGCTGAGGCTAAAGCTGAAAATCCAAAAAGGCTATAAGCTGCATCATATAATTCAATTTTATAATTTTGCTTAAGCATATTTAAAAATTCTTCTGTTTTTTGCTCAAGGTCTTCGGCTCTTTTAAACATTACCTTTGCTTCATTATAATTACATGGGTGGTAAACCGACGGATTTAAAGCTTCAGGTCTTCTCATTCCGTTTAGCCTGACAGTTTCCGACAATATCCAACAGGCTTCATTTAACTGAGCTTCCGTAAGAATTCCGCCAAAGTGTTTATCAAGGACATTAAGGGTGTACTCCTTTTCACGTCCTGGTGCTTTAGTCCCCCAATTTTCAAAATCATATGCAAGATTCATAAAATATGTAAGCGGAAATTCGTTAAATTTCAAATCACCCACGTTCACTATCCACACAGTCCTAACACCATAGTCATACGCCTGGCTCATCTGCTCCCAAATTTTAGTCAGGGGAGTTGAATTAACCCATTCATATGATATCGGCTCACCATGGTAATCAAGATGATAATACATTCCAAAACCAGCCTTGTGACTGCGCATTTTCTCATCCGGCAAGGTTCTCATGTAACCATAATTGTCCTCGCATAACATAAGTATGACATCCTCAAGCTCATTCCATTCACATAACCCCTCTGTACTATCATCACCATAATAATATGGCTCCACCTCTTTATACAGTGCAAGCATCATCGGAAGCTCTTTGTCCGAAATATTTTTAATCATATCCTTTTGGCAGTGTATTATATCCTTTAGCAAATCAATATTATCCTTAAGGGTGGCATCCTCTCCAAGCACCTTACTATCACGCTCACCACGCATTCCCACTGTCACAAGGCTTTCCCATTTTGAGCTTCTTTTAAGTCCGTCTTCCCAGTATTTTAAAAGACCCTCCCTGTTCTCCTTGAAGCTCCACGCATTTCCATATATACTATCCTCACCCCGAACCTTATCCCATTCCTCACTTGCCCTAAGACAAGGTTCATGGTGGGAATTTCCAACGACAATTCCATACATATCGGCAAGCTCTGCTGCCTCACTTCCCGGTCCGTCCAAAGCAAAAGACGATGACCACATTGCAGGCCATATATAATTTCCCTTTAGCCTTAACAGGAGTTCAAAAACATTATCATACATCTTAGCATTAAATCCGCCAAAATGTAAAAAAGTCCAATTTCCAAAGCAGGGCCACTCATCATTTATAAAAAATCCCCTGTATTTTACCGAAGGTTCATTAGTTATCATATTGTTTTGAATTAAAATTTCTATTTTTGTTTTTTCTGGAATAACTGCATCTCCCCAAAAGTGAAGCGGCGTGACACCTATTTTCTCCGAAAGGTCAAACATTCCATATATTGTTCCACGCCTATCACTTCCCGCAATTATTAGAACACTGTCATCCACAATCCAGTTTCCATATACTTCCCATTTTCCATTAAGTCCGTTACAATCAATTTTCCCTGATTTTTCCAACAAATCCAATATATGGCTCTTACCCTTACAGGCAAAAATTACGGCTTTTTCTCCCTCTTTAATACTGTAGTCAGACAGAATTTTAACTGTTTCATTTCTTCCAGTTACTTTATTAAAATCTTCGACCACCTTTTGGGCTATCCTTTTTATTCCCTCATCAACCTCAACATCTATGTAAAATCCTGGTACTGTGTTTTTATCATATAATATAAATGGTATCATAAATCTCATCCCCCTTTATATAACTTAGTATAAATTTTCAGAATAATTTTTTCTTGTCAAAGAATGTGAATTGCTAATCATTTATTGCTATTTTT
>CAYTGS010000005.1:0-29909 GCA_964437435.1 uncultured Roseburia sp.
TTTATCTTCATAATTATCCATTCCTATAAAATACGACTTAGTTACAACGTCGCTTGTTTTCCCTGATTGGTCAACTGCAACAGCCCTTACAACAAAACATTTGTCAGCAGGGTCCTCTCCAAGCTGTCCTATCTCGAGATAATTGGGGACAACATTTTGCACAGAACGATATTGGTTTGGCTCGTCTGATTTATTATATACATAAATTGGGGATGTATATTGCTCTGAGTTTTGGGTGGGGATGCTGCTATCTAACGTGTAATATACACTTGTACCCTCATCCGACATAATATTAAGCTCAAATGGTTCGTCATAAAATCCGCTTTCAACTGAAAATGTTGGAACTTGGACTTCCAAACTCACCATCTCCCAACCCTCATCCGTTAATTTATAGCTCTCGTCCTGTAAAAGTGCAGGAACTGTTACATTATCTATAATATTTCCGTCACTATCCACGATACAAATAACTGAACCGCCTTTTTTCTTTATATTAATTCCATAATCTTGCGTGAATAAATATTTGTATTCACCATCAGGCTTTAACGATATGTTCCTAATCATCAGTTTATCTTCTTCATCCTCACTGTTTATAAGATAGAGTTCATCAATCTCGCAGGTATATGAGCCTGTATTTCTAATCACAATATAGCTTGTATCTTCATCTGTATCATTACTGCTGTCAACATTATCCCGACAGACCTCGCTTATCACGATATTAGATATTTCGTTATTAGATACATTTAACGCCACAATAATGGGAACCATTGCTGTAGTTACAGTCAGTAAGAGCATACCTATCATTTTTCTCGTAAATTTAGGAATTTCCTTTGCTGCCAATATGGAGTCTAAAATTCCCACAAATATTGCAACTATTATTGAAATCATTAAGGCTATTGCTACACTTCCTAAATCCTGATATGTACACTGATTATAAATTAAGCTTTTTAATATCGACCAGTAATTTAATGTATCAAATACAATATAGTAAATAAAATGTATGGAAATAATATTAACAACAATGTTAAAGACCGTCCAAATTAATAGTGCTTTATGTTTCCGTTTATCATGACATTCTGATAAATTTCCGTATATTATTAACTGGGCAATTAGAAATGGTACTATATGCAAAATCACCATTATAATAATCAATCCATTCAATGCTATTTCCTTCCTCTTTGCATCTATTCAAGTCAAGTTTTTTGTTTCACAAAGTAGACTTTTTGAAACAAATTATGTATAATGTGTTTATTGTTGATTTTACATAAATTTATATTATTTTATAGAAGGTTTGGGCTGTTTCACGTTGTCTACAATTTGCAACAAGTTTTTTCTTCTATTTCCTTACGTTCTATGCACCTGCGATAAAATGTCGTGTAACACATATTTAACTCCTGTGCGGCTTTTCTAAGGGTTATTTTGCCATCAATCCATAAGCGGTAATATTCTTCAAATCCGTTTGGCACTTCATTTTTGCGACATCCAAACTTAACTCCCCTGTTCTTTGCTGCCGTTATTCCTTCCGCCTGTCGCTGTTTTATAAATGCCCTCTCTGTTTCAGCCACATAAGCCAATATCTGCAACACCAAATCAGATACGAACACCCCTGTCAAATCTTCGTGAAATGAATTAGTATTTAATAACGGCATATCTAGCACCTGAATATCCGCACCTATCTCCTTGGTAATCTTTCGCCACTGCTCAAGTATCTCCCCATAATTTCGCCCTAGCCTATCGATACTTTTAACGATAACCACATCACTCTTTTCCAACTTCTTTAACAATTTGCAATACTGCGGTCTATCAAAATTCTGACCTGATATTTTATCGAGATAAATATTCTTTTCTGATATTTGCTGCTCTTGCATTGCTAACATTTGTCTTTCTGGGTTCTGCTCCTTTGTCGATACCCTGATATAACCATATCGTTCCATATAGTCCGCCTCCTTTTTTAAGTCATTAAAATATAAATGCAGACAATGAAACAAGTCCTTTTATAAAATATTTATAAAGTATCATGGTGGAAAAAAGAATTGTGCGAAGATGAATAAACAGCAAAAGACGCCGGAATTTCCGACGTCTCTATGATAAGTGGAGTTATTTCACAGCCCCTTTTTTATTCCTTGCCGTATTTATAAGCTCTTTTGCATTTTCCCTTACCGTATCAGTAATTTCATCGCTTCCTAACATTCTTGCAAGCTCATCTATTGTCTCTGATTCATTCAGACGCACAATACCTGTCTCAGTTTTATTATTAACAGCCTGCTTTGCAATCTTGTAATGGCAGTCTGACATTGCTGCAATCTGGGGAAGATGCGTAATACATATTACCTGGTGGCTCCGTGACAATGCCCCTAGCTTCTCTGAAACCTTCCATGCGGTCTTTCCGCTGATGCCTGTATCTATCTCGTCAAATATCATTGTGGGAATTTTATCCCTCGACGCAAGCACTGTCTTAATTGCAAGCATTATACGTGAAAGCTCACCGCCGCTTGCAACGCTTCCAAGGCTCTTTAGAGGCTCTCCAGGATTTGTGGAAATCATAAATTCCACATCATCAAAGCCCTTTGATGTCATCTCCTCTTTCTCACGCACCTGTATCTCGAACTTTACATCAAGGAAATTAAGGTCGGTTAGTGCTGATACCATATCCTTAGTAAGCTTTGAGGCTTCCTTTTTCCTTACCTTTGAAGCCTTAGCGCAAAGATTTCTCAGCTCCTCCTCTGCCGCCTTTAGCTTTGCTTCAAGCCCAGCCTTATATGCATCGGCATTTTTGAGTCTTTCTATTTTTTCCGCAAGGTCTGCCTGATATTCCATAACCCTTGAAATACTGTCACCATATTTTAATTTTAGACGGTTTAACAAATTCAGCCTTTCCTCCGTAGACGCAAAAAGCTCATCATCAAACTCCATATCTGACATATACTCGGCTATTTCCCTGTTAAAATCACTTAACAGGGCATCTATATTCTCCAGCTCGTCCGCAAGCTCCCCTGCCTTTTTATCGTAGTTTTCAACGCTTCTAAGCTCCCTTACCGCATAACCTACACCGTCTGCCGCTGACTGCTCTCCATTTCCGGTAAGCTGATACGCCTTAGAGGCAGCTTCCACTATCTGACGGCTGTTAGCCATTCTCCTATACTCGGTTTCCAGCTCCTCGTCCTCGTTTTCACGAAGCGACGCTTCCTCTATCTCATTATACTCAAACTCGGCAAGGGAAAGCTCCTTTGCCTTGGCGCTGTCATCTACACTAAACTCCTCAAGCTCACGTGTAAGCTTTGTAAACTCCTTATGTTTTTCCCTGATTTTATCAGTGATAGTCCAAAGCTCATCCCCTGCAAAGGAATCCAATATTTCCATATGGTTTTTCTTATATAAAAGCGACTGGTGCTCATGCTGACCATGTATGTCAATTAACAGTTCAGACAATGATTTTATCTGTTTTGCAGTGGCATTTTCACCGCATATCTTAAATATATTCCTGTTAGGCTGGATTTTTCTCTGAATAATAATCATTCCATCTTCCTCTATAGGAACGTCCAGCGCCTTTACAGCCTCCACAATATCACTATCCGTAACCTGAAATATCAGCTCCACAAGGGCATACTCCGCCCCTGTCCTAATCATATCCTTGTCAGCCCTAGCCCCTAGTGCCAAATTAATAGAACCTATAATAATTGATTTTCCAGCTCCTGTCTCACCGCTTAAAATGTTAAGACCTTCCCCAAAATTAACTTCCGTTTCAGATATCAGTGCCAGATTTTTTACGTGTAAGCTTATTAACATTTTTTTATCCCTTTATAATATCCTCTATTCTCTCAATAACGACTTTTGTATCATCCACTGACTTTACCGCTGCAAAAATAGTGTCATCTCCGGCTATACAGCCTACAATCTCAGGAAATTTCATGGCATCTAGGGCGGCTGCCACAGCCATTGCCATACCCTGTACAGTCTTAATGACCAATATATTCTGCGCCATGTTCATTGACACAAAGCCGTCCCTTAGTACACGTATATATTTATCCCCTAGCCTTGTATCATCATTTTGCAGTATTATATATTTCTGCTTTCCGTTTCCCGTAGCGATTTTTGATAGGTTGAGCTGTCTTATATCCCTTGAGACGGTTGCCTGTGTCACGTCAAATCCCTCTTTTCTAAGATATGACGCAAGCTCCTCCTGTGTCTCAATATCATATTTGTTTATCAGCTCCACAACTACCTCGTGTCTCTCTCTTTTCATTTAGAATATCCCCATTTTCCTGTGCAAGGTATCAAGGAAGCTCACCTCGCTTAGCTTTATAATCTTTGTAGCCTTGTCGGAACGGATAATCCTGATTTTATCCCCCTCATTTAACTGTACCGGACATCTTCCATCAAAGCTTGCATTTACTTCCTGCTCCTCTCCTGGCTTATATTCTCCTATCTCGATATCTATTACATCATCCTCTGCAAGTATTATTGTTCTATTATTTACAAGTGTATGTGAGCATACCGGAGTCATCATTATCAGTCTCGCCCTTGGCTCGACTATAGGACCACCAGCCGACAGATTGTAAGCCGTTGAGCCTGTGGGAGTTGATATAATCATTCCGTCGGCATTATATGTACTTAACAGCCTTCCATTTACATAAATATTAAAATTAATTACGTGAAGTGCGCCCTTCCGGTTGATTACTATATCATTTAAGGCTATCTGCGGATTACTGCTCGCACCTGATATAACGGGTATTCCGCTTAACATCATTCGTGTCTCTATCTCATAGTTATCTGCCATAAGGTTATCAATCGCTGGAGCAATATCCTCCCTATCAACCTCCGTCATGTAGCCCAATGTTCCTAAATTTACCCCTATCAGTGGAATATGGTATGAGACATACTCCCTTGCTGCCCGAAGCATTGTTCCGTCGCCTCCAAGCACAATGATTGCGTCCACCTTATCATTTACGACCTCAGAGCACATACCTCCCTTGATGTAAATATAGTCCCTTATATACTGTGTCGTTTCGCCGTTTCCATCCTTAGTCTGATTAGTATAAATATAAAAGTTTTTCATCTGCGCTCCCATTCAGCTATATATCCAATATTTTATGTGCATTAGCGACTGTCTGCTTTATAATATCCTGCGCTCCGTTAAATTCATGGAAATCTTTATCCGATTTTTTAATATGCATAAGATACTCTATATTTCCCTCTGGTCCCCTTATAGGCGAATAATCAAGGTTAAGTATCTCAAATCCCTTTTCAAGTGTAAATGCAAATACATTTTCTATTACTTCAATATGAACCTCCGGCTCACGGACGACACCCTTTTTTCCTACCTTTTCCCTGCCTGCCTCAAACTGTGGCTTGATAAGGCATACCATTTGGGCATTGGGTTTTAAAAGCTCATATGCAGGACCAAGTATCTTGTCTAACGATATAAAAGATACGTCCACCGAAGCAAAATCCGGCATATCATCTATATCCCCAGGCTTCATATACCGGAAATTCGTTTTCTCCATGCAGACTACACGCTCATCATTTCTAAGCTTCCAAGCAAGCTGTCCGTGTCCTACATCAATTGAATATACCTTAACTGCACCATTTTGGAGCATACAGTCTGTAAATCCCCCTGTGGAAGCCCCAATATCCATACATATCTTTCCTGAAAGCTCCACACCAAATTTATCAATCGCCTTTTCCAGCTTCAATCCGCCACGGCTTACATATTTTAGGGTATTTCCCCTCACCTCAAGCTGTATCTTTGACTCATCAAACATAGCTCCTGCCTTGTCCTCTTTTTGGTCATTAACATATACACAGCCTGACATTATAACAGCCTTTGCCTTTTCCCTTGAATCAGCATAGCCCTGTCGTACCAACAGTACGTCCAAACGTTCCTTCATATAATAATCCTTATAATAATTTCAGTATTTTATCAGTAATTGTATCAGCGTCAATGCCAACTTCCTTCCGAAGAAGCTCAACATTCCCATGCTCCACATATTCGTCAGGTATGGTTATGTTTAAAAGCTTTGACTCTGAATATATGCTGTCAAGGAAATCCCTTACTTTCTCGCCAAATCCTCCGCTTGCCACGTTTTCTTCCATTGTCACAACCAACCTGTGGCTGTTGGCAGCCTCCTCAATGATTTCAGTATCTATAGGCTTTACAAAGCGTGCATTTACAATGCTGCACTGCCATCCCTTTTCCCGAAGCATGTCCCTTACAGAGAGCGCTGTCTTAACCATGCTTCCCACTGCAACAAGCACAATATCTTTCTCACGGTATATCCACTCGGATTTACCATAGCTTATATCCTGCCTGTACTCTTTAAGACCATCAAAAGCCTCGCCTCTTGGATATCTTATAGCTATAGGTTCATTAAATAACACCGCAAATTTCATCATATCCGACAATTCCCATTTATTCTTTGGCGCCATAATATTCATATTTGGTATCGAAGATAAATATGATAAATCAAAAATTCCCTGATGTGTCTCTCCGTCACTTCCAACAAGCCCAGCCCTGTCTATGGCAAATATGACGGGCAGGTTCTGAATACACACATCATGCAAAATCTGGTCATATGCCCTCTGTAGAAATGAAGAATATATGGCTACAACCGGCTTCATTCCTCCGGCAGCCAATCCGGCTGCAAACGTAACCGCATGCTCCTCGGCTATTCCCACATCAAAAAAGCGCTCCGGATACATATTTCTAAACCGTTTTAAGCCTGTTCCATCAGGCATTGCCGCTGTAATCGCCACAACGTTTTTACATCTCTCGCCAAGCTTGCACATAACTGTTGAAAATACATCCGTGTAATTGGATTTTGTCTTTGGCTTAAGGGGAAGTCCCGTCTCCACGTCAAAAGGCTCCGCACCATGAAATCTTGCAGGATGTTTTAAAGCAGGCTCAAAGCCCTTGCCCTTTTGGGTAATCACATGGATTAAAACTGCGGATTTACAGCGTTTTGCCTCCTTGAAGACCTTCATCATGTCATTTATATTATGACCGTCCACCGGACCAAGGTAGGTAATTCCCATATCCTCAAAAAACATTCCAGGAATTACAAGCTGTTTCACTGAGCTTTTTGCCCTCCTTATTTTTTCCACAATAGGCTCACCTATTTTGGATTCCATAAGTGAATTATATATTCCCTCTTTCATGCCAAGATATTTGTCGGCAGTCCTTATATTATTAAGGTATTTTGACACACCGCCCACATTTTCAGAAATTGACATATTATTGTCATTTAAAACTATGATAAAGTTGGTTTTAAGCCTTGAAGCATTATTAAGTGCCTCATATGCCATTCCCCCTGTGAGGGAGCCGTCTCCGATAACTGATACTATAGTGTTATTTTCATTTTTTAAATCCCTAGCCTTCACAAGCCCAAGCCCCGCCGAAATCGAGGTAGAGCTATGTCCTGTATCAAAGCAGTCGCACTCGCTCTCCTTTCTCTTAGGGAAACCGCTCATTCCGCCATATTTGCGCAGGGTGTCAAAGCCTGACTTTCTTCCTGTTAACAGCTTATGTGTATATGATTGATGTCCCACATCCCATATAATTTTATCTTCAGGAAGATTAAGGCTTAAATGAAGTGCCATTGTAAGCTCGACCGCACCAAGGTTAGAGCCTAAATGGCCTCCTGTTACGCTTATACTTTCTATTAGGAATTTCCTAATTTCCTCTGCCAGCTTATCCCAATCCTCAGCCGGCACGTTCTTTATATCATTTTCCTTTTCTATAGTCTCCAGTATCATAATATTAGCTCCTTCACAAACTTACTTGATACGTGTTATCAAACTCCTTACAAGCTCAATTAAAAATTCGTTGTTCAATCCGTCTTTCTCAAAGGAACACAAAAGCTCTATTGCGTGGTTAGACATTTCCCTCTGCTCCCTTGATGCCTCATCAATGCCCTTTAACGTCACGTATGTAGTCTTGTTGTTTTTCTCATCACTGCCTATAGGTTTACCAAGAGTTTCGAGGGTACTGGTAACATCAAGGATATCATCCTGAATTTGGAAAGCGACACCTATTTCATATGCAGCCCTCTCCACTATTCCAATCTGCCCGCTAGTTGCCCCTGCAAGTATGGCACCAATCATCATTGAAGCCTGTATAAGAGCTGCGGTCTTATGTTCGTGGATAAATAACAGGTGCTTTTCAGTCACCCTATCGCCCAAGTTTTCAGCCTCTATATCTGCGGTCTGACCGCCTATCATACCATATATTCCGGCTTTATTTGCAAGTACAGACATTGCCCTTGCAGACTTTTCCATTGTCCCTGCGTCATTAGACATAATAATGGCTTTTAGGGCTGTCTCGTAGGCAAGGTTAAGCAGTCCGTCCCCTGCAAGCACTGCCATTCCGTCTCCATAGACTACCCATGTTGTCTTTTTGCCCCTCCTATACTCATCGTTATCCATTGCAGGCAAATCA
Organism: uncultured Roseburia sp.; assembly: GCA_964437435.1. Taxonomy (GTDB): domain Bacteria; phylum Bacillota; class Clostridia; order Lachnospirales; family Lachnospiraceae; genus COE1. Next base: position 8,432 of record CAYTGS010000005.1, read on the forward strand.
TCATGCACGAGTGAATATGTATGTATCATCTCAATTGCCGCCATAAAAGGTTCAATTATATTTTTGTCTCCCCCAAACAGCCTGTATGTCTCTTTCATAAGCATAGGGCGAAGCCTCTTTCCCCCCACGTTTACACTGTAATTCATTGCCTCCATTACGGTTTTGGCATAGCCCTCCTCTGTTGGAAGATATGAATTTATAATATTCTCTGTTTCTTTTACCTTTTCGTCTAAAACATTATCAAAACTCATCCAAACCACCATTCTCGTTTAATTTGAGCACCTGTTTTTCAACCTTATCAATTCTGTCATTGCATGACTTAATGAGCTTCATGCCCTCTTTATATAATTTAAAAGAATTCTCCAAGGATATATCCTCCTGTTGGAGTTCTCCAATTGTCTCCTCAAGCTTTTCAAAAGTCTGTTCAAGTGTAAGTTCATTCGCCATAGTTTACCTCCGTGGTTTTGCTAACCGCTGCCTCAATTGTACCGTTTTTCATGTAAATATTTATCAAATCGCCCGATTTTACATTGTTTATATCATTAAGCACTTTATGGTTTATATCCTCAACAAAAGAATAACCCTGACTTAACTTGTCAAGTGGGGACAGTCCCTTTAATTTTTCGGCATAGATAGCCATTCTATGTCTGTCCCGTGTCAATATTTCCGTCATTGCCGAATTGAGCCTGCCCTCTAAATCCAACGAATATGTCTTCTTCTGACGGATTTGGTTTAATGGGCTAAGATATTGAAGCCTTAAACTCAAATTCTCCGCCTTTGCTTTCGGCTTTTCAAGCTGGCGCAACATTGCATGGGTGAGCTCTGACCTGTAATTTTCCAGCTTTTCCATAAACTGTACGTAATCATAAACTGCAAGCTCTGCCGCTGCCGACGGTGTAGGTGCCCTTAAATCCGATACAAAATCAGCAATGGTTGTATCCGTCTCGTGCCCCACTGCAGATATTATGGGAACCTCGCAGTCAAAAATTGCCTGAGCCACTTCCTCCTCATTAAATGCCCATAAATCCTCTATGGAGCCTCCGCCACGTCCCACAATAATCGTATCAACGCCAATCCGCCCCAATGCGTGTATTCCGCTTACAATACTCTCAACCGCCTGGTCTCCCTGTACAATTGCAGGATAAAGTATTATACGTATATATGGATTTCTACGTTTTGCAATGTTTATTATATCCCTGACCGCCGCCCCTGTAGGTGCCGTCACAACCCCAAGCGTATCAATATATTTAGGAATAGGCTGCTTATACTCAGGGGCAAACATTCCCCTATCCTCAAGCTCCGCTTTCAGCTTTTCAAATTTCTCATATAAAAGCCCTGCTCCGTCAAGCCTGATTTCCCTTGCGTATAACTGATATTTTCCATCACGTTCATATACGTCAATCGAACCGCCAACCACCACCATCTGCCCTTCTTTCATATCGAAAGAAAGTCCGGTGCGGTTGCCGGCAAACATAACACATGATATTACTCCCTTTGCATCCTTTAACGTAAAGTAGATATGCCCAGAAGAATGGTACTTGCAATTGCTTACCTCTCCCTTCACAAAAACCGAGTTCAGCATATAATCCTGAGTGAACATGTTTTTAATATAGGAATTTATCTGGGCGACAGTGTAGACATTCTGTTTCAAAAATATGCCTCCATCGTGTAATTAATTTGCAAATTTAGCAAGTATACCGTTTACAAATCCAGAGGATTCCTCCTGACCGAACTTTTTAGCAATCTCCACTGCCTCGTTGATTGCAACCCCTGTGGGAACATCCTCATCAAATACTATCTCATAAACCGCAAGCCTTAATATGGCAAGGTCTACCTTTCCCATACGGGACGTAGTCCACCCTTTCGCCTGCTTATTAATCATTCCGTCTATTTCTTCAATCTTTTCAATTATCTTATTACTTTTCTCAGAAATGTACTTTGCGTCCTTTTTGCTAAGCTTTTGTCCATCAAGCTCAAAATTTTCAAAAAACAGTTTTTCCTGCTCCGACATTTCTTCTAAGTCATTAAATTCTACCCTGAATATAAATTTGAAAATATATTCCCTAAGCTCTCGTCTGCTCATCTATCATCCCCACTACAATATATTACTTATCTTCTGCCATTTTTATTCCCACAATACGTATATTCACGTCAGAAACAACAAAGCCCGTCATTGTCTCTATTGCATTCTTAACCTTTTCCTGCACTTTCCTGCTTGTAGTTGCAATATTAAATCCGTATTCCAAAGTAACCGCAAGGTCAACAGACACATTTCCGTCAAGAATATCAACCTTAACACCCTTTGTCTGCTTCTTCATTCCAACTTTATTCATAAGCTCGTTTGTAATATTGCCAACCATATTGCTGACACCCTCTACCTCGGTAGCTGCAAGTCCAGCTATCATGGCTACCACGTCGTTGGCTATTTTAACGGTACCTAATTCATCAACATTTGTTGTATAGCCACCTTTTTCCAATTCCTTTTCCATGCTTAAAACCTCCTGTAATTTTTTGCCTTGTTCCATTATACCAAAATTAATAAATTTTGCCTAGTATGGTATTAATAAATATTCCAAAAACTTATTGTACCAAGCTCAGAATTGGAGGTGTAGGCTATGCTTTCACCCTGCCTGTCTATAAGGTCAAATATCTTCTGGCTTTCTACAAGGTTTGAAATCATTATATTATACACACCATCGGCACATTTTATCGTGACATATCCACGTTCTTTTGATATGTCACTGTTAAAAATATCATAAAGCCTTGCTTCATCATAATCTGAGAAATAGAGTCCTTCCCTCACAAAATAATTATCACTTTGGGAACTGCACAGCGGTAAATCCACTACCTTTTCAATGGAATGAGTACGTGTAAGTTCATCTGTCGTAACCATAAAATAATCATAGTTGATACTTGGAGCATAACTGTCTTCCACGTTTCCGTTGTACGAATACGAAGCGTCTCCCCATGTCGGGTCAATATAATAATATTCGTTATTTATTCTTGCCAAATCCCATGCATGACGCTCTCCTCCAGTAAATCCAGTAACAATAAAGCACTGTATCCCAGCCTCTTGTAGCATATACTGCATTGACTTTGCATATCCCTGACACACCGACCTCCCCTGTAAAAATACAGAGCATATGTTTTGATTATTTTCCACCGTCTTATCGTATTCGGTGTTATTTATAATCCACTCATATAAATACTTGGCAATTTCATATTCATCAGACGACTTTGCAGCCGCAAGGCAGTCTGTAACTATCTGGCTTATCATCAGCCTATCACTATATACCTCGTCCCTCTCCATTGAATATGTACCGCTAAATGAAATTCCCGTGACTTTATTACCAATAGTGTACTCGGTATACTTATATCCTGTAACAAAAAACAACTCCGGATGGTCATTCATAACACAAGTAAAAACTTCATCCAGCAATGAATGGTCAAGTGTTGAAAGCTCAACATCCTCCCTCATATTTCCTAATGCGTCAAGCATTTCCAAGTATAACGCCTGTGATTTTTCATCCAACTTATGATATGCATAGTATACCTGCGAGACTTCTTCTTCCTGATTAATTTGTGATTCATTTTCATCTACAGGTATTTCAGGACTATATTCCTCCGTTTCATCCTGTGTAAGATACTGCCAACTATCCAGATAACTGCAACCCTGCACCAATACAGCCACGCAGCATATTGCAACCCCACACAACACTATTTTGGCTTTCATAAACAAGATAATCCTCCACGCTAAAACAATTTAGTTTTTGCCAAACTCCGAAAGTACAAGCCCCTTGTTTCTATCTAATGTCATTCCTATACTCCACTGGTTTATGAAAAGCAATAACGGATTTCCTTTCAAATCCTGAATTTTCTTCATATCAGACGTACCCGAAAGCTTATCAAGGTCTATCTCGTCCTTGTTCTCAATCCAACGGATATATTCATATGGAAGCTGCTCAAGCTTGATTTCCACATTGTATTCGTTCTCAAGACGATACTTTAATACATCAAACTGTAACACACCCACAACGCCTACAATAATCTCCTCCATACCTGTATTAAACTCTTGGAATATCTGGATTGCGCCCTCCTGGGCTATCTGGTTAACACCCTTAATAAACTGTTTACGTTTCATTGTGTCAATCTGACGAACCCTGGCAAAATGCTCCGGTGAGAAAGTCGGTATGCCTTCATAACATATGTTATTCTTAGGTGTGCATACTGTGTCCCCTATTGAAAAAATGCCCGGGTCGAACACTCCAATGATATCTCCTGCGTATGCTTCGTTTAAAATTTTCCTTTCATCCGCCATAATCTGTTGAGGTTGCGAAAGGCGCATTATCTTTCCACCCTGAACATGCTTAACCTCCTCACCTGCATCAAACTTTCCAGAGCATATCCTCATAAATGCAATTCTGTCACGGTGAGCCTTATTCATATTAGCCTGAATTTTAAATACAAAGGCTGAAAAATCATTCTCCACTGGGTCAATACTCTCTCCATTAGAAATCCTTGGGAGAGGAGTTGTCGCCATTTTAAGGAAGTTCTGTAAAAAGACCTCTACTCCAAAGTTAGTAAGTGCCGAGCCAAAAAATACAGGTGTTAACTTTCCCTTTCTGACCTCATCTATATCAAACTCCGCACTCGCACCGTCGAGAAGGTCTATCTCGTCACGCAACACAGCAAGCGCCTCATCACCGATATTTTCTAGCAAATTTGCCTCGTCATCCATTGAGATAACAGTTGTTTCACCTTCCTTTGTTCCTTTCTGGGTATCTGAATAGGTGAGTACATGGTTTTCATGCCTGTCATACAATCCTTTAAAACGCTTTCCTGAACCAATAGGCCAGTTTATCGGGCATGTGGCAATCCCAAGCTCTTTCTCGATTTCATCTAAAAGCTCAAACGTATCATTTGCGTCCCTATCCATTTTATTAATAAATGTAAAAATAGGTATTCCCCTCATACCGCAGACCTTGAAAAGCTTTCTGGTCTGTGCCTCGACACCCTTAGAGGCATCAATAACCATTACCGCAGAATCCGCAGCCATAAGTGTTCTATAGGTATCCTCTGAGAAATCCTGATGTCCAGGCGTATCAAGGATATTAATACAATAGCCGTCATAATTGAACTGTAAAACAGATGAAGTAACCGAGATACCTCTCTCTTTCTCTATCTCCATCCAGTCAGACACGGCATGTCTGGCTGTTGCCTTACCCTTAACGCTACCTGCAAGATTGATGGCTCCTCCATATAGCAAAAACTTTTCTGTTAGAGTTGTCTTACCTGCATCCGGGTGGGATATTATGGCAAAAGTACGCCTCTTGTTAATTTCATCTGCAATAATACTCACTTAAAATTCCTCCATTTTCAATAAACTTGTGCCCTGTATTGTATTGGGTATTTCCAAATATTTCAATATTGTAGCCGAAATATCGGAAAAGCTTTCCCTTGTTTTATAATTAATCGGGTCAATATTTTTTCCATATATTATAAGGGGTGTGTACTCCCTTGTATGGTCAGTTGTTTTCGTGTATGCCGGGTCACAGCCATGGTCAGCGGTAATCATAAGCACGTCTTCACGCTTAAGCCTGCCTAAAATTTCAGGAAGCCGCTCGTCAAAATAGGTCAATGCCTTTGCATAGCCGTCTATGTCCCTGCGATGCCCATACAGCATATCATAATCCACAAGATTAATAAAGCACAATCCGTTAAAATCTTTGTCAAGATACTCTATGGTACGCTCTATTCCCTCTTGGTTGCCACTTGTGTAAATATATTCCGTAATTCCCTTACCTGCGAAAATATCGTTAATCTTTCCCACAGCAATAACGTCTTTTCCGTTTATCTTCAAGAGGTCAAGCATTGTATCTCTAGGGGGAAGCAGAGAATAATCATGCCGGTGGGAAGTCCTTGTATAATTTCCACTCTCGCCAATAAACGGTCTTGCAATAACCCGTCCCACGCCATGCTTTCCCTGAAGCATATTTCTCGCAATTTTGCAATATTCATAAAGCGTTTCAAGGGGCACAACATCCTCATGGGCTGCTATCTGGAATACACTGTCAGCAGAAGTATATACTATTAATTTTCCTGTTCTAATATGCTCATCGCCATAATCCTTAATTACCTCTGTTCCTGAATATGGCTTATTGCACAAGACACCCCTACCGGTAAGCCTTGTAAACTCATCAATCACATCCTTTGGAAATCCGTCAGGATACGTTGGAAAAGGTTTCTCAGATATAAGCCCTGCTATCTCCCAGTGGCCTATAGTTGTATCTTTTCCCTTGGATGCCTCTTTCATTCGGGCTATTGCCGCCTTAGGATTTTCTACTGGTCTGCATACATCCCTATCGGCACATCTTTCCCCCTCTATGTTAAAAAGTCCAAGCTGTCTTAGATTTGGTACATTAAAATATGGGCTTGCGGAAACTGAACCTATTGTATTTACATCCACATCTCCGTACTCACCCGCATCAGGCATTTCCCCTATGCCAAAGCTGTCAAGTACAATCAGAAAAACTCGCTTTTTATCCTCCATACGTACCTCCCATTAATTATGCATTACTAAAAATTAAGTATAACACAAAAACTCACTTCAGGTATAGCCCTAAAGTGAGTTTTATGATTTAATTTTAAATTCAAAATATTGTATTTCTTTACACACAAAATAGCACATGATATAATAAATGTAGTAATAACTTATATCAATCTGAAAATGGAGGTAAACATATGGAATACGCAAAAGTCAAAGAATATACAACCGATTATATTTTGTCACTTCCTGAAGGAGAAAGGGCTGAGTTGATTGATGGTGTGATTTATGATATGTCATCACCAAACCCGATACACCAAGAAATTATTTCTAATTTAGTTCATTTACTTCTAAGCTATATAAGGTCAAACAATGGTAGTTGCAAGGTTTATCCATCCCCATTTGCTGTTTTCCTTAACAAAGACAATAAAACCTATGTAGAGCCTGATATTTCAGTTATATGCGATAATGACAAAATTGATAATCGTGGTTGCAATGGAGCGCCTGATTTTATAATAGAGGTCATTTCTCAAAGCACCAAACGTGTAGATTATGGTGTAAAACTATTCAAATACCGTTCTAGCGGTGTAAGGGAATATTGGATTGTAAATCCAGATTTGCGTTCTGTTAATGTCTATGATTTTGAGCATGATGACGATAAAAGTGATTGTTATACTTTTGATGAAGAAATATCCTCTTGCATTTATCCCGAATTCAAGGTGAGGCTAGCTGACTATTTTGAAGCATAAATCAATTGAGGGGGATTACATCCCCCTCAATTGATTTATAGAGTTATAAAGATATTCCTACAAGATTTTCCTTTAATATTTTTCTGGTTCAGGGTATTCAACCAAAAAGGTGTCAACAGTGACATTTTTCATAACCTGATCCTCAATAGGTCTGTCCGAATAATCAGTAGGTGTAGAGGCAATTTTATTTACAACCTCCATTCCCTCGATAACCTTTCCAAAAGCCGCATAGGCTCCGTCAAGATGAGGACTGTTTTTGTGCATGATAAAAAATTGGCTTCCAGCCGAATCTGGCATCATGCTTCTTGCCATTGAGAGAACTCCCTCTGTATGTTTTAAATTATTATCGAAACCGTTTTGGCTAAATTCACCTGCAATTGAATATCCGGGTCCTCCCATTCCGGTTCCATCGGGACATCCACCCTGAATCATAAAACCGCTTATAACCCTGTGAAATATTAAACCATTATAGAAGCCTTTATTTACAAGGCTTATAAAGTTGTTTACAGTGTTAGGCGCGATTTCCGGATAAAGCTCGGCTTTGATGATATCCCCGTTTGCCATTTCAATAGTTACTATAGGATTTTGTGCCATAAAAATTCTCCTTTGATATAAATTTCAATTAGTATTCTAACCTAAAACAATCAAAAAGACAAGCCGTGTGTTCCCAACTAATGTTTTAATATTTCTCTGCTTTTTCTAAATATAAATAAAACAACATATGAAATTACCAAAACTAATGACATGACAACCAACACCAAATTAATTGATTTATCAGCCAACCATCCAATAAGCATACTGATAACAGCATATCCCAGCATCTCTACACCACTTATAAAAGACATAACCGTAGCCCTACAGCTATTATCTAATTTTAAATTAATTTCAGTCGTTATAAAAACATCCCTCAACCTTATGGCTCCAGAAAGCAATACATAAGATACTATAACCCAAATACTGTTTTTAATGAAAACATTACTTAAAAAGATACAGCCTATTAAAAGAACGCTTACAAAAGATGCCGTTAATTTATTATGTAATTTACTATCCAAATATTTAACATTTTTCAAAATAGCAGTTGTTATTAATGTAATTGCTATTGTAACTGCTCCAAAATATTCCGTTGCAAATGACCTTTCAATCAATAATGGTTGTTGCAAATATAACAGCCCATTAGCCATAATGGTGAATATTATTAAATCCAAATAGAGCAATACATTATTATCCTTTTTTATTATATCAATACTTTCTTTCAAAATATGCTTGTAGCTAATTGTCTTTTGAATATTCTCCACGTCTTTCTTTAAGGATAATGTAATAACGCATGTAATTATGTATGCAACAACAGTAAAAAAATATGTTGCCCTCATAGAAATATATTTTACAACCAGTACGCAGAAGCCCGACGCAAGCAGACCTGATATTAAATTCACCGTCTGCATATTTGCATATATAACATTAGGATTTAAGTTTTTATCATTACTCCGGCGTATATCTTCAAACATACGTGCTAAAAAAGTACCTGAATAGCTGCTTTGCCCAATTGCTGCAAATATCTGCATAAAAACAAACGGCACCAAACTATGACCAAACAGTCCACATGTATAACTGATAAGAAATCCCACACTTCCAACCATTAATGTATTTTTTCTTCCAAGCTTATCGGACATCATACCTGACGGCACTTCTAAAACGGCAATACAAATCGCATATATGGCTTGCAAAGTCATGACTTGCGTATAGTTCAGTCCATTTTGAACATAAAAGGCTACGCTTATTGACGCAAAAACAGTAAAGCTCCTGAAAAATGTAAATAAATATAACTTTAAGATTTCCATATAATACACTCCCGTTGTCTTAACATTTATTTCGAAAAACCAAACTTATGAATTCTCTGTAAATAATATACCAAACAAAAAGAAATTGCACTAGTATTATTTAATTTAAACTCTTTTTTTATTTTTTCAAAATATTCTTCCCTTTTTGATACAAATTATGTAAAATAGACATATATATTCAAAAAGGGAGGGTGGTTTATCTTGAGTACGAAAAAAAAAGTTATAACCACAATTATAATTGTACTTATATTGTTAATTTGTGTTGGTGTAGGTATTGGAATTCATTTAAAGAACTCGGTTCCTAACAATCCTGCGGGAACAGTCGGAAACACAGCAGGAAACATGTACAACGGAGGATTGTTTTGCGAAAATGACGGATATGTATATTTTTCAAATCCCTATGACAGCAATTCACTATACCGTATGCTTCCAGATGAAACCGAGATGAAAAAACTTGTTTCCAGCGCAATGACAAGCATTAATGCTGACAGTAAATTTATTTACTGCTATCAGGGAGGTGTCGGAAGCGGTACCGGTCTCGGATATCTTTTCGACATGAGTGGCGTATACCGTATTTCCAAAAGCGACCCAAGCAACTCCACATGTTTAGATAGGGTTAACAGCGAATACGTGCTTTTGGCTGACAATGATATATATTATACCTGCACCGAAAGCAGTACAGCCTTAAAAAGAGTATCTACAAACGGCAAGGAAAAGGAAACGCTTTTAGATTTGGATATTCTTCCGGTCAGTGTGCAAAATTCCACATTCTATTATATTAACAACAAGGAAAACCTGCACCTGATGGCTTATGATTTAAAAACTAAAACTTCAAGGCAGGTGCTCGCCGAAGATATTTATATGCCTATAATCGAGGGAAATATAGTGTACGGAATAGATGTACATAATAATTATGCACTGGTAAGCCTCAATATCTCCGACGGCACAAAGACAACTCTCGATACCGACAGGACAGATATCATAAACCTAGCTGACAATTATATATACTATCAGACCTCTGGTGATACACCGCAGCTAAAGCGTGTACGCCGAGACGGTTTCGATATGGAAGTGATTGCGGACGGAGTATATAATAACATAAACGCAACTTCACGTTATGTATATTTTACCGCCTATGGCAAAACAACTCCTATATACAAAACTCCTGCCTTTGGTGCAGTTGATGTTACAACATTCAGCGCCGCCGCAGAAGCAGCAAACAGCTCAAAATAAACTTCTGACAATTCAAAAGACCTTAAATATAACAATGAAATAAATGTTATATTTAAGGTCTTTATCTTACTAAATCTAACTGCTTGGCAAAAATTGCTGGTATAATGCAACATGGTCATAGATACATCTCCAACTGCTTGTTGAATGGGCTGTGACACATATATACTCTTTTCCATCATTTCCGATACTCAAGCTTGCTGCGCAGTTTCCAGACTGCACTACAAATCCTGTCTTTGCGCAAAGCACCTCACCGTTAGTATCCTTATCCTCTATTCTCCTCAAAAACCAATTTGATATGGTAATTCCGTCCGGGTGCTGTTCTGTGGACGAGGTTGTATATGTATGGGCTGAAAGCACTTCCCTGCAAAAGCTGTTGTCACAAGCCGCCTTTAGCATGACAGCCATATCATACACCGTACTATAGTGGTCTTCATTATATATTCCCACACAGTTCGTAAAATGGGAGCTTTGCGAAAGTCCAAGCTCCTCGATTTTCTCATTCATAAGCTCAACAAACGCTTCATGGCTTCCTGCCGTATATATGGCAAGCCCAAGCGCTGCGTCAGCTCCCGATGGGAGTATTGTCCCATAAAACAAATCCCTTACAGTGACCTTCTCTCCTACTGAAAATCCAGTGTTGCTACAATCATTTGAATAACTGTAATCCGTTATGTCAATCGTAATTTCAAATGTATCATCAAGGTCAGTTATATGCTCTGCCGCAGTTAAAATTGTAAGTATTTTGGTCATTGATGCAGGACTTATCCTCTCATTTGCACCATTTTGTGCCAAAATACGCTCCTCTGCCACATCTATAAATATGCCGTTTTCGCTGATTACACTGCTGTTTAAATATGTGGTCGAGCTGTCAGCCTTAGCGTTAAGGGGAGCGGTATTGCTTTTTCCACCAACTGTTGTAATACATACCGTTTCCACATATTCCAGCTCATTCGATACCGCCTCTGATGCCCCACTGCTTACAAGGCTGTCAGTCATTATCACGTTGCCGTCAAAGCCTACTTTTGACTGTCTATGCGCCGATATGATTTTATGTATTCCAAATCCTATAAGTACCACAACAATTGCTATTGCGACAATACCTACAATCAAATATTTACGCACAAGCTCCTGTTGCTTTTTTTTCCGCTTCATCTCCTTGATACGCTGTCGTCTTCTGCTTTCCCTGTCTGAATTATACTCGTAATCTCTAATTTCCTGTTCCAACTTTATGAATCGCTTCCGTCCAAATCTGCTGCCCCTATGTCTAGGGTATTGAGTGTACGGCGTTTACTCCTTTCAATTTCTGACTGCTCTAATATGAACTTCTTCACTTCCTTTGAATTCTTAATATGCTCTATCATCAACACGGAATCGGTAACATCGCCCGTATAGCACACAATCGTACCAAGTCCAAATATTCTCTCCACAAGCGTCCGCTTTAGTGTGACATCCTGTACCTTATACATAAAACAGTCATTTTCCACTTTGCTGAAAAATCCTCTGTTAACCGTAATCAAATCATCCTTGACCGTATATGTAGTAAATGTAAAAGGTAATCCAAAAAAGAGCCATCTTTTGCGTTCTACAAATTCCATAATTAATCCCTCCAGTAAATAATTTAATACTAGTATACCATGAACTTCCCTTTTATTGTAGACTTTTTTGTATTTTTATACAATTTTATATTTCATTCTTGATAGGTTTATAGCAATATGCTATTATAAATTACGGTTTGAATTGTCTTTTTACGAAAGGAATGAAATTATATGAGACATTTAATGAGTCCTTTGGACTTTACAGTTGACGAGTTGGACAAGCTCTTTACCTTGGCAGAGGATATAGAGAAGAACCCAGACAAATATTCACACGCCTGTGAGGGGAAAAAGCTTGCTACATGCTTTTATGAGCCTAGTACACGTACACGCCTGAGTTTTGAAGCCGCAATGCTTAACCTCGGTGGAAAGGTTCTCGGTTTCTCTGATGCAAATTCTTCCTCCGCAGCAAAGGGTGAAAGCGTATCCGATACGATTCGTGTTATATCATGTTTTGCCGATATATGTGCAATGCGCCATCCTAAAGAGGGTGCTCCAATGGTTGCAGCCTCCCATTCTAAAATCCCTGTAATCAATGCAGGCGACGGAGGACATCAGCATCCTACCCAAACTCTCACTGATTTACTTACAATTCGTGCAATCAAAGGTCATCTCGACAATTTCACTATCGGTCTCTGCGGAGATTTGAAATTTGGACGTACAGTTCACTCACTTATAAATGCACTTGTGCGTTACCCGAACATTAACTTTGTATTTATTTCTCCAGAGGAGCTTACAATACCCGACTATATCATTGAAATGCTCCGTGAAAAAAACATTCCATTTAGGGAAGTTAGGAAGCTTGAGGAAGTCATGCCAGAGCTTGACATTCTCTACATGACACGTGTTCAGAAGGAACGCTTCTTCAATGAGGAGGATTACGTAAGGTTAAAGGATTACTATATTCTCGACAAGGAGAAAATGACTCTGGCAAAGGATGACATGATTATACTTCATCCACTTCCCAGGGTAAATGAAATCTCTGTAGAGGTTGACGATGATCCAAGAGCCGTATATTTCCGCCAGGTACAATATGGTGTGTATGTGCGCATGGCGCTTCTCTTAACACTATTGGAAATTGAAGTTGAGTAATGGAGGATAAACAAATATGCTTAATGTAGGAAAAATCGAAGAAGGTTTCGTGCTTGACCATATCAAAGCCGGAAAAAGCTTAAGTATTTATAAACATTTAGGTCTTGATAAGCTTGACTGCACTGTTGCAATCATCAAAAATGCAAGGAGTGACAAAATGGGCAAGAAGGATATTTTAAAGGTGGAATGTGACATAAACACATTAAACCTTGATATTCTAGGATATATCGACCATAACATCACCGTAAACGTCATTAAGAACTGTGAAATAGTGCAAAAGCTGCCCCTTTCACTCCCCAAGGAAATCAAGAACGTTATTAAATGCAAAAACCCCCGCTGTATCACGTCAATTGAGCAGGAGCTTCCGCATATTTTCGTACTTACTGACGAAAAGAAGGAAATCTACCGCTGTAAATATTGCGAAGAAAAATATGTTGATACCGATTTGTCAATTTAATATTATGTAGCAAAAAAGCTGGTGTTAATAAATAACATCAGCTTTTTATTATCCTTATATCTATCTAAGCGAAGTTTAAAACCTCTTCCTTTGGCTTTGCTGTTGGAGTTACATTTACGGCATGGAGGACAGGTCCCTCTCCATTGTAATCCTTCCAAAATTCCCTGTGAACCGTGGCTGTAACCTCTACCCAGTCCTTATTTGCAAGCTCACTGCACTTGTCATATTTGCAGGCATATCCCAAAAATGCCATATCGTCAGCGCAGCACGTCATAGCCATTCTTCCCGGTACGAAATACTTATCACCACAATCCTCCGGCTTCAAAACCATTGCCTTGAACTTAACGGTCTTGTCAAGATATCTGTCAAGATTATCCATTGCATCCAGATAAAAAATACCATATTCATAATCACCGAGGTCAAGCTCGCTGTTCTTCAAATCATAAGGCAAATCTTCCTCGAATATCTGGTTAACTTCTCCGTTCTTATCCTCAAAGATTATCTCTGCCTGCGGATTTACAGCCTTTACATTTCTCTTAAATGAGCTTAACTGGTCGATAAGCCCGTCACAACGATTAAATATAATAAGCTCTGACTTTCTAATCATCTCCGCAAGAAGCGAACGCATATTAGTGTAATAATTTTGGAATGTTGAGGCATCAATTGTTGTAATCTGCTGTTCCAACTTCCAATGCCATGGCATCTTGAAATTCTTAAAATTCCACATTCCGTTGTACTCGATAATAATACGCTCCGGCTTGTACTTCTTTTCAAGCTCAATGAGCTTATTGGAATTCATGTCAGATTCCTCCTCAATAAGCTCCACAACGGTACGGCTCTTTTTAAGTACATCCTCATCATATTCTATCTCACCCTCCTCGCAGAGAATGAGAAGTGTTGTACCTTTAGTTTGGAAATATGGCTGTGACAGGGTATATGAAATAAACTCCGTCTTGCCACTTTCCAAAAATCCATTAATTATATATACGGGCTTCATATATTCTCCTTTAATTTATCTGTCAAACAGTGCCTTAAGATTATCTTCCTTAAGCTCTGCACCGATTACACAAATCTTACCTGTAACCTCGGCTGCACCCTTACGGACATTGCTCTCTCCTGGAACATAATCAAAGTTAACCCATGTTCCGTCCCCTGCGGGAACCATACCCTTTGCACGGAGAATCTGACCATATTTTTCCTCATTTTCAAGCTCTGACAATATATTTTCGATATCAGACTGTGAATAAGCAGCAGGTGTCTCAAAGCCCCAGCTTGTAAATACATCATCAGCATGGTGGTGATGATGCTCGTGATCATGTTCATGGTCGTGATGATGGTGGTCATGCTCATCCTCGTCATGATGGTGGTGGTCATGCTCGTCCTCATCATGGTCGTGATGATGGTGATGCTCATGCTCGTCCTCGTCATGGTCGTGATGATGGTGATGCTCATGCTCGTCCTCGTCATGGTCATGATGATGGTGGTGCTCATGCTCATCATGCATAGCGGCAACCTCTGCCATAAGCTCAGCCTCTAAATCCTTAGCATTCTCAATAGTCTCTAATATTTTAACACCGTCAAGCTCATCCCAAGGTGTTGTAATGACTGTCGCCTTGTCATTGTGCTCACGAATAATCTCAAGCGCTGTATTTAACTTACTCTCACTGATATCTGCAGTTCTGCTGAGAATAATGGTTCCTGCATGTTCTATTTGGTTTAAGAAAAACTCACCAAAGTTCTTAGCATACATCTTGCACTTGTTGGCATCAACAACTACAACTGCACTGTTAAGCTGTACATCAGCATCCGTATCAACATTCTGCACTGCCTTCATGACATCTGAAAGCTTGCCTACTCCTGACGGCTCGATTAAAATTCTCTCAGGATGATACTTCTCAATTACTTCTTTAAGTGACGTTCCGAAATCTCCCACCAAAGAGCAGCAGATACAGCCCGAATTCATCTCCTTTATCTCAACGCCAGACTCCTTTAAAAAACCTCCGTCAATACCGATTTCACCAAACTCATTTTCAATCAATACAACCTTTGAAGCATCAAGCGCCTCTTTTAAAAGTTTCTTGATAAGTGTTGTCTTTCCGGCTCCTAAAAATCCCGAAAATATATCTATCTTTGTCATTTCAAAACCTCCTAATACTGCTTTTAATTCTTTTGAATTTTATTTCAATACTTAATCTTACCACAATTTTATATATTTTTCATAACAAACCTATTAAAAATCCATTAAAAATTACCGCCAATGTTTTACGGGTCAACGTACCACTCTAAATCCATGGCAGCAATTTTCTCATAATTATCAAAGCCCTCACCGTTTCTAAGATACACATTTTTAATTCCAGCTTGGATAATCATACGTGCGCACAGCGGGCAGGGCTTCGCCTTATGTACTGACAAGTCAGAGGGATTAATTCCTGCAAGATAAAGGTCAGCCCCTATAGTCTGTTCCCTTGAACAGTTCAACAGCGCATTTGCCTCAGCGTGAACCGCCCTGCATATCGCATATCCCTCACCCTGATGCATATTAAGCCTAATTCGTGGGCACTCTCCCCTGTCACAGCAGTTTTCAAGTCCACGGGGCGAACCGTTATAGCCTGTCGAAATAACTGCATCATCCTTGACAATCACTGCCCCATATTTTCTTTTTATGCAGGTACTTCTATATGCAAAATTCTCTGCACAGTTTAAATATGCATCCGTTTTAGAAATTCTAGTATTTCCCTCTGGTTTTACCATTTAATTTTCTTGCCTTTCAAACTATTTCAAAATTAATATGATAACTGTTCAAATTCCTCCTGGATTAACCCGGCTGGAATACTGTATGTAATGGCTGATTCCTTTCTTTCGGCTCCCTCGGGTACATCCCCTCCTGATATCATTCCCAAAAGGCGTCCTTCGCTGTCAAAAAGACCGCCTCCAGACATTCCCGCCTTTGCCGTACAGTTAGTTACAACAATATTTGTATTAAAAAGCGGCTCAAACCTAAGCTCGCCTATATTTCCCACAGAATAATCAACAATTTGGTTGTCATAATCAACGCCAACCTGCATTATGCGCTTTGCAACATATTTTTCATTGAACGGTTCGATATCGTCAGGTGATGATGATTCATAAATGACCGGAACAGCCTCGTATATATCCCTCAATATCCTAACTGTAATCAGGTCTCCCGATACTTTTAAAAAGCCAATGTCATATTGCTGTGAATATCCTATTACATCTGCATCAACAGTCTCCCCATTGCAAAATGCAACATTTGCCTTTACGTCCCTCATAAGTAAATGTTTGTTTGAAACTATAATTACGCTGTCCCCAATCTTCCAAATGATTCCGCTACCTGCCGCATCTTTTGTAGTAACCTTGACAATGTTCCTTCGTGCTAACTGATATACCAAATGCATTGTAATGTCCTCCGTTTCAAGCTGATTTTTTTCAGTTATATTGACTTTTACAGGAATACACGTTACGCATGATATAACATCAAATTCATGTCTGTTTGTTGTCATAATAGACATAAGCGTACATATAAATATCAATAAAATCGCTATCCTGCCTAAAGCCTTTTTCATTTCAAACATCCCTATATATTCTATTTTGCACCGCATAAGTAAAAGCGAGCCATGCCCGCTTTATTTGCAACCGCAGCGATAAGCCGGGTTATGTTGATAATGCCATTTTAATGGCAATATCCAATGATCATCTATCTAGGACTGGCGTTACCGCCAGCCTCAAGCGACCTACCTGAAAACAGACCGGGCAAGCCTATTGTTTTCTATTTGGTCTTGCTTCGGATGGGGTTTACATATGCCCTCCATGTTACCACAGAGGCGGTGGTCCCTTACACCACCTTTCCACCCTTACCTGTAATGGCGGTTTATTTCTGTTGCACTATCCTTGGAGTCGCCTCCACCGGACGTTATCCGGCATCCTGCCCTATGAAGCCCGGACTTTCCTCACCTCTACACAAGCAAACAAATACCTGTGTAAAGCCACGATCATTTACTACAGTTGCCGTAATATTATATAATTTTTTTTGAAGTTTTTCAAGCCCCCTTTATACATTAAAGCAACTTCCACCGACAAATTCCCTCACAATTGAATTATTCGGCAAATTTTCAGTACTTACCCCAAGGAAATAGCTTAGGAACCTCAAAAGCCTCACAGCCTCAAAATATTCCGGCTCACCTTTTTCTATACTGTAAAGCAAGGGCTCCGCATACTGTTTTAAGACAGCAAGCTCATAAATAAGGGCTGAATTAAACATCGCATCTGCACTCTCCTGAAATGGGAAAATGTTCTCTGTCTCTCCCTTTCTTACTGACGGCCACATCTGTATTGTACGCTTTGCTGTGGCTCCCCTTGTCCTTGCATCCCTAACCATACGCCTTAGAAGCCTGCCGTCCGTCGTCGGTATACGGTTATGGTCATCTATATTAAGGGTTGTAAGCGCACTTATATAGATTTTATACTTGCTATCGGCTGGAAGTGCATATGACATCTTATCATTTAAGCCATGTATTCCCTCGATTACAAGTATATCATCTGGACCAAGCTGTTTAAAATTCCCCTTATACTCCCTCTTTCCTGTTACAAAATTGAAAGTTGGAAGCTCCACCCTTTTCCCCTCAAGCAGGGC
The DNA here is from genome assembly GCA_964437435.1 of uncultured Roseburia sp. Lineage (GTDB taxonomy): Bacteria > Bacillota > Clostridia > Lachnospirales > Lachnospiraceae > COE1. The sequence continues at coordinate 26,588 of CAYTGS010000005.1, forward strand.
TACCATATCGTCATTAAACTGCTTGACATCAATCGCCTCTATACATTCATAATTGTAATCGCCGTTAGGCTGTCTTGGAGTATTTTCCCTATCCACAAAATAATCATCAACAGCTATCGGGTGTGGCATTAACCCATGCGTTCTAAGCTGTACGGACAACCTATGTGAAAATGATGTTTTTCCGGAAGACGAGGGACCCGCAATCATCACGAACTTAACACCGCCCCTTGCCACTATTTCAGACGCTATCTCACTTATTCTGCGCTCCTGTAGTGCCTCCTGTACAAGCACAAGCTCATTAAACCTGCCCTCCTTAATCTGCCTGTTTAAATCGCTTACCGTGTCTACACCAAGTTTTTCACCCCAATCAGACGCCATCTCCATTGATTTAAAAAGCTTCGGAGATGACTCAAATTTTCCCAAAACGTTTGGATTGTCCTTGCTTGGAAGTATCAGCATAAATCCATTTTCATATTTTTGAAGGTCAAAATGTTTTATGTAGCCTGTGCTTGGAAGCATATAGCCATAATAATAATCATAATAACCATCAAGATTATAAACGTTAACGGTGGAATTTCCCCTGTATTTAAACAGGCTTACTTTGTCCGTCATGTTTTGCTCAGCAAAGATTGTATCTGCATCCTCAATCGGCATTGACCGTTTCATAATGCATATATCATTATCCACATACTCCTGCATCTTTGCCTTTATTTTTGCGACAAGCTCGTCAGTCACCTCAAAATCGCCCTTTTTTGCACAATAATAACCGTTTCCAATGGCAAATTCCATTTTTACCTTTTCTATTTTATCATTGCCTACAACCTCAGAAATTGCCTTCATAAGAATTATTGTAGCCGTCCTGTTGTAGGTCTTATGTCCTGTATCATCAGCCAACGTCAGGAAATCCACTGTACAATCCCTGTCAACCTTTTTGAAAAGCTCTCTAATTTTTCCGTTTCTTACCGCAAGCGCAATCTGGTAGGGGTAATCCTTTTGATACACTCCCGCTATCTCGCCAAATGTAATTCCCACAGGGTATTCCCTTGTTTTTCCGTTAACCGTAACTTTGTAACTTTGTTTTTTTTCCTTATTTGAGCTCATACATCCTGCCCCTTTCCGTTATTTTTATTTTTATACAACAACAAAAGGTTCCTTAATCGCTGACTTAAATATTTTAATGTCAGGCAGTTCTCTCTTAATAAATTCTTCCATGTATGGAATAAAAAGCTTTTCTATTCCATAATGGCCTGCATCAATAACGCCAATTCCCTTTGCGACCGCATCTATACCGCCGTGGTGTCCTATATCACCTGTTATTATAACATCCGCTTTGGCATTTACCGCATTATCAATATAACTTTCTCCTGAACCGGGAATAATTGCCGCCACCTTTACTATATCACCCAAATCGCCAAAAACCCTGACATTAGGCACATTAAATTTTTCCTTTACCAGCTTTGCAAGTTCTTCCAATGTCATACAGCTTTTAAGGCTTCCAACCCTTCCAAAGCCTTCCTTTGAAATATCATCCTCGTAAGTCACTCCAAGGACTTCCCTGTCCTTAAGCGAAAGCTCATCAGCCGCCGCATCAGCCATGCCCATAACATCAAAATTTGTATGCATTGCATAATAGCTTATATCATTTCTAATAATTGTATAAACACGTCTCCCTATAAAATCGTCCGTATTTATACGTCCCATCTTCTTAAAAATAAGCGGATGGTGGGTGATAAGCATATCTGCACCAACATTTACTGCATCCTCAATTACTTCATCTGTGGCATCAAGGGCAATATATACCCTTTCTACATCCTTATCCCTTCTTCCCGCAAGCAGACCTATATTGTCCCAATCCTCAGCGAAATTTACAGGTGACAGGTTTTCAAGCATTTCAATAATCTCACAGCACTTCATGACACGCCTCCCTAATCAAGTTATATAATGCGTTATTTATAATAATTATTCAGGCAAAATAAAATATCCCCAAGCTGCTCATCAATTTCCCTGACACGCTCCTGCTGCCTTTGAGTTTTATTTTCCTGACTTATCAGATTTTTCCTGATATCCTCAAGTCCCCCCCTCTGCCATAAAAGATATTGTTTTAAAATCGGATGTGATTTTTCCAAAAGATGTTGTCCATATGTATCATATATGCGCTTATGCACTGACTTTTCAGCGTAACATGCGTTATTTTTAATAACACGCATCATAGGATAATATTTTCCGTCCTCAAAAACCATATCCTCATCTTCTATACAAAAACCATTCTCACGAAGATACAATCGAACCTCATCTATCTCTGACTGAGGCTGTAAAATAAGCTGTTTCATATTTGAGACGAGCTCCCTGCCGTCCTCCAATATGGAAATTACAAGCTTACCGCCCATTCCGGCGCATATAATCCCCTCTGCCTCTCCAGGCTTAAGTGCCTTTGTACCGTTTGAAAGCCGTGTTTCTATAGCTTCATTAAGACCATGTTCACGGATATTAACATAAGCCCTTTCAAGTGGTCCTTTATTAATATCCATTGCAATCACACGTCTGCATATATTGCTTTTGACAAGCTCTATCGCCACATATCCATGGTCACATCCTATATCAGCCATGCTATCACAGGGCTGTACTAATCCTACTACAGCCCTCATTCTTTTCGACAACAGCATTATCTATCCAATCCTCCGCAACCTTAATCAAGATAATCCTTAAGCTTGCGGCTCCTTGATGGATGACGGAGCTTTCTGAGCGCTTTTGCCTCAATCTGTCTGATACGCTCCCTTGTAACGTTAAATTCCTTGCCAACCTCCTCAAGTGTACGTGCCCTGCCGTCATCAAGCCCAAATCTGAGACGCAGTACCTTCTGTTCCCTTTCAGTAAGCGTACCAAGCACCTCAACAAGCTGTTCCTTTAAAAGGGTAAATGCCGCCGCATCAGCCGGAACCGGAACATTGTCATCTTGAATAAAGTCTCCAAGGTGACTGTCCTCCTCCTCACCGATAGGAGTTTCAAGCGATACAGGTTCTTGTGAAATCTTTAGGATTTCACGGACACGGTCCTCTGACATATTCATTTCCTTAGCAATTTCCTCCGGGGTCGGTTCACGTCCTAACTCCTGAAGCAACTGCCTGCTTACCCTGATTAGTTTATTGATTGTCTCGACCATATGCACAGGAATACGGATTGTCCTAGCCTGATCGGCTATCGCCCTTGTAATAGCCTGGCGAATCCACCATGTTGCATATGTTGAAAACTTATATCCTTTTCTATAATCAAACTTCTCTACAGCCTTTATAAGTCCAAGGTTTCCCTCCTGGATAAGGTCAAG
>CAYTGS010000006.1:0-28615 GCA_964437435.1 uncultured Roseburia sp.
TACATATCGAGTGCGTAGCATTGTTACAAAGAAAGGCTACCTCCTATTAACATTAGAAGATAGCCTTTCCACCTCTACCCCTCAACGAACTTCCCAACAAATTCATCAAACGGGCAAGGCTTTCCAAAATAATATCCCTGACAGTAATCAGGCTTTAAAGCTTTAATTTTGCTTAGTTCATCTATTGTTTCTATTCCTTCAACACAAACCTTCATGTGCATATTGTGTGCCATTTCGGTCATAAGCGAAAGAAGGTTAAATTCGTATTCGTTTTCCAACGCTTTTACGGTAAAAGTGCGGTCTATTTTAATAATATCCGGTTTTAAGTCATTGAAATAATGAAAATTAGAATAACCTGTTCCAAAGTCATCAAGTGCAAGCCTTATGCCACATTCCCGCATTCGTGAGCAGAGTTTGGATACTCTTGTGTCGCTGGCAACAAGACCGCTTTCTGTAAGTTCAATGATAACTGTTGAAGGCAAAATATCATAATCAGTTACAGCCGAAAGTATTTCAGTAATGATATTACTCTTTAGTACTTGGATATATGATATATTAATGCTTATTCTAAAATCAGGAGCTATATTATGTATCTTGCCGCATAATTCCAATGATTTACATAGCATCCAACGTCCTGCCGGAACTATAAGTCCGGTCTCCTCCAAAATAGGAATAAATTCAGCAGGTGAGACCATTCCGTATTCCTCGGTATGGAAACGCATAAGAGCCTCGGCACCATACAATTCATTGCTGTCAGTATTGATAAGGGGCTGCAAATATGCCTCAAAACCGTCGAAATTATGGTTTACGGCTTGCTTTAGAAGCTGTGTAAGCTTATTGCGCTTCAAAAATTTGGCATAGTCATCTTCGTTGAAAACAAAGCACCTGTTCTTGCCGTGCCGTTTAGCCTCGTTCAATGCAAACTCTGAAAATTTCATGGCATCGGAATAGCTTGCCTTGGAACATTCTTCGCTTAACAGAATACCACCTGATATGGTGAATACTGCCTCGTAATGATTTTCAACAACAAGTGCATCCACGGCTTTGCGGATGTCACGGTATTGATTGAGTGCAAATTCCCTGTCGTTTCCGTTAAGGTCAACAATAAGGAACTCGTCAGCAATTGCCTTATAGAGACGCTGGTTGCGACAAAGGCATTTTTCGATACACACGGCGGTGCGTTTCAATATCATATTTCCATATTCAATTCCAAGCTTTTCGTTTATTTCCTTAAAATCGTCTAGCCCAAGTCTTAAAATATATCCCTTGTCCAAAAAAGAAGGATTTTTGGAATAAATAGCCTGTAAGGTTGACAGACCGAGAAGACCGCTTACATTGTCAGCCTTTTGCTGTTTGCCTACCTCGTTTATACATCCAATCAAACACGTGGAATTGTCATTGCCTTTAACAATTGTACCACGGCAGTTAATCCAAATAGGATTTTGGTCAATGGATATCCAGCGGTATAGCAGATTGTGGAAGGTTTTCCTACCAGATAAAACCTCTGCCATATCATCCTCAAGTTGTGGGAAATCAGGTTCATAAACAAATTTTTTTAGGTTTTCCAAAACATCGTTAAATTCGTTTGCAGGAAGCAAAAAACGCTCAACAGCAGATGGAGATATATAATAATAGTCATTAGTAATGTCATATAGGTAAATATAATCATCCATACACGGATTTAACATATCAATAATGTTACAAATTTGGGACACAGTAATATTTTGAAATCCGCTATTCAAAAAGAATACCTCCTTTAATGCAATAATAAGTAGATTTCTGATTAAATGTGCCATCACAACAGTTACATATATTATATTAGAGAAAATATTATAAAGCAAGCTATTAGGCAATAAAACTTTACAAAATATTAATTGAAAATAGCTTTCACTTTTGGTAGGCTATAAATATAAGTATCTATATTGAAAGGACAGATTGAAATGAAAAAAGAAAATTTATGGCTTAGCTATACTGATGAAGACAAAACAAAGCTCAATCAGATATGCGACCGTTACAAAAATTGTCTTGATGAGGGAAAGACTGAACGTGAATGTGCTGATTTGGTTGTGAGGATGGCTATAAAAAAAGGTTACAGGGAGCTGTACAGTGCAATTGCAAGCAATCAGCCGATTAAACCGGGAGACAAGTTCTATGCAGTCCAGATGAACAAGAGCGTGGCACTTTTCCAGCTTGGAAGGGACTCAATTTCCAATGGAATGAATATCCTTGGGGCGCATATAGACTCACCTAGAATTGATGTCAAACAGAACCCGTTATATGAAAATGAGGGATTTGCCTATTTTGATACACATTACTATGGCGGAATTAAGAAATATCAATGGACTGCAGCCCCTCTTTCGCTTCACGGAGTAGTTGTTAAAAAGGATGGGACAACAGTTAATATTAGCATAGGAGAGAAGGATGATGACCCGGTATTTGTGATTACAGACCTTTTGGTACACCTTTCGGGAGAGCAGATGGAGAAAAAGGCTAAGGAAGTAATTGCAGGCGAGAACCTTGACCTTCTTATCGGAAACTGTCCGCTAAAATCAGATGAGAGTACAGACAAGGAGGAAAAGGAAACAATTAAGTCAAACGTCCTCAAGCTATTGTCTGACAATTATGGAATTGAGGAGGCAGACCTGCTTTCGGCAGAGCTTGAGATTGTGCCTGCTGGAAAGGCAAGGGATTTAGGCTTTGACAGGAGTATGATTATCTCGTATGGTCAGGATGACAGAATATGCGCTTTTACGTCACTCTTTGCAATGCTTGACATGGCGGATACAGTGACGGACAGAACCCTTTGCTGTCTATTAGTCGATAAAGAGGAAATCGGAAGTGTTGGGGCTACAGGAATGCAGTCGAGGTTTTTTGAGAACGCAGTGGCAGAGCTTATTGCTGCAACCGAGGCTGATTCACAGCTTTTAGTACGTAGGGCGCTTTCCAATTCAATGATGCTTTCGTCAGACGTAAGCGCAGGTTTCGACCCACTGTATGCAAGCGCATTTGAAAAAAATAATGCGGCTTTCCTGGCTAAAGGACTTACCTTTAATAAGTTCACAGGCTCACGAGGAAAGAGTGGTTCAAATGACGCTAATGCTGAATATATAGCAAGGCTTAGGAAGATTATGGATGACGCAAATGTATCTTATCAGTTTGCGGAGCTTGGAAAGGTTGATATCGGGGGTGGAGGAACAATCGCCTATATCATGGCTAAATATGGTATGAACGTTATTGACAGTGGCGTTGCAGTATTAAATATGCATGCGCAATATGAGGTTAGCAGCAAGGCTGATATCTACGAGGCGGTTAAGGGCTATACGGCGTTCCTGAATGCATAATCATATAATAAATACAAAAAATACCCCTGATTTCAGGGGTATTTCTTTGTATATTCTTAATATATATTATATTTATAATCCTTAAGCCTCGTCTCAAATTCATCATGTGGGAGGGGTTTGTCATATACAAAGCCCTGAGCCATATGGCAGCCCAAATTACTTATCATTTTTGCCTGCTCCTCCGTTTCAACCCCCTCGCATATAACATCAAGTCCCAGCTCCAATGCCATGTTGATAATAGTCTTTACAACAATAGCGTTTTGCTTGAGCCTTTGCTTATAGCATTCATCATCCTCATCCTCGCTCTGATTGGACGGGCTTACAAAAGATTTATCCAGCTTTATTACGTCCACATCTAATTCACTTAAAAGGTTGAGTGATGAGTAGCCTGTTCCAAAATCATCAATAGAAGTATGCATGCCATATTCGTGAAGATGCTTTACAAACTTCGCAAGTGCATCAAAATCCTCATATCCGATTGTCTCGGTAAGCTCTATCTCTATATATTTAGGGTCAATGTCATGACGTTTTATTACATTGTAAATATCCTCGGCAAGCTTTGGATTGTGCATATGGAGCCTTGAAAAGTTGGTCGATATCCTTACCGGAGTAATTCCGGCATTAAGCCATGAATGTATGTCCTCACAAGCTTGGTTTAAAACATAAAAATCAAGTGGGCATATGGTTCCTTCACGTTCAAGAACAGGGATAAAATCCGTCGGCTGTAAAAGATTTTCCCCACGTCTCCACCTTGCCAGCGCCTCACATCCGCATAGCTCGCCTGTGGAGAAATTAACCTTTGGCTGATAGTATACCTCGAACTCACCTGATTCCAAGGCGGAGGCAAAAGCCCCGGCAAGCTCTTTGTCATGCATTGTCTGTTCCATCATGTTTGGCTTGAACCATATGAAATCATTATGGACTGAACGCTTTGCAACATTCACCGCAATGGAAATATTGTTCATTACAATGCTTACGCTGTCACCGGACTTAATAGGGTAAATTCCGGCACGTGCAGGTATTTCCGTTGGGATAATCTTATTGTTGATATTAAGTATTACCTTTACCCCTGACAAAAGCTCTAGGAAATCGTTAAGATGTTCATTCTTTACAAGTGACACGAAATTATCACCGCCCATGCGCCCGACAAGTTCATCACTGTCAAGAAAATCCTTTATACGTGCTGCAAATTTTTTCAGGGCTATATCACCGTTCTGTGCGCCGAACCTTTGGTTGACACATCGGAAATTTTTTATATTAAAAAATACTCCGGTGTATTCTGCTTCAATACCCTTTGAACAGAGTGAGCCTATGAATTGGTATACGGCTGTTGAATTTGCAATTGATGTAAGTCCGTCTGTGGTTGTTGCAATGTTTAGAAGGCTGGTAATATGAGCCTTTGCGCATATTGTATATAAAATTTCAGAGAGTGTTCGTATATATTTAAGGGATAAGTCGTCCCATACTACACCCTTTCTGGGATATGCCGTAAGCTCGACAGTACCTTTGTTTCCTGTGGTATACATATGTTTCGTGGGCGAATTGTCATATCCGTCGTTGTAATAATAAAGCAAAATTACACCGTTGTTTATTGCGGGAGAAAATGTAGTAGCAGCACTGTGAATCATAGTGATTTCAAGCTTGCCTATGCCCAATAAATTCGCAATAGGAGAAACTGCCCTGCTTATATGACCAGCAATTTCTTCAACACAGCTAGCATTTACAGGTACATTATCAAAAAAATCCATAAATTCATTGCTGAATAATGACATTAGAGATTGACCTCCTTTTTGTTCAGGTTCGATATTTTTGAACAAATTATGTTAAAGAGACTTTTCTATATAATATCACTAAACCATAAGGTATTTCAACATCAAAATTTGATTGTTTAAATAATATCAATGGTTGTAAAAACATATAATCCGTTGTACAATGGCATGTAAGAGCTTACATAAATTCTTTCACAGTTAAAGAATTAAGTAAAGATAAAATTTAAGGAGGAACCCAATGAGCAGACTTGAAATTCCTATACCCAATAAAGCCCAGGTAGTGGTTGAACAGCTTTATAAGGATTTGGAGAGAAGAATTGAGGCTAGTCCGTCAGGGCTATGCCCTATTGATATGTCTAAAGCGTTTTTGGAGCTTTGTCATGCCCAGACCTGCGGTAAATGCGTACCGTGCCGTGTCGGATTAGGACAGCTTAGCAAGATGATTTCCGACGTATTGGACGGAAAAGCAACATTAGAAATACTTGATGAGATGAAGGAAACCGCAATAAGCATTATGGAGTCGGCAGACTGCGCCATAGGCTATGAGGCGGCAAACATGGTTTATAAGGGGCTCATTGGTTTCCACGACGAATATGTTTCACATATAGAGCTTGGACGCTGCAACTGCAACTACCAACAGCCGGTTCCCTGTGTATCGCTATGTCCGGCAGGTGTTGATATTCCAGGCTATATTGCGCTTGTGCATGAGGGCAGGTATAAGGATGCAATCCGCCTTATCAGAAAGGACAATCCGTTTCCGACAACCTGTGGATTTATATGTGAACATCCCTGTGAGGCAAGGTGCCGCAGGAATATGGTGGATGATTCAATAAATATCAGGGGCTTAAAACGTATGGCAGCGGATTTTGCAGGAAAAGTTGAGCCTCCTAAGTGCCAACCATCCACAGGAAAGAAAATTGCAATCGTAGGAGGAGGACCTGGTGGACTTAGCACAGCATATTATTTGCAGCTTATGGGTCATCAGGTTGTGGTTTACGAAATGCTTCCAAAGCTTGGCGGAATGTTGCGCTATGGTATTCCGAACTACCGACTCCCCAAAGACAGGCTTGACGAGGATATAAATGCAATATTAGAGACAGGCGTACAGGTAAAGTATGGTCTTAGAATAGGAATAGATATTACAATAAATGAGCTTAGGGAACAATATGATGCAGTACTTATCACGATAGGCGCAAGCACTGACAAAAAGCTTGGAATTGAGGGCGAGGACGCTGACGGAGTTATCTCGGCTGTTCAGTTTTTACGTGATGTCGGAAAAGATAACGCCATAGATTTAAAGGGACAGGACGTATGCGTAGTAGGCGGTGGAAATGTTTCAATGGATGCCGTTCGGACAGCGGTAAGGCTGGGAGCAAAAAAAGTAACTATAGTATATAGGAGACGTGTCGCTGATATGACTGCGCTTCGTGATGAAATCGAGGGTGCCATTGCAGAGGGCGTAGAGGTGGCAACGTTAAAGGCACCTGTAAGGATTGAGACAGACAATGACTATAGTGTTAAAGGTCTATGGGTAAGACCACAGATGATAAGCGCAATAAAGGATGGTCGTGCAAGCGTCAAGGACACAGGAGAAGAAGATATTCTCATTCCGTGTACAACAGTTATTGTTGCAATCGGTCAGGATATCGAGTCACAGCACTTTGCTGACGCAGGCGTTCCAGTAAGGCGTGGTGTTATCCAAACAGGCAGACACGGCGGCTTTGACCTCCTCCCGGGAGTGTTTGCAGGTGGAGACTGTGCTACAGGACCTGCCACTGTCATCAAGGCAATCGGCGCCGCTAAGGTTATCGCTGCAAACATTGATGAATATCTCGGATTTCATCATGTAATCCAGAGTGATGTTGAGGTTCCATATCCAAATATTGCAGACAGAAATCCATGCGGTCGTGTTAATATGACAGAGCGTGAAGTATGCGAGAGGATATGCGACTTTGACGGAGTGGAACTTCCAATGACAGAGGCGGAGTGTAAGCAGGAAGCGTCAAGATGTCTGCGCTGTGACCACTTCGGATACGGAATATTTAAAGGAGGACGTGAAACATTATGGTAAAGCTTACAATTGACCAGAAAGCAGTGGAAGTGCCGGAGGGAAGTACCATTATGGATGCGGCTAACATAGCAGGTATTCCTATTCCTAAACTGTGTTTTTTGAAGGATATAAATGAAATCGGAGCCTGCCGTGTGTGTGTTGTAGAAATCGAGGGAAAAGACAAGCTCGTTGCCTCATGTAACAATAAGGCTGAAGAAGGAATGGTAGTCTACACAAACAGCCCAAAGGTAAGGAGAAACCGCAAGAAAACTGTGGAGATGATTTTATCACAGCACAACAGCAATTGCGTTACCTGTGCTAGAAATACTAACTGTTCATTACAGAAAATAACAAGAGATTTAAACATCCTCGATGTTCCTTATGAGACAGAGACTAAGCATCTCCCATGGAATAAGAATTTTCCGCTTATAAGGGATAACGAAAAGTGCATTAAATGTATGCGCTGCGTATCAGTATGCGAAAAAATACAGAGCGTAAATATTTGGGATGCGGAGGGAACAGGCTCTAGGACTAATGTATATGTGTCAGGCAACAAAAATATAGAGGAATCAAAATGCGTGCTCTGCGGTCAATGTGTTACCCACTGTCCGGTTGGCGCTTTGAGGGAGCGTGATGATACGGAGAAAGCTTGGTGGGCTATTGAGAATGAAAAAAAAGTAACAGTGGTACAGGTTGCTCCCGCAGTGCGTGCTGCATGGGGTGAGGCTTTGGGTCTTTCGAGGGACGAAGCCACAATGGGAAAGATTACCGATGCCCTTAAGAAAATCGGTTTTGACTATGTATTTGATACAGTATTTTCAGCCGACCTTACCATTATGGAGGAAGGACATGAGTTCGTTGAGCGTTTTGAAAAGGGAGATACTAAAAAGATGCCAATGTTTACGTCATGTTGTCCTGGTTGGGTGCGCTTTATAAAGTCACAATACCCTCATCTTGTATCAAGGCTTTCAACAGCCAAGTCTCCACAGCAGATGTTCGGTGCTGTGATGAAAAGCTATTTTGCCAAGAAAATAGGTGTTGCGCCAGATGATATTGTCACGGTTTCAATCATGCCATGCCTTGCAAAGAAAGGCGAGAGAAACATGGAACTGTTCTACGAGGAATATGCAGGAAATGATGTTGATATCGTTCTTACGACAAGGGAATTTACACGCATGATAAGAATGGCACATATTGATGCGGAAAAGCTTGTAGACGTAGAGTGCGATGAGCCTATGCAGGATGGAACAGGCGCAGGAGTAATATTTGGAACAACAGGTGGTGTTATGGAGGCTGCCCTAAGGTCGGCTTACTATATTATAACAGGCAAAAACCCTGACGTTGACGCATTTAGCGAAGTCAGAAGCACAAGGGAACAGCCAAAGTGGAAAGAAGCAGTGTTCCATATAAATGATATCACTGTCAAGACCGCCGTAGTAAATGGTCTTGCTAATACAAGAGAGCTTATTGAAGCCCTTGAGCGTGGAGAAGTCCACTATGATTTCGTGGAGGTCATGGCATGTCCAGGAGGCTGTGTCGGAGGAGGCGGACAGCCTATTTGTGACGGATATGAGCTTGCAACCACTAGAAGCATGAACCTTAGAAATCTTGATGAGAATGCAAAGTTGAGGTTTTCACACGAAAATCCATCTGTAATTAAGCTGTATGACGAGTTTATGGAGAAACCGTTGTCACATAAGGCGCATATGCTTTTACATACAGACCATAATGCATGGCAAATGCCGGATTAATAAAAACACAGGGTGGTTTTTGAAAGCTCCCCTGTGTTATTTTATTGGTGCAGATTGTGCAATATAGTGCAAAAACTGTAAATATTATATAAATATGTACAAATTATAAATTTTATGTAAAAAAAGCTTGAATTAAATAAAATCATGTGTTATATATACTTTTAGAACCAATTATGTAGTCTTTCTGCGTGATTTGAATGTACTGTTAAGGATGAAAAAGCCACTAGGATGCAGTAGTAGTTTAGTTAGTAGTGCAAGGCAGGTTGCGTGGATTGATATATTAAATCGAGTAGGCTTTAGACCTACTCGTGCGCAGAAGCGCAAGAAAGCTATTAGCTACTATTTCTTAAGTATTCCACTATTATCAATCACAACAAGCATTTCATTGATAGTCTCCACAGGCAGTACAAGCGCAAAGCGCACATAGCCCTCGCCCATGCTTCCAAATGAATTTCCGGGAGTGCATATTACACCTGTTTTATCCATTAGCTCCATGCAAAATTCTTGAGATGAGTTGAAGCCCTTTGGAATTTTAGCCCAAGCAAACATTGTTCCTTGGCTGTCCTTTATATCCCAACCGATTTTGCGAAGACCGCCGCAAAGTGCGTCACGACGCTCTTGGTATTTTATGCACTGTTCATGCACAAAATCAAGGGGACCTGTGAGTGCGGCAATTGCCGCTTTTTGCACGGGTATAAACATTCCGAAATCGTATTGCGAGCGAAGAAGCTTTAATGCGTCTACGATTTTCCTATTTCCGACTACAAAGGAAACTCTTGCTCCTGTGAGGTTAAAGGACTTTGAAAGCGAAAACAGCTCTACACCAACTTCCTTAGCTCCCTCATGTTCCAAAAATGAACCGCCGTAAACTCCGTCATATATAATATCGGAATATGCGTTGTCATGGATTACAATAATGTTGTATTTCTTTGCAAAGGCGATAAGCTCATCATAAAATTTATCATTAGCAATGGCGCACACTGGGTTGTAAGGGTATGAGACCATTATGTATTTCGCTTTTCTTGCAATATCCTCTGGTATCTTGCTAAAATCAGGGAGAAAATCATTTTCCTCTTTTAAATCATAAAAATATTGGGTTGCGTGTCCGAAATATGCACCGACCTCGAATACGGGATATCCGGGATTGGGCAAAAGCACCACGTCACCGGGATTGCAAAGTGCCATTCCGATATGTGCAATTCCCTCCTGCGAGCCATTTACAGATGTGATTTCGTCAACCGAAACCTCCACATTGAATCTCTTTTTGTAATAATTCTTCACAGCCTCAAGCATTTCAGGTAAATCCTTTAATGAGTAGTGAAAATTGTCAGAATTTTTCGCAGCCTCTATAAGGGCGTTCTTGATATGCTCCGCCACAGGAAAGTCAGGTGTTCCCACCGAAAGGTTGTACACTTTTTTACCGCTTTTTGCAAGCTCCTCCTTCTTTTCGTTTAATGCCGCAAATATTCCTGTTTGGAAGTGGCTTAGACGGTCAGATGTTTCAATTATAAATTTTTCATTTTCCATAATTAATTACCCCATAAATTGATTTGATATTGCAATTATACTACTTTGACAATTTTTATTCAAACTTTTAAACTATTATAGAAAGAATTAATTAAATATGATAGAATATAACAAGAATAAATTGAAAGGTAGAGGACTAATCCTATGTCAAGCGTAACAATTGAGAGACTAATAGAAAAATTTAACCTTACAAATCTTACTTCCGACATGGATATTGCAGGCATTAAAATCCAGCAGCCGGATATCAACAGACCGGCTTTACAGCTTGCCGGATATTTTGAGCATTTTGAGGAGACAAGACCACAGATTATAGGTTTTGTAGAGTATTCATATATGGAATATCTTCCAGAGGAAAGGAAAAAGGAGATATATCCAAGGGTTATTTCTCGTGAAACACCGTGTATTATATTCTGTAGGGATTTGAGACCTGATGAAATCTTTATGGAAACGGCAATTGAAAACAACGTACCTATACTCGTAACCCAAAAGCCCACGTCTGCATTCATGGCAGAGATTATTAGATGGCTTAATGTTAAGCTTGCACCGTGTATTTCGGTTCATGGAGTGCTCGTTGATGTATATGGTGAGGGTGTACTTATTACAGGCGAGAGTGGTATCGGTAAGAGTGAGGCTGCCTTGGAGCTTATTAAGCGTGGTCATCGGCTTGTTTCTGATGATGTTGTTGAAATTAGAAAGGTGAGTGATGATACCCTTATCGGTTCGGCACCCGACATTACACGCCATTTTATAGAGCTTAGGGGTATCGGAATTATAGATGTTAAAACGCTTTACGGTGTTCAGAGCGTTATGGATACTACAAATATAAATCTCGTAATCCGTCTTGAGGACTGGGATAAAGAGAAGAAATACGATAGATTAGGTCTTGAGGAAAACTATACCGAATACCTTGGGAATAAGGTGGTATGCCATAATATCCCTATCAGACCCGGACGTAATCTTGCTGTCATATGCGAGTCGGCGGCAGTCAACTACCGCCAGAAGAAGATGGGCTACAATGCTGCACAGGAGCTTTACCAGCGTGTACAAAATTCTCTTTCAAAAGCAAGGGAAGATGAAGAATAAATGTATATATAATTGAAGGGAGAACATAAAATGGGCAAGTATTGTTTTGGAGTAGATTTAGGTGGAACTACAGTAAAGTTGGGACTCTTTGATACACAGGGTACAGTACTTGATAAATGGGAGATACCTACCAGGAAAGAGGAAAAAGGTAAAAATATTCTGCCAGATATAGCCAACGCCGTTCTCGATAAGATGACTGAAAAGGTAATATCCAAAGATGAAGTCGTTGGTGTTGGAATAGGGGTTCCGGGTCCCGTGGACGAGGCAGGGGTTATCCATAAGGCGGTAAATTTAGGCTGGGATGTAATTGACATAGTGGGAGTACTTGGAGGGCTTCTTGGAATGTCTGTAAAGGCTGGAAATGATGCAAATGTGGCAGCCCTCGGCGAAATGTGGAAAGGTGGAGGAAAGGGCTATAATAATATGGTTCTTGCAACCCTTGGAACAGGCGTAGGCGGTGGAATTATCATCAATGGGAAAATGGTAACAGGTGCAACGGGTGCCGGCGGTGAAATTGGACATATACATATCGTTGACGGTGAGCCTGATGAATGTGGTTGCGGAAAGCACGGCTGCCTTGAACAGTATGCCTCTGCCACAGGAGTAGTCAGGCTGGCAAACAGAAAGCTTGCCTCAAGCGACAAGGACAGCGTGCTTAGAAAGTCAAAGGTGGATGGCGAACTTACGGCAAAGGCTGTATTTGATGCGGTTAAGGCAGGAGATGAGCTTGCTAATGAGATTGCTGAGGAGTTTGGGCTTTACCTTGGAAAGGGACTTGCCGCAATCGGATGTGTTGTAAATCCGGAGGCTTACGTAATAGGTGGCGGTGTGTCAAAGGCAGGTGATATCCTCCTTGAATATGTCACGAAATATTATAAGCAATATGTTCATTACGGAAGCAAGGATGCTAAATTTGTCCTTGCAACCCTTGGAAATGATGCTGGAATTTATGGTGCTGCAAAGCTTATATTAGACGAAAATTAATATATTATAGAGGTTATATCTTGAATAAAAGTGAAATAATCCAAAAACTATCAGGTGTTTTACCACCTGAACAAATACTTCTTGACGAGAAAATGTCAGCCCGCACCACCTTTAGGATAGGCGGTGCGGCTGATATATTTATGGAAATTAATAGTGAGGATGAGCTTAGAAAAGTTCTGGAAATTTTAGAGGGTGAATTTTACCTTGTTGGAAACGGAAGCAACCTACTAGTGAGCGATAAAGGCATAAGGGGTGCCGTAATCCACCTTTCCAAGAGTTTTGGTGATATAGAGGTGAGGGAGAATACACTTATCTGCAAGGCAGGGGCAACCCTTGCCGCCATAGCAAGGACGGCATACGATAACGCACTTACAGGCTTTGAGTTTGCGGCTGGCATACCAGGGAGCCTTGGCGGTGCGATTGTTATGAACGCAGGAGCCTATGACGGAGAGATGAAACAGGTGGTAAAAAGCGTAAGGCTTATGACATACAACGGTGAAATTGTGACAAAAACAAATGAGGAAATGAAATTTTCCTACAGGAACAGCATTTTAAAGGAAGAAAAATATATAGTCCTTGAAGCTGCGATAGGGCTTACAAAGGGTGACAAAGCTCTAATTAAGGAAAAAATGGATGACTTAAGTAAAAGGCGGCGTGATAAGCAGCCCTTGGAATATCCAAGTGCGGGTTCTACATTTAAGCGACCGGTTGGATATTTTGCGGCAAAGCTTATAGATGATGCAGGGCTTAGGGGCTACCGTGTGGGCGGTGCAATGGTGTCCGAGAAGCACTGCGGATTTGTTGTGAATATTGACAAAGCCACTGGAAATGATGTTTATACTCTGATAAAAGATGTTCAAAAAAAGGTAAAGGAAACTTCAAACGTCACAATAGAGCCGGAGGTTATTCTGGTAGGTGAGTTTTAAGCTTTATAGGTTTTAATAGGAGAAAGAAGGCAATACAATGAGGTTCGTAATAGTTACAGGTATGAGTGGCGCTGGAAAGGCAACGTCCATGAAAATGTTGGAGGATGCGGGATATTATTGTGCTGATAATATGCCCGTGCCGCTTATAGAAAAATTTATGGAGCTTTTGGCTATGCCTGATAATGGGATACAGAAGGTGGCTTTGGGACTTGATGTTAGGGCTGACCAGTCCTTTGAGGATGTCACACAGCTTGTCGCAAGACTTAGGAAGACCTATAAATTTGAAATCCTCTTTTTGGATGCGGCAGACAACGTGCTTTTAAAAAGGTATAAGGAGTCAAGGCGTGTACATCCCCTTTCAGTGGACGGAGACATGGCAAGCGGCATAGTACGAGAAAGGGCGTTGCTTGCAAGCATTAAGCAGGCGGCAGATTATGTTATAGACACCACAAATTTACTGACACGTGAGCTTAAGGCTGAGCTTGACCGTATTTTTGTAAATAACCAGTCCTACAACAGCCTTATGGTGAATGTGATGTCATTTGGGTTTAAGCACGGAATACCACCAGAGGCAGACCTAGTATTTGACGTGCGTTTTCTACCTAATCCTTTTTATATTGATGAGCTTAAACAAAAGACAGGCTTAGACCGAGAGGTTCAGGATTATGTCATGAGCTTTGACGAGGCAAATGTTTTTCTTGACAAGCTTGTTGACATGGTAAATTTCCTCATACCTAATTATATAAAAGAGGGAAAATACCAGCTTGTAATAGCCATAGGATGTACCGGAGGACAGCATAGGAGCGTGACCCTTGCAGGGGAGCTTTACAATCGCCTTAAGGACAAGGGGGATTATGGGCTGACACTTCGCCATAGGGACACGAAATAAATTAAAAGGAGAGTGCCATGTCTTTTTCGCAAGGAGTAAAGGAAGAACTTGTAAAACTTGAAAATCAAGCGAGACACTGCCAAATTGCGGAGCTTGCGGCAATACTTATATATTCACAGGCAATAAAAATCAAAAACGGAACGGGAGCCTTTGAGTTTGCCTCGGAAACTCCCCTTGTCAGTGCCCGAAGCAGTATGCTTATGGATAAAATATTTAAAAGTGGCAGTATTGACAGCCAAGAGACAGTTGCAAAGATAATACAGACGATAAAATATTCAAATGGTGATACACAGGTAAATCCGCTTGTTATTAAAAGCATCTGCTGTAAGAGGTCATTTTTGCGGGGGGCTTTTATAAGCATTGGTTCTATGAGCAATCCTCAAAAGGGATATCACCTTGAGTTTGTCTGTGCAGATGATAAACAGGCTGTGCAGCTTGTAGATACGCTTTTAATATTTGATATTAATGCAAAGATAGTCCAAAGGAAAAAGTATTACGTTGTTTACATAAAAGAAAGCGAAGAAATAGTTGACCTTTTAAATGTTATGGGAGCACATGTTTCGCTTATGAATTTGGAAAATCTGCGTATATTAAAGGATATGAGAAATTCCATTAACAGGCGTGTCAACTGTGAGGCGGCAAACATTACAAAGACCGTTAATGCGGCTACGAAACAAATTGATGATATTCAATATATAAGGGAGCATTATGGGATTGATAATCTTGCTAAAAACCTTAGTGAGGTAGCACAGCTTCGCATTGATTACCCGGAGGCGACATTAAAGGAGCTTGGGGAAAAGCTTAATCCTCCGGTTGGAAAATCCGGTGTAAACCACAGGCTTAGGAAATTAAGCGAGATTGCCGAAAAATTAAGGGAAGAAGTGTAATTAATTATGGCAAAAAAAGCATTGTTTGTATTAAATCCCCATTCAGGTAAGGGGCTTATAAAATTCCATTTATTAGAAATTGTGGATATTCTTGTAAAAGCAGGTTATGAGGTCAATGTATATCCAACACAGGCAAGGGGTGATGCGAGGCGCATAGTGAAGGAGCGCAGGAAACGCTATGAGCTTGTGGTATGCAGCGGAGGTGACGGAACGCTTGACGAGATAGTTACGGGAGTAATTCAGTCGGGCTTTAAGACCACGATAGGATATATTCCGGCAGGAAGCACAAACGATTTTGCAAGCAGCCTGAATATTCCAAGTGACATGAAAAAGGCGGCAAATATTGTGGCAAATGGGAATATTTTTGCCTGTGATGTAGGCAGGTTCAATGAGGATGTATTTGTATATATTGCGGCATTTGGGCTTTTCACGGAGGTTTCATACGGAACGTCACAGGAGATGAAAAACGCAGTGGGTCATATGGCTTATATATTAGAGGGTGTTAGGCACCTCCAAAATATTAAGTCATATCATTTAAAGGTTACGTATGAGGCGGCAGATGGCAGCAGCAATATTATAGATGATGATTTTATATTTGGAATGGTTACAAATTCTTTTTCCGTGGGCGGTTTTAAAAACCTTGCAGGAAATGTCTTTAAGGGAGACGTGGCTTTGAATGACGGATTTTTTGAGGTTATGCTTGTAAAGGTTCCTAAAAATCCAATGGAATTAAATTCCATACTGGCAGCCCTTGCAATTGAAAATATTGATACACATTATATGTACAGCTTTAAATCAGGAAACATTACGATAGAGTCTGAAACTGAAATAGCATGGACTTTGGACGGTGAATTTGGAGGAAACCACACAACGGTGAAACTTATTAATGAAAAGGAAGCAATGGATATAAAGGTTAAATAAGATGAAAAATAAAATTAAATTGCAATATTTGGTGCTTATAGTAGTAATTATAATTGCACTGGCGATTACGTTTTACAAAAATCTTGCATACAATTATGAAATGCAGGGAAACATTATTGATATAATGCAATATTTCGGTGATGCGACAGGATATGATATGACGCAGAGCGCAGACGGTGGTGTAAGCTTTTGCGTTGAAAAGGACGACCCTCAGATTATTTTTAATTTGATAGATTTCAATGAAATAAATACAATGGGCGGAGTGGAAATTGAATATGCCACGGACGAAAATGCAAACGTGCAGGTTTTTTATGCTCAATCGGGAGAGGAGTATACGGAAAAACATTCTACAAAATCCCAACTAAAGACCGGAGAGAACACAGTGCTTATCCCTATGGCATTAGGGCAGTATGGAAGCCTGAGAATTGATATAGACGGTGATTTTACACTTTATGGCGTAAAGGTATGTTCAGGGAAAATGAAAGCGACACCTTATATATCGGGTGAAACCGTAAATAAATGCCTGTGGTATTTTCCTGCTATAATAATAGGTTTTAGCCTTATATTTTGGGCGCATAATGATAGATACCGCAAAGGAAGTTTTACTCCAAAGACGTATGTTGAGGATGTGCTTTTGGGGGCAAAGCCCTCAGAGGGAAGGGAGATATATCTTGATTATATGCGTGTGCTTGCGGCGGTTCTTGTAATTCTTGCACATACATGCTCGCCTATGGTGGATGTGGCTGATGCGCCATGGAAAAGGCTGGTGCTTGTAATGGGATTAAGCCTTGGACTTTGCTGCAACCTTATATATGTAATGCTTTCGGGAACGTTGCTTTTGACACCAAAGGGCAAAAAAAGGTGGAATAAAGAGGGCGTAATGGAGTTTTACATAAAAAGGGCATCAAAGGTAATAATACCGCTTATAGCATATTATCTTTTACTGCTTTCTTTGAATAATGAAGTGGGATTTCTGCCACCTAGAAATATTGGCATAGCCTTTAAGCGTATAATAACGGGTGCGCCTGATGTGGCACCGCATTTGTGGCTCATATATACAATTGTTGCCCTTTATTTTGTTACACCGTTTTTCAGGGCTATGGTTTACCGTATGAATGTCAAGCTTATGTTTTCCCTTGCGGCAGTCATAATGGTATTGAACATACTGACAACATATTTACCCATTTTTGGTATGACATTTGGCGCAACATCATTTCTTGCAGGCTGGGAGGGTGTATTTTTGCTAGGGTATATTCTCACAAGGCAAAATAAACTTCCTAACGCACCCAAGAGAAATAAATACATGATTATTGCGGCGGTTATTTCATATATAATTACGGTTCTGGTTGTATTTAATGATTCCTCAATGATGAATTATGTGTATAACTGCGCTCCAACCCTTGTTGTTATATCATGTGGAATATTTGCCTTGTTTTTGAACAACAAATCAAAATTTGACGGAAAATCAAACTGGATAGTAAGGATGTGTTCAAAATACAGTTATTCTATAATACTTATCCATTGGTATGCGCTTTTTGTGGTTGTTTCGGGAAAAATGCATATAACAGCCCTGAGATTTGGCTGTATCGGCGGTATTATAGCCACTGTAGTGGCAACATTTGTTACGTGTATTGTCATGGCGGTGGTATTTGACAATACTGTTGTAATCGTGCTGAATAAGTTGTTTAATATGTTGTTTTCAGCTATTCAAAGGAAGCCGGAAAAATGATATGAAATTTCCATATATTGCAACGCTTATATAAATTATATTATAGAATAAATTCCCTCCGATAAGGTAATAATTAAAACAGACACATACTTACGTTGTGCCAGATAGGAGGGAAATGATGAATAGACGAAGCAACAAAGATTCCGGACTACGAAAAGAAAAGATAAGCATCATTGCAGCATCAGTATTTGTGCTTTCCGCACTGACGCTTGCAGGTGTGTATATGTCGTCCGGAAATGATATTGAAAAGGAAGAAAACCGCATAGATTTTGCAAAGCTTGAACAGGAGGACAATACATCAGTAAATGACAGCAGGTTTGTAGCTGACAATGACGGTGTGACTATTGAGGGCGTTGATTTGTCGGAAAACAATGACATGGATGTTGACCCTGCGTTTACGGAGGCAAACTCAGGAAGTGCGGTTAATGAATACTCAGCAATGACTAGTGATGAAGCCTTGGACACAAGCAGTCTTTTAGGAACGGATAAGGCGGCAGTATTTATGGATGAGACAGAGCTTACATTCTCGGACGGTGATGCGTTAGTGCTTCCGATAATTGGTGAAGTGATAATGGATTACAATATGGAAAGTGCGGTTTACCATGATACAATGCAGCAATACAGATACAATCCGGCACTTGTAATAGCGGCTGACGAGGGGGCTACGGTGACTGCGGCAGTTGACTCAAAGGTTACGGATATTTATACAGATTCGCAGACAGGCAGGACTATAAGCTTTGATATCGGAGGAGGATATGAGCTTACTTATGGTCAGCTTAAAGATATAAAGGTAAATGTAGGAGACATGGTTAAAGCTGGAACTATAGTTGCCAATGTTGCGCAGCCTACAATTTACTACAGCAATGAAGGAACAAATATTTACTATAAACTTACCAAAAATGGCGAACCGGTTGACCCGCTTGGAAGGTAATAGCCTTTAGTATAGTACTAAAACGTTCTTTACATGTTGCAAAAATGCGTGTATTATATAGTGGTGATTGTCTCGATAAAGAGCCGATTGCCACTATGTTTGTTTGCAAGGGAAGATTTTCAACACTGTATTTAAGGAGCAAATATGAAGGTTAAATTTATATGTCTTATTTTGGCTTCGGTTATTGCTGTTTCAGGTTGTACCACAGGTGAATTATATGGTGCGGCACAGAGATTAAAAAATGGAAGCCAGGTACAGGAGAATATACTTCAGCAGTCACTTTTTTCAAGGGGTGATGAAGCTGGTTCAATGCTTGCCGTATCCGGTATTGAATTGCCGGTCAGTCAGACACGCATTTTTGTAAACCGTACAGGATATGATGCTGTTGACGTTAAAAAAATAGTGTTTTCCGGAGACGGTTATGGTGATACATATGATATAGTAAGGCAGGAGGACAGGGAAATTGTATACACGGGCAAAATTCCACAGGCGGCATATGATGTAAACACTGGTAATTACGTGAGCATTGCTGATTTTTCGGAATTTACTGATACGGGGAAATATTACATAGAGACCGCTGTTGTGGGACAGTCATATCCATTTACGATAACTGACGATGCATACAGCAGCCTGTTTTTAAATATTGTCAAAAATATTTCGTCAGAGGTTGTGATTGAGGACGCTGACGGAGTATGTGATGCCAGCTTTGGAATGAATGTTATTATGTATGCCATGCAGTGCAATGGGGAACTTTTTGAGACCACATACGGACTGATGGAGGAAACTGACAGGAAAATTGTGGAGCAGCTCCTATATGTCGCTGATATGCTGATTTCAAAACAGCAAAATGATGGAAGCTTATATGGTGATTATGAGGCAACTGCTGCATTTTGCGGAATTATCAGTATGTGCCGTACCAACTTTGGAAAATATGCGGAAGATGTTGACAGGACGTATGAGAAGGCTGTGGATAAAGCGTGGAGCTGGATTGAAGCTAATAAAGCCAACAGCAGTGAGAAAAAGGCGGCTAAATTTTATGCGGCGGCGCAGATGTTTAATTCTGGGAATGATGAGATATATAGGGAGATTTCAGAGCAATATATTAATGAAAAGGAAAGCAATTATTCCGAGGACAGCTTTACGTTTTACGGAACGCTTGCATACATGGGCGCTAAAAGCGAGGTAGACAGGGATTTATGTACATATATAATGATGGATATGGTGGAGCGCACAGAGACTATTTGTGATGATGTTGCAAAGGATAAGCTTTTTAATGTGGGAACTGACCTGATTGGAGATAACATGTCGAATATGCTTCATCTCTGTTTTATTAATTATCTCGTGCCTAGTAGGGAATACACGGATATGATTGAGAATATCATACAATATATAGGCGGCTTTAATGGAACCGGAACTTGTTATATCGGAGAGGACGGAATATGGAAAATTATTCCTGATAATGAAAATAAAAGTTTCGAGTGGACAGGTATAATGCTGTTTGCAATTAGTGATTTAATGACGGAGGAATAGGATGAAAATTGTAGTTTTAGCGGGTGGAACAAGTACGGAGCGTGATGTATCGCTGGTGACAGGGGCAATGATATACAAAGCCCTTATGAAAAAAGGACATGAGCTAGTGCTTCTTGACCTTTATTTAGGTTACAAGGGTGATGTTAAAAATATATTTGACAGGAAAAAGGATTGGAGCGAAAATTTTGGTACAATTTCGGAAAACAATCCGGATATAAATGAGGTTAGAAAACTTAGGGGTGATAATCCCGACTGTGTGGTGGGACCTAATGTTGTCGAAATATGCTCACAGGCTGACATAGTATTTTTGGCTCTGCATGGTCAGAACGGCGAGGACGGAAAAATACAGGCAATGTTTGACCTGCTAAATATTAAATATACCGGAACGGACTATCTTTCAAGCGCACTGGCAATGGATAAGGCGATATCAAAGGAGCTTTTCAATAAATACGGAATACCCTCACCAAAGGGAATAAGCATAAATCGCAACGATACAAAGCCTGTTGAAAAGTGGGATATATTTCCCTGTATAGCAAAGGTAAACTGTGGCGGTTCAAGCGTCGGAGTATATATGGCAAACAACAGGGAGGAATTAAATGAGGCGCTCAATAATGCGTTTGAATTTGAAGACAGGGTTATTATAGAACAGTATATTGCGGGTAGGGAATTTTCAGTTGGTGTAATGGATGGCAAGGCATTACCGATTATAGAGATTGCACCCAAGGTAGGCTTCTACGATTATAAGAACAAGTATCAGGCAGGCTCGACCGTTGAGACGTGTCCGGCAGAGCTTGATAAGGATATTACAAGGGCTATCCAAAAATGCGCAGAAGATGTATATTCAGCTCTAAGGCTAAAGACATATGCGAGAATGGATTTTAGAATGGATAATGAAAACAATTTCTATTGTCTGGAGGCAAATACGCTTCCGGGGATGACCCCGACCTCGCTTTTGCCACAGGAGGCGGCGGCAGTTGGCATAAGCTTTGAGGAGCTTTGCGAGAAAATTGTAAATATATCACTTGAAAAATACAATTAATCCAAAGAGGTATGGTATCATGAAAAATATGACACTCACAAATATTGCAAAAGCCGTAAATGGGCAGCTTTTTAATAACACTGTGGATGAATTTATAACCGCAAGCGGTGTTGTTATAGACTCCAGGGAAGTGAAAAATGGCTTTATATTTATTGCTACAAAGGGCGAGCGTGTTGACGGACACAGCTTTATAGATGATGTGTTTAATAAAGGCGCAATAGGCGTAATTTGTGAAAAGGCACCTGATAACCCAAAGGGGGCTTATATCCTTGTGGAGGACAGCTTTCAGGCACTTAAGGATGTTGCTGAGTTTTATAGGGAACAGCTTGACATAAAGGTTGTTGGAATAACGGGCAGTGTTGGAAAGACGAGTACAAAGGAGTTTATTGCAAGCGTACTTTCAAATAAATATAATGTGCTCAAAACAGAGGGCAATTTTAATAATGAGGTAGGTCTTCCGCTGACGGTACTAAAGATAAAGGATGACTGCCAGGTTGCAGTACTTGAAATGGGAATTAGCGATTTTGGTGAAATGCACAGACTGAGCAAAATAGCAAAGCCTGATGTATGCGTTATCACGAATATAGGGCAGTGCCATTTGGAAAATTTAGGTTCAAGAGACGGCATATTGAGGGCAAAAAGTGAAATATTTGATTATATGAATGAAAATGGCATAATTTGCCTAAATGGTGATGACGATAAGCTTGCAACATTAAAGAAAATAAAGGGCATAAAGCCCGTTTTCTTTGGAAAAGATAAGAAAAACGATATATATGCAACAAATTATGAAAATTTAGGTCTTGAGGGAAGCCGAGCGGTAATAAATATTAAAACCAAACTGAAAAAGATAAAAATTCACGCACGTATTAAGCTTCCGGGCGAGCATATGCTCTTTAATGCCCTTGCGGCAACGGCTGTTGGAATTAAGCTTGGACTTGATATTTCGCAGATAAGCAGAGGAATACTTCAAGTAAAGCCTGTGGACGGAAGAAGCCGCATTATTAGTAATGGGGATTATACAATTATAGATGACTGCTACAATGCAAATCCCGTTTCAATGAAGGCTGCGTTGGATTTGCTTACGTGTACAGAAGGATTAAGGCTTGTGGCTATTCTCGGAGATATGTTTGAACTCGGTGAAAATGAGGCAGGGCTTCACTATTCGGTTGGTGAATATGCAGCCTCAAAAAATATAGACCTGATAATCTGTGTAGGAGAATTGAGCAGAAATATATATGAGGGAGCCGTCAGTGTGAGTGATAGCAGGTCCAAAATACGCTATTATCCCACAAAGCAGGAATTATTTGATGATATTAAGAACCTGGTGGGGGAAAATGATGTAATCCTGGTAAAGGCGTCACATGGTATGCACTTTGAGGATGTAGTAATAGAGCTTGTGTGATTACACAAGCTCTTTGTTTTTGTTATAGGTTTCCAAAATAATATTCTGTACATATGGGGCTAAGGATTTCTGGTCTTCCTTAGATAACTCATTTACATAAATTGGCTTTCCGTATTCCACTATGACGTGGGCTTTTTTTATCTTTGGGAACTGCTTTTCAAATAAGGCTTCGCTGTTGTTTATCGTAATAGGAACGATGGGACATCCGGTTTTTACGGCTATTTTAAAGCTGCCTTCTTTAAAGGGAAGCAGGTCATTCTCAGTCCTGTTTCGTGTCCCCTCAGGGAAAATGCAGATTGATATACCGTTTTTGACCTTATCTATCGCTGTTACGATAGCCTTTAGCCCCTCTTTGATGTTAGCCCTGTCTATGAAGATACATTGTAAATTCCTCATCCATATGCTCAACAGACGCAGCTTTTTCATATTAACCTTTGCTATATATCCAGTAGGTCTTGGAACCTGTGTGTATGTCAGGGGAATATCAAAGTCGCTTCTGTGGTTTCCGATGTAAAGTACTGGAACGTCGCTAGGAACATTTTCTTTGCCGATATAATCGACCTTAGCTCCCGTAATAAATATAATTACCCTAAAAGCCCAGTTAACTATGGCGAGACTGCTTGTATCACGAAGCTTGGGGTTTTTCTTGCCTATAAGTCTTTCTATGAGCATAAGGGGTGTGCTAAGCACCAAAAATAAGCCAATAAAAACGGCTACAAGTATTAGTTTAATCATAAATCTATCCTTTCATCATAAATCATGATATTTAATTTTACATATTTTAGTGAATAAAATCAACCTAAAAATAATAATATGATATATAATGAAACGACAGGAGAGATAATATGCAATCTGTTTTGAAAAATAAATCCACGGTAATGGCAGTTGTGCTTGCAATTGTGCTCACTATTTTCCTGACGGCGTGTTCGGGGAAAAATGACGGAAACGATAAAACCGGGGATGTGGATTTTACCGTGGTTGGAAGTGACGAACAGCCCCAGACACTAAAGGATATAATATCGGAGAAATCTAAATCGGCATTTCAGATAAGCTATATAATAGACGATGACTTGTATATTGTGGTCGGGTACGGTGAACAGCCCTCCGGTGGGTATAGTATTACGGTAAATGAGGTTTATGAGACTAAGGAAAATATAGTGGTTGACACAACCCTGCTGGGACCTGGGGATGCTGAGAGCGTGACCGATACACCTACAACCCCTTATATAGTCATAAAAATGCAAAACAGGGAAGATAAAATAATCCAGTTTAAGTGAGACGTGGAAATATATATGGAAATATGTTAGAATACAGAATAACAGTTATATGCTGTTGTGATTTAAATGTGAAAGGATAGGGAACATAAGATGTTGATTAGGAACGGATTGGTGATTGACCCTGCAAACGCTGTGAAAAAGAAAATGGATATTTTAATCAATGACGGAAAAATTACAGGTATTAGCGAGCCGGGCAGTTATATAGGAACAATAGAAGGTGATATAATTGACGCACAGGGGTGTGTTGTTGCACCGGGATTAGTGGATGTGCACGTTCATTTCCGTGACCCGGGATTTACCTACAAGGAGGATATTGAGACAGGGGCAAAGGCGGCATTAAAGGGTGGCTTTACAAGCGTTGTTTTGATGGCTAATACAAAGCCGCCGGTGGATAATGTGGAAACGCTGGAGTATGTTATCTCAAAGGGAAAAACTACAGACCTTAATGTATATACCTGCGCCACAGTCACTAAAGGCATGAAAGGACAGGAGCTTACGGATATGGATGACCTGCTTGGTGGGGGAGCTGTAGGTTTTACTGATGACGGAATACCTATTATGGATGAGGAATTGATGACGAAGGCAATGGAAAAGGCAGCTAAGCTGAATGTCCCCATAAGCCTCCACGAGGAAAATCCAACGCATATAACCAATAATGGTGTTAATCGTGGAAAGGCTTCGCAGTACTTCAAAATAGGCGGTTCTCCGAGGGAGGCAGAGGTTTCTCTTGTGGAGCGTGATTTGGAAATAGCCCTTAAAACAGGGGCCATACTTAATATCCAGCATATAAGCACAAAGGAGGGCGTAGAGCTTGTAAGAAATGCAAAAAGGCGAGGCAATAATATTCATGCTGAAGCGACACCCCACCATTTCAGCCTTACAGAGGATGCTGTTATAAAATTTGGAACACTTGCAAAGATGAATCCGCCCCTGCGTGAGGAGGCTGACAGGCTTGCAATTGTAGAGGGCTTAAGGGATGGGACAATAGACATAATTGCAACAGACCATGCCCCCCACAGCATTGATGAGAAGCAAAAAGCAATTACCGAAGCGCCAAGCGGAATAATAGGCCTTGAGACGGCATTGGCACTTGGAATAACAAACCTTACCTCAAAGGGCGAAATATCAGAGGAACGCCTTATTGAATGTATGAGCCTTAATCCAGCTAGAATGTACGGACTAAAGGCAGGAACCCTCTCTATGGGTTCTGATGCCGACATAGTAATCTTTAATCCAAACGAGACATATATACCCCAAGAATACGCTTCAAAATCCTCAAACTCACCGTTTACTGGAATGGAGTTAAAGGGAAAAGTCAAGTACACAATTGTAAAAGGCGAAGTAGTATATTCAGAGAAATAAAGAGGAAACAATTCAAAATATTATTAGCGGCTCCCCCTACCCACGCATTGCGCTAGGCGTCACCCCATAAACCTTCTTAAAGGCACGTCTAAACGAATTTGCATTGTTATATCCCACCAGGATATATAGTTCGTTTAGACCTGTATCTGTTTCCTTAATAAGTCTTGCCGCCTCGTGCATACGTATGTTTTCAAGGTATGTTGAAAAGTTAACGCCTGTCTTTTCCTTAAACATATGTGAGAAGTAGCTTTCTGAAATCTGAAATTCATCTGAAATCTTGTTGAGCCCCATTGAGGGGTCTGCATAATTTTCCTGGATATACCGCTCTATGGCAGAAACCAAGTTTGAGTCATCCGTTTCCACTGTAAAGAGTTTGCAAAGCCTTAAGGCTATATCCTCGCAAAGCTTAAAGGTTACATGCTGGCTAAAACATTCATCGAGCGCTTCAATCTTATCCTTTGGAGTTTCAGGAGGCAGTGCAAACCTTGCTTTCAACAATGTATTTCTAATATCCGACAATAGAAACTGAAGCATATTAATTGGAAGCGAACGCTCCTCAATGTTTTCCTGATGAAGCAGGTTAAACAGCTCCATAACCTGTGGAGTGTTTCCCGTTGTTATAAAGTGGATAAGCTTTGTGGAAAGCTCCGTGGGATAATAAAACGCACTCGAATCCTTCTTTATAAATTCATACGGGAAGAATATATAGTTTTTGCTTGTATAATTTACAGCTTCCATTGCCTGTTGGTAAGACTCCCAAACATTTACTAAATCGTCCGTGTTTTTACCTATTCCCGCAAAAAGCCATATTCCATAAGTGTCTAGGAGATAATCATGCATTTTTACTATAATTTCGTTTGTACGGATTATAAGGTCGTCTGCGTTATCATTCTTTACTGCCAATATAAGGGCGTATGCCCTGTCCGACGGGGAAAAGCAATACGGATTTTCGCCAATATACCGTGTAATGGCATCCATTATGATAATGTTACATTCCTCTGGGGAGCGTGGGCGGCTTTCGGGTAAATCCTCCGACGGATAATCTTCCGTGTTTATGTTGTTGTATGCAACGATATATAGACTGTTATAGACGAAATCACTATCCGTAAGGCCCAAAAATTCCTTGGCGTAGCTTGCTTCCTCGTCGGAAACAATCAATCCCTTTAAAAGCTGGCGTACATATGAGCTGAATATAATTGGACGTTGCGTATCCATAACATCTTGAAGATGACTTTTTTCCTGCTCTGTTGCATGAAGCTGCATATCCAGCTCAATAATAGGCTTCATATTGCGCTTTGAAAGTATAAATATAAGCAGCAATCCGCCTAAAAGGGCGGCGATAAAAAGTACAATGTATAAAATTTGCGGCAGTGCAAAATTTGTGGTAGTCTCATATGCCGGATAACTGAAATAGTAGGAATATCCTGTTGTACCGGAGGTATAGATATCAAGCGACACGCCGATTGATTTAAAATATTTATTGACGCTTTCTAATAGACCGTCGCTTATAAGGTTGTCAAAATTTGCACTCTCATCAGTTGATAGGGATAGTATGCTGTCACTTGGCGAAATCCTTACCGATAAATAGCGGTAATCCGTGTCTGAATTCATACATTCAAATAATGAGGCAAGCTTATCCTTCTCAAATACAAAGCAGACAACAGCATTAATATCCATATAATTGAGGTCGTTCAGGTTTATTATATACATGTAATAGCTTTTGTTAATTGAGGGCATATATTCGTCAAGTAATATAAAATGATAAAAATTATCAGAATTTGTAAGCGCTTTCAGCCAATTTTCATGCATATCTGAGGAATATCGCTTAATCCAATTATAGTATCTGTCCTGTGTGATAAAATAGCTTGGAGCCAGTATGTAGCCGGAATCAGGCAGATAACAGTATACCTCCGATATGGGTAAAAGCGATTCAGGATATACGTCGGTCGAGAGGCTCGTAGCCAGGGAGTAACCTAAATCCATGAATTTGTCGTCAGTATCATCTGTTCCTGAAAGCTTGCGGAAGCTGCTGTTTTGGAGAAGCTGACGGCAGTAAACATCCATAATGTTTAAATCCTTCTCAAAAAGCTCCACATTGCTCATCAGCGTTGATTTTGCCTGCCATTTATACTGTGCCTGTGCGCTTTTTGCACCTGAATTAAAAAGGTAGAAAAACAGTATCAGTATGATGAAAAGGAAAACACTGTATGATGTCACCATTTTAAGCATAAGGGGCTGTAGGTCGTTTGTTGACTTTGTATGTTTTGAAGCATTTTTTATGTCAGTTTGTATATTTTTTGATTTTATATTCACCGTAATTTACCCCAACTCTGTTTTAAACTAGTAATATTTTTATAATAATTAATGATTAATTTAGATATATTTTATCAGTAAATAAAAAAAAATACAACATTTAACTACTCGAAAAAACCTTTATTTTTAAGGCTTTTTTGGCAAATGTCATCAAATTATGTACCCAACCTAAAAAATTGTTGCTTGCATGTAAAGGCTTACAATGGTATAGTAACATACAGACGGGGGTGGCATAATATGATAACCTCGGTTGAAACTTATATTAATCTATTTATTTTAGGGAGGAAAGGTAAGAAATGAAAAAGAAAGCATTATCTTTACTTTTGGCATCAGCTATGGTTGTTTCTTTAGCTGCATGCGGTAGCTCATCTTCTGATACAAGCTCATCAAGCAGCTCATCAGATACAACAGCAGCTACAACAGACAACAGTGCTGCAACAACAGACAACTCTGCAACAACAGACACAGCAGCTACAGAGGCAGAACCTTACGACTTAGAGGAACTTACAGTTGTTGTTAACGGTACATTTAATATTGACCAGGGTGAAGCTGGTTGGGATGAGTTTATCGAGCAGTGGGAGACATATGTTAGCGAAGCTATCGGACATGATATCAAGTTAAATATCCAGAAGCTTGACCACTCTGGATACACAGATGCAGTTGGACGTCTTTTTGCAAGTGGAGATTACCCAGATGTAATCATCATGAGCGCTGATATGTTCAAGCAGTATGCACCTACAGGTCTCCTTTGGGATATGGCAGATGCATATGACAACGCTGAGTTCCAGTCACGTGTTACATTGCCAGCTATCAACGAGAACTTAAAGGATTCAGAAGGACACCTTTACGGATTTGCTCCTACATACGGTAACGGATGTGTTACATATGTAAAGCAGTCTTGGTT
>CAYTGS010000007.1:0-1199 GCA_964437435.1 uncultured Roseburia sp.
GTTACAGACATACGAAAGTCCATTAGCGGAAGTGAGGGATTCACTTTGACCTTGCAGGCAAGGAAAAGAGAATTGAAGAATTAGAGCGTGAAATGGAGGCTGCAGGCTTTTGGGATGATGCCGACAGAGCAAATAAGCAGATGAAGGAACTCAAAAACCTCAAAGACACAGTTGACAAATGCAATGGGCTTAAAGCCCAGTACGATGACATAGAGACCCTGATAGAAATGGGATATGAGTCGGAGGATGCCGATATGATACCTGAAATCAGGGAGGAGCTTGACAGCTTTATTGAAAAATTTGAGATACTCCGAATTGGAACCTTGCTGTCGGACGAGTATGACAAGTGCAATGCAATTCTCAAGCTTAACGCCGGAGCAGGAGGTACAGAGAGCTGTGACTGGGCGGGAATGCTTTACAGAATGTACACTCGTTGGGCTGAAAAGAAAGGCTTTACTATAGAAGTCCTTGACTATCTGGACGGAGACGAGGCAGGAATAAAGTCAATTACATTTCAGGTAAACGGCGAGAATGCTTACGGATATCTAAAGTCAGAAAAGGGAGTTCACAGGCTTGTTAGAATTTCTCCATTTAATGCTCAGGGAAAACGCCAGACATCTTTCGTGTCATTGGATGTTATGCCGGATATAGAGGAAGATTTGGATGTGGATATTAATGATGAGGATTTGCGAATTGACACTTATCGAAGCAGTGGTGCCGGTGGACAGCATATTAACAAAACCTCATCGGCAATACGAATAACCCATATTCCTACGGGAATTGTGGTGCAGTGCCAAAATGAGCGCTCACAGTTCCAAAACAAAGACAAGGCAATGCAGATGTTAAAGGCAAAACTTTATATGCTTAAAAAAGAGGCAAACGCTGAGAAGCTCTCCGACATCCGGGGTGAAGTCAAGGAAATAGGCTGGGGCAACCAGATACGCTCATATGTAATGCAGCCGTACACCTTGGTAAAAGACCACAGAACTGATTTTGAATCAGGAAACGTGGACGCAGTAATGGATGGAGCATTGGATGGATTCATAAATGCTTACCTTAAATGGAAGAACGCAGTAAATTAAATATATAGATGAAAAGACCAGAATGAGTTTATGCTATTCTGGTCTTTTTTGTGTAAATGAGGGAAAATATATGGAGAATAAAAATACAAACACATATGGATATGCAAGGGTATCGCA
>CAYTGS010000007.1:1299-26079 GCA_964437435.1 uncultured Roseburia sp.
CACTGGTATCATTGTATTTTTAACTAGTAAAAGCACATATGATTTGATATACTATAATTATAAATTTTTAATCTAATCTTAATCTTTCCAACATTTACCTTTAATTTTTGTTGATTAAACTAACATCATAAGATAAAACAAAAACAACAACAAAAAGGAGATTACAACCATGGATAATTTTGAAAAAGTAGAAAAATTAAGGGAACATGCAAACGTAACATATGAGGAAGCAAAGCAGGCGCTTGAGAGCAGCAATTGGGATATCCTTGACGCAATGATTTACCTTGAGCAGAACGGCAAGGTAAAAGGACCTGAAAAGACAAGCTACACAACACAGGATGAAAGCATCAAAATCGAAGTAGAGGACAAGGAACCCCAAAATAATGCAAAGGGTACTTTGAAAAAATTCTGGGATTGGTGCCTTAAGTGGATTAGAAGGGGCAACAACAACAGCTTTTGCGTTGACAGGTATGACAAAGAAGTACTTAAAATGCCGATTAATGTTCTTATAATTCTTATCCTATTTTCCGCTTCGACAGTATTTTGGATTTTGCTAATCTGCTTGTTCTTTAATTTCAGGTATCGTTTTATTGGACCGGACATTAAGACAGTCGATTTTGACATAAATCAGACAATGGATATGGCAGCAGATACAGTAGAAAACATCAAAAGTGAATTTGGTGGTTCAGATGATAAGGATGAATAATCAGGAGGCTTATGGATTAAATGGCAACGACTATACTTATAGTGGAAGATGAGGACAAGATAGCAAGGTTTCTTGAATTGGAATTAAAACATGAAGGATATAATGTTATCAAATCATCAAACGGCAGAGATGGACTTGAGAAAGCCGAGAGTGGAAAGGCGGATTTAATGGTTCTTGACGTAATGCTTCCGGAGCTTAACGGATTTGAGGTTCTAAGGCGACTTAGAAAGATTTCTAATATGCCGGTCATAATGCTTACCGCAAGGGATGAGGTAATGGATAAGGTTGCTGGACTTGACGGTGGTGCGGATGATTATATGACTAAGCCATTTGCCATAGAGGAGCTGCTTGCGAGAATAAGACTTGCGCTTAAGAAAAAATCAGTACAAAATCAGACTGCCCAAAGCAGTCTGATTGGTGTTGGAAAGCTCCAAATGGATTTAGGACGCTACGAGGTTACATATGATAATAATAGGATAGAGCTTACCCACAGGGAATTTGAACTTTTAAAGGTTCTCCTTGAAAACAAAAATTTGGTAATTTCAAGAGATACTTTGTTGGAAAAGGTATGTGGATACGATTATATGGGTGAGACAAATATTATAGACGTGTACGTAAGGTATGTCAGAAGTAAGATTGATGACGTTTATAATGTGAAAATTATCCGGACAGTGAGAGGCGTTGGCTACTGTATTAAGGAAGATTAATTCATGAGTGAGAATAAAGCTAAACTAAAAAAAAATAGAAATTCTGATGCCGTGCGTATGACTTCAATTGCAAGGAAAATCAATTTAACTTATGTGTGGAATCAGTTTTGGGAGTATATTTTTATTGATATAATATTGGTGGCAATTTTGGCTGCCATTTTTGTGATTGTTATGGATAAACAGCAGGCGGGTGCTTTTTCAATTGAATATATAAGAGAGATTAGATATACGCAAACAGACCATGGAAATTTGTATAATAACCTTCAAAGCATTATTTATGTTGTAAATGATAAAAATGGTAGCTTGTTATATGAAATTCAAATGGGCGATTGGATTTATTTATGGTATTATGGTGCAATCATACTTGTAATATTTGAATTAGTTAACGTAATTATGCTGCTTATTAAAGGAACGAAAAGGGTTAGGAGACAGCTTAAGCCGTTAAACCAGATTGCAAAAAAGGCGGCAGAGCTTAGTAACATGGCATTTGACGAGACAAAATACCATAATCTGGAGGCTGAGATTTCAAAACTTGAAGTGGACGCAATGGAAAATGGAATTCATATGCATGATAAGGAGCTTCGGGGTATAGAGACAGCCCTAAATGGACTTCTTGACCGAATAAGGGCATCTTACAAACAGCAAAGCCAGTTTGTGTCGGATGCCTCCCATGAGCTTAGAACCCCCATAGCAGTTATACAGGGTTATGTCAATATGTTGGATAGATGGGGTAAGGAGGATGCAGAAATCCTTGACGAGTCCATACTTGCCATTAAGAACGAGGCAAACCATATGCAAAAGCTTGTGGAACAGCTATTGTTCCTCGCTAGGGGAGACTCAAACCGACAGACCCTTGACATGAAGGAGAATAGTCTCAACGGTATTATCAGAGAGGTTTACGAGGAGTCAGTTATGATAGACACTAGCCATGTCTACAAATACGAGGAAAACGATACAGTACAGATTTATTGTGATACGGATATGC
Organism: uncultured Roseburia sp.; assembly: GCA_964437435.1. Lineage (GTDB taxonomy): Bacteria > Bacillota > Clostridia > Lachnospirales > Lachnospiraceae > COE1. Next base: position 3,698 of record CAYTGS010000007.1, read on the forward strand.
TTAAACAGTCGGCGAGAATTTTAATAGACAATGCGGCAAAATATACTAAAGAGGGCGAAGAAATAATTATAAGGACAGGGATATGGAAGGATGGCTCGCCGTATTACCAGATACAGGACAATGGAATTGGAATGGCATCCGATGACGTGGCTCACGTCTTTGACCGCTTTTATCGTGCTGATTCTGTGCGAAACAGCAAGACAGGCGGTACAGGGCTGGGTCTTTCCATTGCCAAATGGATAGTGGATAAACACCAGGGATATTATGATATCGTAAGCCGTGAGGGGTTAGGCACAAGGTTCAGCGTCATCTTTCCGCAAACCTGACAAATTGCGTTACTTTTTCCATTGCTTCCCTTGAAGCTTTAATCGGTGACATTTGGAATACATGCCACATTCCCTGAAATACATCAAGCTTTGCAAAAACATTATCCTTCAAAAGCTGTGTATACAATGAATATGAGTCATCATACAATATTTCATTCGTACCCACTTGGATATACACAGGTGGAAAGCCTTTTAAATTACCAAAAATTGGTGATACAAAAGGGTTGGTGGGCGAAGCCTCACCTAGATAGCTGGTAACAGCACGTTCAATATAAGCATTGTCGAGGATAGGGTCTAAAAGCTCCTTTGAACGGTAGCTGTCCCCTGATGAAGTCATATCAGTCCATGGTGAAAAGAGCACAAGACATTTCGCCATGGATTTTTTTTCCTTCTTTAATAATAGCGAAAGCACAAGTGCAAGATTTCCACCAGCCGAATCGCCGGCAATGACAATATTTGATGGATTATAACCGAGATTTAAAATATACTCCCAAGCCTTATAAGCATCCTCCAAAGCAGCCGGAAAAGGATGTTCAGGTGCAAGCCTGTAGTTAAAGCTAAAAACCCTACAGCAATTATACTTTGAAAGCTTTGTGGTGATTTCCCTTGCATAAATGCAGCTTCCAGTCATATATCCCCCACCATGGCAGTAAAAGATAATATTCTCCGTACCAGTATTAGTACTATTTTCGCTAGAAACCTCCGGCACATATCTAGTCCATTCCCCATACATGCCATTTATATTAACTTCTTTATACTCAAAATTTTTATCGTTGACGGCAATGCTTGCAAACTGCTCCTGTCGCTCACGTATCATATTAATGTCATTATTCTCCACAAGACCGTGAACACGCTTTATTACATGCATAAGCCTTTTGTTTTGCTTCTCATTCATGAAAACTTATACCTTTCCAAAAGAACATATTTACATTATAATAACATTAGTACTATTTTACGATAAAAATAAGGATTTGGCAAATAATATGAAAACCAATAAATTTGTGATAGGGCTTTTAGCACACGTTGACTCAGGAAAGACAACCCTTGCGGAGAGCCTTTTATATAACAGCGGTAGTATTAGAAAACTAGGACGTGTTGACCATCAGGACACTTTCCTTGATACATATGAGCTTGAAAAGAAACGTGGAATTACTATATTTTCAAAGCAGGCACAGCTTAATATCGGTGATAAGAGTATATGTATATTAGATACTCCGGGACATGTGGATTTTGCAGCCGAAATGGAGAGAACCTTACAGGTGCTTGATTATGCTATACTGATAGTAAGCGGTGCAGACGGTATACAGGGACATACCCAGACCTTGTGGAAACTCTTGAAAAAATATAGAATTCCTGTGTTTGTGTTTGTCAACAAAATGGACCAGCCAGGAACAGACAAAGAAAAGCTGATAAAAGAGCTACAGTCAAAGCTTGACAGTGGGATAGTAGATTTTACTGATTATAAAAATCCAAATGATGACTTTTATGAAAATGTTTCGATGTGTGAAGAATATTTAATGAATAAGTTCTTGGATTGCGGTCGGATTTTAACCGAGGATATAAAAAAGGGGATAAAATATAGAAATATATATCCATGTTTATTTGGGTCGGCATTGAAACAGCAGGGAATAACCGAATTTATGGAGGTGCTTGACCTTTATCTTGAACCAAATGATTATATGGACGATTTTGCTGCCAGGGTTTATAAGATTGCACGAGATGAACAGAATAACAGGCTTACATATATTAAAATGACAGGTGGAACACTTAGGACTAAAACTCTTATATCAAACGGTGAGTGGAGCGAAAAGGCTGACCAGATTCGTATCTACTCGGGCGGACAATACCAGCCTGTAAACGAGGTGACGGCAGGGGATATATGTGCAGTGACAGGGCTTTCTAACACTTTTGCAGGTGAGGGGCTTGGGGCTGAAGGCGAGCCGGAGGTTCCTTTGTTGGAGCCTGTAATGGCATATAAAATTATTGTTCCAAATGGAATAAATATACATGATTTTTATAATAAGCTTTGTATTTTGGAGGAGGAAGAACCACAGCTCCACATTGTATGGGACAAGACATTAGGTGAAATCCATGCTCAGGTTATGGGTGAGGTTCAGATGGAAATTCTTAAAAATATTGTTCATGAGCGTTTTAATGTTGATATTGAGTTTGGCGCTGGAAACATATTGTATAAGGAGACAATAGCCGAGCCGGTTATTGGCATCGGCCATTTTGAACCGCTTCGCCATTATGCGGAGGTACACCTTTTATTGGAACCATTGGAGAGAGGTAGGGGACTTGAATTTGAGACGGATTGCAGCGAGGATATACTTGATAAAAACTGGCAGAGGCTTATAATAACACATTTGGAGGAAAAGCGACACAAGGGAGTGCTAACAGGTTCAGAGATAACAGATATGAGAATATCGGTTATTGCAGGCAGGGCACATAAAAAGCACACTGAAGGCGGTGATTTCAGACAGGCAACATATAGGGCGGTCAGGAACGGAATGAAAAAGGCACAGAGTATTTTATTGGAGCCTGTCTATGAATTTAAGCTTGAAATTCCTTTTGACTGTGTTGGACGTGCAATGAACGATATTCAAAATATGCATGGAAAATTTGATGCACCACTGATTGAAAATGATATGGCATTTTTAAAGGGAACAGCTCCGGTTGTCACAATGCAGAATTATCAGGCAGAGGTTAACTCATACACACACGGAAAAGGCAGCCTTTTTTGTACTCTAAGGGGATATGATGTGTGCCACAATACGGAGGAAGTGATTGACGAGATAGATTATGATTCCGAGGCTGACCTTGCTAACCCCACGGGTTCGGTGTTTTGCTCCCATGGGGCAGGATTTTTGGTGGACTGGGACAGGGTAGCGTACTATGCCCATGTAAACAACGGGATTTCGGAGGATGCCGAAGAATACGATTATGACGAAAACAGTATTGCAATGAGAAAAGCTGCCATAAGCGAGATGACAATAGGGCAGGACGAAATAGAGGAAATATTAAACCGTACCTACCGCAAATCGGGCAGCCCTGACAATCGACGCACAGGTTGGAAAAGGACAATTACAGCAACTAATGATTCATCATATAAGGGAACAGAAAATATTAACAACCTCGAAAACATGGCAGTAAACCGACAGGAAGAGTATCTTCTTGTGGATGGATATAATATTATATTTGCATGGGAAAATTTGAATGAATTGTCGAGGACAAATATTGACAGCGCAAGGGATAAGTTGATGGATATTATGTGCAATTATCAGGGCTATACAAAGAAAAATGTCATAGTTGTTTTTGATGCCTACAAGGTTCATGGGGGACAGGGGGCGGCATTTGACTACCACAATATCCATGTAGTTTACACAAAGGAGGCAGAGACCGCCGACCAATACATAGAAAAATTTACAAATAAGCTCGCAAGGCGGTATAATATAACGGTCGCAACATCGGACAGGCTTGAACAGATGATAATATGGGGACAGGGAGCAAGGCGCTTATCAGCAAGAGGTTTATTGGAGGAAGTGCAAAATATAGAAAATTCAATAAGCGGGGTTGTAAATGCCAATAATGCCCATACAGGTGAAGGTGGTAAAAGTTATTTACAGATAAGTACGGATATACTTAAACAAGAGGAGTAGAATTAGATAATGAGCAGTAATAAAAAGATAGCATTTTTTGATATAGACGGAACCCTCACTTCGGAAATAGATGGTAATGTTCCTGACAGCGCAAGGGAGGCAATAAGACAGGCAAGAGCCAACGGTCACTTGATGTATATAAATACTGGAAGATGTATGCAAAACGTGGAGCAACGTTTTTTGGATGTGGGATTTGACGGTATTATTGCAGGCTGTGGAACGAATATTTATGGTGAAAATTATAAGGAATTATTGTATGTGCAGCAGTCACATAAGATTACAAGTGAGATATTGCACCACGCTAGAAATTTTAGGCTTGACCTGTTATTTGAATCAAAGTCATATGTTCAGTTTGATACCTTAAGACCACTTATTACTGAGGGGGGTATCCTCCAATATGACGCTTTTGTGAGGAGAAATTACGATATGACAAGGAATTTAGAAGATGAAAGTTTTACATGTGACAAGTTTGTTGTCTGGTTTGACGATATATCTGACGAAAAGAAATTTAGAGAGGTAAGTGATAAATATTTTGAATGTATCGACAGAGGTGGGAACTTCCGTGAATTTGTTCCATTGGGATATTCCAAGGCAACAGGAATTCAGTTTGTTCTCGACCTCTACGATATAAAAAAGGAAAACACATATGCATTAGGGGACAGCAATAATGACCTTGCAATGCTAAATTACGTCCGACATAGTATCGCTATGGGAAACTCCGAATCGGAAGTCTTGCTTCAACAGGTTTCTTATGTCACTGCAAAATCAAGTGAAAACGGTATAGAACAGGCGCTTAGGCATTATGGATTTATATAAGTAAGTCCCATTACAATTTGTTCAGGAGTTATTGGAAGCTCACGGTGGTATACCCCGGTTGCCCTGTATATTGCATGTGCAATGGCTGGTCCGGGAGTATTAATTACAATCTCACCAATTGATTTTGCGCCAAAGGGACCTGTCGGCTCATAGCTTGTCTCAAATTCCACACGAAGCTTGCCCATATCGAGACGAGTAGGAATTTTGTATTCCATAAACGAGTTTTCAATTGGCTTTCCCCTGTCAGTATAAGTGACATTCTCAAATAACGTCATGCCGATACCCTGAACAATACCGCCCTCTGCTTGAATACGTGCAAGTGCAGGATTGATTGCGATACCGCAGTCAACAACAGCCATATAGTCAAGAATTGTAACCTGTCCGGTCAGTTTGTCAAGCTCGATTTCAACCATTCCTACCATATATGGCGGTGGTGAAACGGGGGATGAGTGGCTTGCGGTTGCGACAGCGGAAAAATTAGAGTTGGACTGAACCCTGTATGAAATATCGCTTAAGCTTACTGATTGTTCGGAATTTATTTTCCTAACAAATCCTTTTTCAAAAACAACTTCATCAACAGTGCATTTCATCATGCTTGCAGCAATTTCACATATTTTTTTCTTAAGCTCAATACAAGCCTTCTCTACAGCCTTACCTGTAATATATGTTGTTGAAGAAGCGTAAGAGCCGGAGTCATACGGAGACACGTCTGTATCTGCACCGAACACCGCCACGTCGTCAACGCTGCAGTCCATACACTCAGCGACCATTTGAGCTAGAATAGTATCACAGCCCGTTCCCATATCGGCGGCACCTATTATAAGATTATAGGTTCCGTCATCACTTAGCTTGACAGTGGCGGAGCCGACATCAACATTTGAGATACATGAGCCTTGCATTGCCATTGCCACGCCGGCACATCTTACTTTACCGTTACCCATGTCACGAACAGGATATTTTTCATCCCAATTAAACATTTTGCGGCAATGCTCCATACATCTGTCTAAAGCGCAGGCGTTGGCAGTTTCATTATAATATGCAGGCATAACCATTCCCTCACGTACCATGTTTTTCTCCCTTATGACAGTTGGGTCTATTCCAAGCGTTTCTGCCAGCTCATTTACGGCTGATTCCAAGGCAAAAATTCCCTGTGTGGCACCGTAGCCTCTATAGGCACCAGCAGGCTGTAGGTTTGTGTATACAACATCATAGCTGAAACGGTGAGCCTCCAAGCCCCCTGTGTATAGTGGAATTGACTTGTGGCCTGACAAGCCTACGGTTGTGGGACCATGTTCGCCATATGCTCCTGTATTTGAAAGCGTATAGAAATCAAGCACACGTATTTTTCCGTCCTTGCTTGCGCCAAGCTTTAACGTAATCTCCATTTCATGACGTGGGGAAGCTGCAATCTGTGATTCTTCACGTGTATAGATAAGCTTTGCGGGGCGTCCTGTTTTTAATGTCACAAATGCGGGATATACTTCACATACTGCCGTTTGTTTTGCACCAAAGCCTCCGCCTATACGTGGCTTTTCAACTCGTATACGGCTTTTGGAAATTCCGAGCGCTCTTGAAAGAATACGGCGAACATGGAAGACAATTTGGGTTGAGGATATTACATGAAGTCTGCCGTATCTATCAAGTGTGGTATATGTCCTAAAAGTCTCCATCATTGCCTGCTGAAAGGCTTTAGTGTGGTATTTGTGTTCAATGACAATATCGCAGTCAGCCATGATACCGTCTACGTCACCGTGTGAGCTTACTTCGCTTGCAACTAAGTTCCTCTTATTGTCACCGCCTACAGGGCATGGTGGAAACCAGTCATCCTCAGGGTGTACGAGAATAGGATTGTCCTTCGACTTATGATAATCAAGAATAGGCTCCAAAACCTCGTAAGTTACCTTTATTAGCTTCATCGCCTTTATTGCAGTTTTTTCATCCTCCGCTGCAATAATTGCAACGGGATCTCCCACGAACCTTACATGCCTGTCCATAATAAGGCGGTCATAGGGTGAAGGCTCCGGATAAGTCTGACCTGCAATGGCAAATCGTGTTTGGGGAACATCCTCCCATGTATAAATATCAACAACTCCCGGTACTTTTAGGGCAATTGCCTTATTGACATCCTTCACAATTGCGTTAGGGTGTGGGCTTCTTAAAATCTTTACAGCAAGAGCATCTCCTGGCGTAATATCGTCCATATAAGTAGGCTTTCCAAGTAAAAGCTGCATGGCATCCTTTTTGCGTACAGGTTTATTTATTACGTTGTATTCTTTATGCTCCATTGGTGTCTCCTTTCTCTTGACGACTATCAAGAAAATTTCTAATTCCACGAAGTTGTCCGTCATATCCAGAGCAACGGCAAAGGTTTCCTGCTAGAAATGCTCGTATTTCGTCATCAGTAGGATTGGGATTTTCACGAAGCAAAGCTATTGTATTCATGACAAAACCGGGATTGCAAAAACCGCATTGGTCAGCCCCTTGGTCAGCGATAAAGCCAACAAATTCCTGAGCTTCGCTTTGAAGTCCCTCAAGTGTATAAATGCTATGACCTGAAGCCCTTGCAACAAGCATTGAGCATGACAAAATAGGAATATCATCCATTAAAACAGTGCAAAGACCACAGTTGGCAGAATCACATCCCCTCTTAACACTGTAACAGCCATGAGCTCTTACAAAATCAATAAGAAGCGTGTCGGGCTCCACGTCTTCCGTTATATTTTTGCCGTTAAGCTTGATTTTTATTTCCATTATAATTCCCCCAATTCCTGTAATCCCCTAGTGACAAGAACATTTATTAAATGTGTTCTGAATTTGGCAGAGCCTCTCATGTTGCTTCCTGTCTGTACATTTTCTGCCACGTAGGAACCAAATTTTGTTATGGAGTCGAGATTTAGACCGTCAGATAAAATGTTATTCTCGTCTGTAATTAATACAGCCCTTCCGGGTCTTGCGCCTATTGCGGTACGGTAGATGCCGTCTGTTTCTGAAAGTGCGCAGGCTATTACAGGGAAGTCGGTGCGAGAGTTCCGCATACTAAGATAGGAAAATTTTCCATGAAAATTTCCATGATGTTTTTTCACGATAAGCCTTATAAGGATATCTCTGTCGTATTTCATTTGTGCAAACTCCCAAAGTGGGATAATACCTGCATTGTAAAGCTCAACATACGACTCAAAAGCCAAAAATACAGTGAGCACGTCGGAAAATCCAAACCGTCCCCAGATACTTCCGCCCACAGTGGCAAGATTGCGAAACTGCACTCCGACAATATCACGTACAGCCTTCTCAACAGCATTGTTACAGAAAGCATTGAGCGTTTCATGTGTCTCAAGCTGGCGTAAGGTTACGGACGCACCTATCGAAAAAGCATCCTCATCCTCATCTATTGTATTAAGACCCAAATCGCATAAGTCTATGGCATTACCTACAGCTATGTTTTCCATTTTAAGCCAAAGCATTCCGCCTATAATTTTATTTTGCTTATTCTGGTTTAGCTGATAAGCTTCATCAAGGCTTTGGGGTCTGACATAGTTTCTAATTGTTATCATATATAAATTCCTCCGAACAATTATATAGTACTATAATAACATGAAACTTGTTGGATTTTAAAGCTGTTTTTGGTATACTTTTTTTATATTTGACAAATAAAAATAAAATAACTGATTATGGAACCTAATTTAAACAAATTGGAGGTTTAAAATGGATAATTATGACAAATTTGAGGAGATTGGCTGCGTTATTATGGCATCAGGGCTTGGAAAGCGTTTTGGAGGAAATAAGCTTATAGCAGATTTCAAGGGAAAGCCTATGATATGCTGGATTTTAGATAATACGGATGAAATTTTTGGAGCACGAATTGTAGTTACTAGAAATAGTGATATACTTAAATTGTGTGAGAAAAAAAATATAAAAACAATATTCCACGAACTTCCATATAGAAGTGACACTGTAAGGCTTGGGATAGAGGCAATAAGTGACAATATAAAATGTTGTATGTTTTGCCAGTCTGACCAGCCCCTTTTGTCGAAAAAAACAGTTTGTAAAATGGCTATGGAAGCTGACAAAAAACCTGATTTCATATGGCAGCTTAAATTTGGTGACAGGATTGGCGCACCTGTCATTTTTCCAAAATGGGCATTTGATGAGCTTCAAAACCTGCCACAGGGAAAGGGCGGAAATGTAGTGATAAAAAATAACCTAGACAGGGTAAAATATGTGGAAGCGGATGGGGAGTATGAGCTTATGGATGTTGATACAAAGGAGGATTTGCGGAATTTACATAAATATTAAACATGATGTTTGCCCGAAAAGAATTTCTGAAATATTTCACAACATCTGGGTTTATTTACACAATTAATCTGCCGAAAGAAAGTTTGAAAGATATAACACATGGAGGAGTAAATAAGTTATGTTCAAAGTGGGAATTGTAATACTAAGTGATAAAGGCTCTAAGGGAGAGCGAGAGGATTTAAGTGGGCCAAAAATCAGGGAAATGCTGCCATCTGACTTATATGAAGTCAAATCCTACAAGGTAATATCTGATGACCAACCATTAATAGAAGCAGAGCTTATAAGACTGTGTGATGAGGTTAAATGCGACCTTGTGCTTACAAGCGGTGGGACAGGTCTTTCACCACGTGATGTTACCCCTGAGGCAACTCTTGCAGTGGCAGAGAGAAATGTGCCAGGAATTGCAGAAGCAATCAGGGCTAACAGTATGCAGTATACAAAACGTGCCATGCTAAGCCGTGCAGTGTCCGTCACTAGGGGACAAACCCTGATTATAAATATGCCGGGCAGCCCCAAAGCGGTGTCAGAGTGCCTTGAATATATCTTAAGCGAACTTCCTCACGCAATTGGAATATTGTCTGGTGCTGACGGTGAGTGTGGAAGAAAATAATAAAAATTACGAACACGCATTAGCGTTGAAAAAATGTGTTCGTTATGTTATTCTTTTATTATATTTTGTATGCGGAATTTTTGATATATCACTATTTGGGGGAATTGAAATTGATTGACAAAATAGAATTCTGTAAAGGCGGCGGATGTACTGCGAAGCTTGGTGCAGGAGTATTAAGCCATATTTTAGAGAAGCTTCCTAAAGGGGAGCAGGATGACAATCTATTAGTGGGCTATGACAGCCGAGATGATGCGGCAGTTTATAAGCTTTCGGATGATATTGCTTTTGTGCAGACGCTTGATTTTTTCCCACCAATGCTTGATGACCCTTATACCTTTGGAAAGGTGGCAGCTACAAATGCTTTGAGCGATATCTATGCAATGGGCGGTGAGGTTAAGACCGCATTAAATATTGTATGCTTTCCTGAAAGTATGGATTTGAACGTTTTAGGTGAGATTATGCGTGGAGGCTCTGAGAAGGTCATAGAGGCAGGAGGTGTTCTTGCAGGCGGTCATTCCATTGCGGACAGTGACGTGAAATATGGCCTTTCTGTTACGGGTGTAGTCAATCCAAAGCATATTTTCCAAAACAATACAGGTCATATAGGTGACATACTTATCCTTACTAAAAAGCTTGGTGTAGGAATAATATGCACTGCTAACAGAGTGGGCGAGGCAAGCGAAAGTGCAATGAATGTTGCTATAAAGTCGATGACAACCCTTAATAAATATGCTGCCGAGATTTGTAAAAAATATGAAGTCCATGCCTGTACCGATGTGACAGGCTTTAGCTTTTTGGGACACCTTCATGAAATGATGGATGAGGGGAGAATTTCTTGCCGTGTCCATTCTAATAGGGTTCCGGTTTTTAAAGAAGCACTTTCATATGCGGACGAATTTCTGCTCACGGCAGCAGGACAGCGAAACAGGAATTTTGTGGGAAAACATATTTGCTTTGAAAATATTGCGTTTGCTATGGAGGAGGTATTGTTTGACCCGCAGACTTCGGGAGGGCTCCTTGTGGCAGTGGCAGTAAATGATGCAGATAAGCTTTTAAATGAATTAAAGGAAAGCGGACTTCCGGCAGAAATTGTGGGAGAAATTACAGAACCAAAAGAGTTTGAAATATATGTAGATTAAATGGGGGAAATAACATGATAAAAGTAAATGCAATCGGCGATACATGTCCGATACCGGTAGTAAAGGCTAAAAATGCCATTAAGGAATTGAATGGGGAAGGACAGGTTGAGATTCTAGTAGACAATGAAATTGCAGTACAGAATCTTACAAAAATGGCACAGCAAAAGGGCTATGGAATAAGTTCTGTAAAACAGGACGACAAGACATATGTTGTAACCTTTACAATCGGAAAAGGTGATAATAGCATTGGTACAGACAAGGCTAATAACACAGATGAGGTGGTCACGTGCCAGCCGGACAAGCGTGGAAATATTGTTGTGGCTATAACCTCAGCAACAATGGGAACAGGAAATGATGAGCTTGGGGCAGTGCTGATGAAAGGATTTATCTATGCGCTTACCCAGCAGGATATACTTCCGCAGACTATTATTTTTTACAATGGTGGTGCAAACCTTACGTGTGAGGGGTCTCCATCAATTGAGGATTTAAAATCAATGGAAGCACAAGGCGTTGAAATTCTTACTTGTGGAACATGTCTTGATTATTATGGTCTTAAAGATAAATTACAGGTTGGCAGTGTGACAAATATGTATGTAATTGTAGAGAAATTAGAAGCTGCCGGAAAGGTGATTCGTCCATGATATACATGGATAATGCGGCAACGACAATTAATAAACCGACTAGTGTGGGGGAGGCAATGATAGAGGCACTCCACACTGTGGGAAACCCCGGACGTGGAGCGCACAAATGCACACTTGACGCATCAAGGATAGTTTATGATACGAGGGTAAAGCTTGCAAATTTCTTTAACATCAAAAATCCGTCTCGTATAGCTTTTACATGTAACGCAACAGAAGGCTTAAATATTGCGATTAATGGTATTCTTGAGCATGGAGACCATGTGATTTCTACAGTCTGTGAACATAATTCAGTACTACGTCCATTATATCTTATGGAAAAACATGGAATAGGGATTGATTTTGTCAGTGCGGATAAAACGGGTATTCTTAATTACGGAGATTTTCAAAGACTAATCAAATCAAATACAAAAGCTATAGTTATAAACCATGCTTCAAATCTTACTGGAAATATCACAGATTTAGAAAGAATATCAAGATTTACAATGGAAAAAAATATCCTGCTTGTGGTTGATGCGGCACAGACTGCGGGAATAGTGCCGATTGATGTGGAAAAGCTTGGAATAGATATACTTGTGTTTACAGGGCATAAAGGACTTTTGGGACCGCAGGGCACAGGCGGTATTTATGTCAGGGAAGGTATTGATATACGTCCGCTAAAGGTAGGGGGAAGTGGTACTCACAGCTACTTAAAGGAACATCCAAATGAAATGCCAACGGCACTAGAGGCGGGAACCCTAAATACACATGGTATAGCGGGACTTGGAGCTGCCCTTTCCTATATTAGGTCCGAGGGGATTGATAATATCAGAAATAAGGAGATGGCTCTTGTGAAGCAATTCCTTGAAGGAATTTCGGATTTAATCAAATCAGGAATAATAAAGGTTTACGGAAATCCTGATTTAGACAAAAGGATTGGAATAGTATCGCTTAATATAGGCGAATACGATTCGGCACAGGTTGGTGACTGGCTTTGGGAGGATTATGATATATGTGTCAGGTGTGGCGCACACTGCGCACCCAAAATGCACGAAACATTGGGTACTGTCAATCAGGGGGCGGTGCGTTTTAGCTTTTCACATTTTAACACTTCCGAGGAAGTGGAGAAAGCAGTTTATGCCTTGCATGATTTGGCAATGCAAGAATAACCTGTCAGAAAGGGCTTACAATGAGAAACAAGCGCAAATATAAATTGATAACATTTCGCACTACAGCGGAGGCTATGGCAATGGAGAAGTTTTGCGGGACTAATAATATTCCTGGAAGACTTATACCTGTGCCGAGGGAAATTTCGGCGGGATGTGGTCTTGCGTGGAGAATGTTGCCGGAGGATTTTACATTTTTGGAAGCATATTTTATTACCAAAGACAATGCACAGTGTGAGGAGATAAAGATTTCGGTGGGAAATTTTGAAATTGAAATAGAGCAAATGATGTTGCTTGAATTATAAAAGAAAACGTAATTGGAAAAGGAATGGCTTTTATGTATGGATATGAGAGCGGAGAATGGAAAGAACGTTATCCTAAAAAAGTTGAAACGCTGATTGTGGTAAGGGGTGGAGGAGACCTTGCCACGGGAACAATACACAGACTTTGGAGCGCAGGCTATAAAGTGGTGGTTTTGGAAGCCCAATATCCTGCTGCAATAAGAAGACAGGTATCACTATGCGAGGCGGTTTATGAGGGAAAAGTAACTATTGAGGGAATGAAAGGCATTTTAATAAATAATCCTACAGATGCATATGAAATAATTGAAAAAGGAAATGTGCCTGTTATTGTTGACCCTGCTGGAGCAAGTATCGAAATATTTAAACCAGATATTGTGGTTGATGCAATTATAGCAAAGAAAAATTTAGGAACCACAAGGGATATGGCAGAGCTTACAATAGGATTAGGACCTGGCTTTACGGCGGGGGAGGATGTTGACTTTGTGGTTGAGACTAAAAGGGGACATAATCTGGGACGTATAATAGCTAAAGGAACTGCTGCGCCTAACAGTGGAATTCCTGGAAATATTGGAGGCTATACTAGTGAGAGGGTTATCCATGCCGAGGCGGATGGGATAATAAGGAATATTAGGAAAATTGGTGATGTTGTGGAGAAAGGTGAATTGATTGCACATATAGAAAACGGAGATAATACGTTAGATGTAAATGCCACAATCACAGGAATTATCAGGGGACTTATACGTGACGGCTATCCGGTGACTTTGGGATTTAAGATTGCGGATATTGACCCAAGACAGGAAGAACTTGCAAACTGCTTTACCATTTCCGACAAGGCTAGATGTATAGCGGGGAGTGTATTAGAGCTTGTATGCGGTTATGTTAATAGGAAAGAAGGCTGATTATGAAACTTATGAAAACTGAGGATGCGGTAGGACAGGTTTTGTGTCATGATATTACGCAGATTATTCCAGGAAAAATTAAAGATGCGGTGTTTAGGAAGGGTCATATCATCACTAATGAAGATATTCCTGTACTTTTAAGTCTTGGAAAGGACAATATTTATGTATGGGAAAATGACGAGACAATGCTCCATGAAAATGATGCAGCAATGATTTTATACGATATGTGCAAGAATGACCATATGCATCCAAGCGAAGTAAAGGAAGGAAAAATTGAGCTTATCGCAGATTGTGACGGTCTGCTCAAGGTGGATAGAGAGGCGCTCAAGCGTGTAAATATGATTGGTGAGATGATGATTGCAACACGTTTTGGAGATACAACTGTTCATAAGGGTGATAAGCTTGCAGGGACAAGGATTATTCCGCTTGTTATAGAAAAGGAAAAAATGGAGAGGGCAAAAAAAGTATGCGGTGAAAGACCGATATTGGAGATTTTGCCATTTAAGCCCTTGAAGGTGGCGGTTATAACCACTGGAAATGAAGTTTATTATAAACGTATAGAGGATAGTTTTACCCCAGTTATTGAAGCTAAGCTTGCGGAATTTGACAGTGAGATTATGTACCATGAAATACTTGGTGATGACCATGAGAAGATTACAAATAGCTGTCTTAGCGCAATAGAAAAGGGTGCCGAGCTTGTCATATGTACAGGTGGAATGAGTGTTGACCCAGATGACAGGACACCCCTTGCGATTAAAAATACAGGTGCGGAGATTATATCCTACGGCTCACCTGTTTTGCCGGGTGCAATGTTTTTATTGTCATATTATAAAAAGAGTGATAAAACAATCCCAATTCTCGGTCTTCCGGGCTGTGTAATGTATGGAAAGAGAACGGTTTTTGATATTGTCCTTCCTAGGATTATGGCTGGTGATAGGGTGACTTGTGAGGAGCTTGCAGGACTTGGCGAGGGAGGGCTTTGCCTTTCATGTAAGGATTGTACATATCCAAATTGCGGATTTGGTAAGGGCAGATAATGGAGGTTAGCGTTGGGAACAATAAAAGCAATATGTATAAGTGAAAAGAGGGGAACCAAAAAGACAGAGATAGATGAGGCTGATATAATTGAGAATTTTGGAATATCAGGAGATGCCCATGCTGGAAACTGGCACCGCCAGATAAGCCTGCTATCATATGAAAAGACGCAGGAATTTAAGCAAAAGGGTGCAGATATTACCTATGGTGATTTTGGTGAAAACCTTGTTGTAGAGGGCTTTGATTTTAAATCACTCCCAGTAGGAACAAGGTTTAAGTGTGGTGATGTTTTATTGGAAATGACGCAAATAGGAAAGGAATGTCATAGCCATTGCGAAATCTATAAGCGAATGGGGGACTGCATTATGCCAAGAGAGGGTGTGTTTGCGGTGGTTCTCCATGGTGGTGTGATTAAAAAGGGTGATGAGCTTAGCTTAATACCTGACAGCCTATACAGCACAATCAGAGACAGAAATCCAAACAACTCGTCAATACTTGCGACAATTTTAGATGGCGAGAACATGGGCGAAAAAGCCCTTTGGATAGACGAAGTAATGCGTTGGGAAAGCTGTAAAAATACTAAATTAAGGCAATATGAAAACGAAATACTATCCCAGACCAAAAGCACAATCATAAATATCAATTCACAAAGGATATTCTGTGAGAAAATAGGAAACAGGAAAAGCCTTATAATATGTGGTGCGGGGCATGTGTCGATTTCGATTATAGAGATTGCAAAAAAAACAGGCTTTAACGTGACAGTAATAGAGGATAGACTTTCATTTGCGGATAACGCAAGGCGTGCAGGGGCAGACGAGGTTATATGTGATGACTTTGTAAATGCCCTTGATAAGCAAGAAGGTGGAAGTGATACTTATTATGTGATTGTAACAAGGGGACACCGATATGATAAGGATTGCATAAGGAATATCCTTAACAAAAAAAGTGCCTACGTAGGCATGATGGGAAGTAAAAGACGTGTCATGCTGTTAAAAAAGGAGCTTATGGCGGAAGGCTTTTCAAGCGAGCTTTTAGATAGTGTTCATGCGCCGATAGGACTTTCAATCGGTGCTGAAACTCCGGAGGAAATTGCAGTATCTATAATGGCAGAGCTTATTCAGGTCAAAAACACAAAGCGTAAAATTAGCACATATGATAAGGAATTATTATCATATCTGGCAGGTCCGGATTGCTTGGGAGAAAACAGCGAGTATGGAATACTTTGTACCATTGTTGAAAAGAAAGGCTCTGCACCTAGGGAATGTGGAACTAAAATGCTTATTCTTCCTGATAATAAAATCATAGGAACAATAGGCGGTGGCTGTGCTGAGAGCAAAGTCATAGAGCTTGGTAGATTTATGATATCTGAAGATAATAAGACAAATACGAGGCTGGAGCTTGTTGACATGACATCTGCTGGGGACATGTCATCCGAAGAAGGTATGGTATGTGGCGGGACTATTCTTGTATACATGGAGAGGGTTCCGGTATATATAGATGAAACATCTTAATTTAAGACCAAGCATATTTTAAAACAAGTATGCTGGCAGAAAGGCAAATGTAAAATGATAAAAAAATTTTTTACAACAATCGTATGTACAGTGATTACAATGACATTGCTGTCAGGCTGTGGTAACAGTTCGGCAACCGACAGTACATCAAACAATACTACAAAAGATACCGTTATAAGCGAGAACAATACAGAGGAAATAGCAATTGAGGGTTATTTAGCGGAGCTGTCAGAAGATGCGCTGGAGCAGGCGACAATAACTGTATTTGCAGCTAAGAGTCTTAACACAGTTATGGAGGAGTTAATAGATAAATTCCAAGAGAAAAATCCTAATGTGACAATTTTAGGCAGTTATGATAGCTCAGGAACGTTGATGAACCAAATTTTGGAGGGTGCAGAATGTGACGTATTCTTCTCGGCTGCCCAAAAACAGATGAACAGTCTGGAAGATGAAGGTATGATAGTAGACGGAACGAGACACAACATTGTCAACAATCAGGTTTGTGTCGTTACATATAAAGATAGCGGTACTACAGTGACAGGGCTTTTGGACATTGCAAATGCGTCAAGCTTTGCTCTTGCAGATGGTTCGGTTCCGGTTGGGAAGTACACAAGACAGGCACTTGTAAATGCAGGTATGCTTGAGAACGCAGATGATGTTTCTGCAATAACAACAGAGGAAGTTTCAGAGGCACTGGGCGGAATTGAAATCAATGAGTGTGCGAATGTAGGTGCAGTTGCGGCAGCGGTTGCAGAGGGTTCAAACGAAGTTGGAACAGTTTATTATTCGGATACATACGGTTATGAGGGAAAACTTGAAATTTTAGAGTATGTTTCTTATGACCTTACAGGCAACGTTATTTATCCTGCAGCACAGGTTGTTAATAAGGAGGCAGATGATGCCGAGAACGCAGCAGCCTTGGCATTTGTTAATTTCTTGACATCTGATGAAGCAAAAGAAGTATTTGACAAGTACTATTTTGATACTAATATAACAGACTAATCACGAGGAATAATACAATGGAAGACTTATCAAGCTTTTTATCAGGACTTGATTGGAGCCCGCTTATAATATCGCTAAAAACAGGGATAGTGGCAACCATTATCTCCTTTTTCTTAGGCATTTTTGCAGCTAGAAGGGTGTTGAAAGCAGGAGCAAAAACGAGGGCGGTGTTGGATGGAATATTGACACTGCCTATGGTTCTTCCACCCACGGTTGCAGGATTTTTCCTGCTTCTTATTTTCAGCTTAAGGAGACCGTTTGGCGCAGGGCTTTATGAGCATTTTGGAATAAAGGTTGTGCAGACATGGCTTGGCTGTATTGTTGCTGCTACCGTTATTGCGTTTCCGCTGATGTACAGAAATGCAAGGGCGGCATTTGAACAGGTTGACGCTAACCTTATCTATGCCGCAAGGACGCTTGGAATGTCAGAAGCTAAAATTTTTTGGAAAGTACTTATTCCGGCTGCGGGCCCAGGAGTTGTATCAGGAACAATACTTACGTTTGCAAGAGCCTTGGGAGAATATGGAGCCACCTCGATGCTTGCGGGAAATATTCCCGGGAAAACGGGAACAATTTCTCAAAGAATAGCTATGGTAATCCAAAATGGTGATTATTTAACTGCTGGTTTTTGGGTAGCAGTGGTTATGATAATTGCATTTATAGCAGTTGTTGCAATGAACCTTGTGGCTACGCTTGGCAGTAAAACGAAAAAAAGGTGGTAATGATGTCATTACGTGTTTCAATTAAGAAAGATTTCAAAAATTTTCACCTTAATGTTAATTTTGAAGCGGAAAATGAAGTGTTTGCAATACTTGGAGCCTCTGGATGCGGTAAGAGCATGACGCTAAAATGTATAGCGGGAATTGAGACTCCCGATGAGGGAAGTATTGTATTAAATGACAGAGTGCTGTATAATTCGGAAAAAAGGATAAATCTGACGCCCCAGAAAAGAAATGTTGGCTATATGTTTCAAGACTATGCTCTTTTCCCCAATATGACAGTCACGAAAAACATTATGGCAGGAATGGGACGAAAGCCTGATATGGATAAGGTTAAGGCGTATCTCGAACGCTTTCATATAGGAGAGCTTGCTGACAGATACCCCTCACAGCTTTCGGGAGGACAAAAGCAGAGGGTGGCAATGGCAAGGCTTATTGCACAGGAGCCTGACGTGATTTTGCTTGATGAGCCTTTCTCGGCACTTGACAGCTACCTTAAGTGGGAGCTTGAAAATGAGATGAGGCAACTTTTAAATGATGTTGGAAAGACTACGCTTTTTGTGTCGCATAATCGTGATGAGGTTTATAGATTAAGCTCCAGAGTAGGCTGTATTGACAAGGGCAAAATGGAAACAGCATATGATGTAAAGGAATTTTTCGATAATCCGAGGACGAAAACTGCGGCAATACTCTCGGGATGTAAAAATATTTCATCGGCTAAGACTGTGGATAATCACCATATTTTTGCAATTGATTGGAATACCGTCTTTGAGGTGAGAAAAGAAATACCGGAAAACATAAATGCAGTTGGAATAAGGGCACATTATTTTAAAATTGAAAAAAAACAATGTGACAATTATATCAACATAACAGATAGCCGCATAATTGAGGAACCATTTGAGTGGAATGTCTCATTTAAACCCGACGGCAACAGCAGTTTTTTACAGTGGAAGATATCAAAGGAGCAGTGGGACGCAAAAAAAGTCCCTGAAAAGCTCTACCTTGACAGCAGTGATATCCTTTTGCTAACCCAATAATGATGAAGGAGTTTTGCTAAAAAGCTTTATGAGAAACATAAAACAAAAACGCATAACATTCAAGGAAAAAGCATGGTATATATTAAAACCATTTTTGATATATATGGTGCTTAAGACATTTATTATGTATTCCCTCGCACTTATAATTCCGAACCTGCCTATCAGTGGGGTGAGAGTATGGGTAGAAGACAATTTATATATGATAAGCGCAGTGCTAAACGGTGTTGCAAGCCTGGCTGCAGCAGGATTTTTATTAAAGGATTTTTTAAATGAAGTCGCCATAGAGGGTGAGGTTGACATAGATAAAAGTGTTCCAAGACAGCTTATTGATTATATTAAAAATGGATTTTGGGGATATGGTAAGATAAATGTCAAGGGGCTTGTTTTGAGTGCTGTTTCGGGTGCGGTTACTGCATTATTACTGAATTTGGCAATAGAATTTATATTTGGATTGCTTAATATCAGCTCTACAAAATATGATACAGTTGAGATGGTTCAGTATTCAGTTCCCTTGTGGCTTGGAATAATACTCTATGGAATAATAGCTCCAATTTCTGAGGAAATGGTATTTAGAGGTGTTTTGTATAACAGAATTAAACGGTTCTACAGCATCCCACGCAGTGTCATATTTTCAGCCCTGCTGTTTGGAATATTTCATGCAAATCTGCCTCAGCTTATATATGGTACACTTATGGGAATACTGATAGCCGTCTGTTATGAAAGGAATAAATGCTTTGGCGCACCGGTGGTTTTCCACATGGCAGCCAATATATTTGTTTTTTCTATTTCTTTTTTATAAATCAGCTAACGTGCAAGGATATCCAATATTTCCGCAATATACATGGTATGCATATCCCCGTCTGTATACCATTTTTTTATATCGGGAGAAATAAAGCTGTCCTCCGTTAGCCTTGTTGCCGAAAGCTTTTCACAAATCAGTATAAAGTTGCCCTCGTCTATAAATGGAATTGAGTGCTTGTAATTCCATGTAAGGCCGGCTTCCTTTATTTTATCTACATCCCTTCCTGAATGTGAGCCACAGTAATTAAGCGCATCCTTGTATTCCTTTCCCATAAATGAGATTGAGAAGAAATCACCATTATCTATAAATTCTTTAGTATATCTGGAGTCCCGGACAAATATAAATGCTACATTTTTACCCCAAAGGACACCTACGCTTCCCCAACTTACGGTCATGGTATTTGCCTTAGCCTTAGAGCCGGCGCTTACCAAAGCCCAATTTTTCCCTATTGTCTCAAATGGATTAAATTCCAAAGAGTCTGGTGGGATAGGTTGAAAAACATGCATAACATAACCCCCTTTTTAATAACACGAGAAAAACAAATGTCGCCTTGCGCTGTTTGTTTTCTTTAGTGCCCATTATACCACTTAATTATATAAAAGTCACGCAACAACGATTATATAAATGAATATTAGCTCAAAGGAATTATATATTATAAATTTTGGCAAAATTAGCCAAAAACTATTCCAATTTCAATACATTTGTTGTATAATGTACAAAACATAACCAGGAGGGCAATAAATTATGGAAACGAAAGAAAGGGTAGCATTTTTTAACTCAATTACATTTAAGATAATGTTATTAATTATTGTGGCGGTTCTTCTTTCAGTTGTTGTTAATGTGTTAAGTGCCACTAGCCATTCACAGTCTGCAATACAGGAAGTGAATGAAAATTACATTATGAGTATGGCTGAGACAGCGTCGAGCATTGTAAATGGTATAAACCAAACGATGGGCGAGGAGGCTGATTACTCTGATGAACTTAGTAAAGTGAAGCTTACGGGAATTAGTTCTTCTTATTCATATCTTGTGGGATCTGACGGTACAATGCTCTATCATCCCACTGAAAGTAAAATAGGACAGCCTGTGGAAAACAGCGTTATTCTAGGGGTTGTGGATGAGATACAGTCTGGTAATAAGCCTGATAATGAAGTGGTTTTGTATAAATATAAAGGACAGTGGAAATATGCGGCATATGCTCTTACGGATGCAAATCAGATTGTGGTAGTTACGGCGGACCAATCTGAAATTAATTCACCTATCCAACAAATGCTTATAACAATGTTTTCACTTTCAATAGTGATAATGATTGTATGCATTGTGTTGGGATATGTCATAAGTAGCATTATATGCAAACCTATAAAACAGCTCACAGTAATCATTGATAACACTGAGAGGCTGGACTTTAGACATAATCCATTAAGCGATAAACTTTGCAAGCGTAAGGATGAGACTGGTCAGATGGCAAGGAAGGTACGCATGATGCGACGTTCATTAAAGGAAATGCTGGCTGAGATAAGCGATGCAAGCGATAAAATCAGTCATGATGTGGATGCATTAGGACACATTTCAGATACGGTAAATGATATGTGCTCTGATAACTCGTCAACTAGCGAGGAATTGGCGGCAGGAATGCAGGAAGCAGCAGCTACAACCGTGAATGTGAATGAAAATATCCATTCAATACAAAAAGGTGCTGAGAAAATAAACACCATGACAATTCAGGGAGCAGACAGCTCGAGGGAGATTATGAGCCGTGCTGAACAGCTACGTGAGAAGACAGTCAGTGCAAGTAATAACACAATGACCATGTATAAAAATGTGAAGGAAAAGGCAGACAAGGCGATAGCTGGTTCAAAGGCGGTAGAACAGATTAATGAACTGACCGGAACTATTATGGAAATATCATCACAGACAGGACTCCTCTCACTAAATGCGTCTATAGAGGCGGCACGTGCAGGAGAGGCAGGCAGAGGATTTTCAATAGTCGCAACAGAGATAGGAAAGCTTGCTGAACAAACATCCGAGGCAATAGGAAATATAAGTGAAATTGTACTTGCCGTTAATCAGGCTGTAGAAAATATGTCGGAATGTCTTGAGGCAACTAACGATTTCTTGGAAAATACTGTTATAAATGATTATAAGGAATTTGAACAGGTTAGCAGGCAGTATCAGCAGGATGCAAATGATTTTGGCGTAAGCATGAATGAAGTGAATGGTTCAATGAAACAGCTTGCAACGTCTATAGATGCAATATCTGATGCAGTAAGCGGTATAAATGACACTGTTGGAGAATCAGCGGTTGGTGTTACAAACATCGCACAGAAAACAAGCGATATGGTTAATCAGACGGCTTCAACTAGTGAGAAGGTATCAGAATGTTTTGAATGTGTAGGAGTACTTAGGGATATAGTGGCAAAATTTACGTTAAATTAACATTGACAAAATA
>CAYTGS010000008.1:0-2564 GCA_964437435.1 uncultured Roseburia sp.
TAAGGTATCTGAAATCGTCAGGAGTGCCATATCTTGAGGTCGGTGCATAGTAGCCCGTTACCTGATATCCCCATGAGCCGTCAAAAGGGAACTCTGCTATACCCATAAGCTCTACATGTGTATACGGCATATCCTTTAAGTATTCTACCATTCTGTCAGCAAACTGACGGTATGTATAGAAACCATCCTCTGTTCCGTCGGGATGTTTCATCCATGAACCTATATGACATTCATATATTGACAGAGGCTCGTGATTCATGTCCTTTTTCTCACGCTCTGCAATCCATTTCTTATCATTCCAATCAAAATGATTTAAGTCATAAATTTTTGAGGCTGTACCCGGCCTCATCTCCGCATAGTTGGCATATGGATCAGCCTTGTACAGCTTTCTTCCGTCAGGGAGAACAAGCATATATTTATACATCTGCCCTTCCTGTACACCTTCTATAAATGTGGCAAATATTCCGCCTTCACCTAACCGCTCCATAGGTGCTGCGCCTTCGTTCCAATTGTTAAATTCACCTATAACATAGATTTCTTTTGCATTAGGTGCCCATACTGCAAAAAATACGCCTTCAGCTTTTCCTTTTTTACAGAAATGTGCACCTAATTTCTTGTAGATCTCGTAGTGCGTTCCCTGTCCAAATACATATTGGTCAGCTTCTGATATAAATACTGTTGTTTCTGAATTACTCATAATTTTACCCCCGTTACATTAATTTATAATTTTGTCATTCAGCATTTAATTTACTATATCTACATAAAATCTCGCTCTTTTAGGACTACCATATCTTCTTCGTCATACCTTCTAGCAAAAAGTACGTCCACAAAATTTTTGATTTTGGATTTCTTGGATTTATAGATTGCTTCTTCTATAATTTCCCTGACTTCATCCTTTGTCACAACATGATTTCCGCTCTGCATATTGGCTATTCTTGTATAGAGGGCGAGTGTTCCAAGCTCATCTATTGAATATTCCAAAGCTAAGGCATAATTTTTGGCATAAGCTACGAGTGCGTTATTATCCATCTCCATAAGGTCGATACGTACATTGAAATAATCAGCTATCATAGCCTGCTTCTCCAAAAGCTTTGTAATCTCTTTCTTAGTATCTTCAAGTATTACAACTATTCCAATATTTTCCTGATTGAGAAGTGATGCCATTTCATAAAGCTTTTCCTCGCTCATACCATTTGCCTTTTCAATAATGATACCGCCATTGTCAAGCTTGTCAAAAATTTCCTTTATATCCCTGTCATTTATTTTTTCGCCTGAAATTTTAGCAATCTTTCCAGAGAAATTGGCATCCTGTGCTTGATATTCCTTTACAAGGTTTTTAGCCATCCTGATTGTGTCAAGTCCAGCATCTCCCGTAATTATTACATTTCCCGTGTAAGCTGCAAGTGACATATTATCAAGGGCATATATTATCTGCTTTTTGATTTTCTTAGTAACGGCAAAGTTCTCAAAAAGCAACTGCTCCTCCGGTGTGAAATCCCTTATCTCCTCACGTTTTGCGCCTGAAGCCTCCTTATTGGTGGTTTCAACTATCTTTTCTGAAAGGGAGCTTAAATCGGCTGTATTCATCTTGATTTCCTGAGTTTTAAGGGCATCTTCCTTTGCCTCCTGTGCAATATCCTCTGCCTCCTCTGGATCAAGCTCTCTTTTCTTTACCTGTGGTTCGTTATTATTTTCTTGATTTTCATACTCATCATCCTGAAAATTCAAATCATCATCACTATAGCTTTTATCTTCATAGTAACCATCTTCCTCATAATACCCATCTTCGCCGTAGCTTACGTCTTCGCTGTAATATTCTCCGTCTTCATCATAGACATCAGGCTCACCATATCCTGAGTCTTTGACGGCATATTCATCATTTTCCAACGCACTGTTTACCTCATCCGTAGAAATATTTTGAGTAAGACCTCCAAGCTCATCTGCAACAGCACGCTCTAAGTCAGTTATATAATCATCTTCATCGTCAGCTTCGTTTTCAGTTACAGGTGCATCAGCCTCCTTTGGCTTTTCCTCATTTTCAAGCTCTCCCAATATTCCACTGTTTACAGAGTTATTAAACTCATCAAACATTATACCCGTCTGCGTCAATACCTGCTTTTTAATTTCATCCTGATGCTTCTTGGCATTATCAAGCTTAATGCGTTCCCATTCTCCAAGAACATCATCAATGCTCATCTGACCAGTCATGGGTACATGGGTACCTTCACTTTCACCCTCATCCGTGAAATCTGTGACATTATTTACAGCCTCATAAACAATTGTATTCCCCTCGTCATTTACTTCATCTTCCTCGTTAAGTTTTTCCCTTTCCTCTGCAAATACGTCATCATCAGGAAAAAGCTCTTTCATGCTCTCTGCCACAACCTTTTGGAGATTTATGGTATTGTACTGGCTCATGTCAACATCTGAAGGCTGCTGGGACGGAGCCGTATATTGTGTTTCTTCTATCTGATTTCCATTTTCATCAAAGGTATGCTCGACATAAAACTCATCATTATAACCTTCATTATTATTATCTTCGTTATAGGCTTCTTCGTTGTAAG
>CAYTGS010000008.1:2664-25432 GCA_964437435.1 uncultured Roseburia sp.
AGGCTTCTTCGTTGTAAGCTTCTTCGTTATAAGCCTCTTCATTATAGGCTTCTTCGTTGTAGTCGCCTTCGCCATTATACGTATCATCTACATAACCGTCATCGTTATAATTTCCGTCATTGTAGCCGTCTTCATTATAACCCTCATCACCGTAATTTTGATACTCGTCATCCGGATAAAATTCTTCATTATACTGCTCATCACCATAATTTTCATCACTATAGTTCTCATCACTATAATCCTCATCGCCATAGTTCTCGTCACCATAGTCTTGTTCGCCATACTCATTTGTATCATAACCGGATGCGCTGTAATTTTGTTCTGCATGGTTGAGCATGAAATTGTATTTTGCCTGCTGGCTTTCAGTAAGCGGGACATGAAGCGCCTTTAATTCCATTGCCTTCATTACATATGGACCGTCACCTACCCAAAGTATAAGTTCATCACATACTTCCACACATTTTGTTGCAAGTCCTACCCTATGGTAGAGATAAGCAAGTTCATATACCCATTCATCCTCATAATCCCTAACCTTAAGCTCCTCAAGTATGGCAATCCTCTCCTCAAGACTAGCCTCCTGAGCCTCCAAAATACGATACCTGAGTGTGTATACACCACTGTCATTGGGTGCAAGTTTTACAAACCTCTTATAATATTCTACGGCTGCCACTATATCATCTAATTCTATTGACAATTCACATAAGGAATAAACAACCGAACGGTTTGTAGGATAACGGTCATAAGCCAGCAGTAAAATATCCCTGCTGTCCTCATTTCGTTTATTGACTCTATAAAGTATCGAAATGTTTATAAGCATGGTAGAACTCTTTACACGTCTCCAATCAATAGTATCTGCTATCTTAGCAGCCTCTTCATATTTTTCTTCATCAATTAACTTAGAAATTTCCTCTGTTCGAACCTTATATTCGTATTTATCCACGTTTTTCACCTCTGACGCAATTGCCCATTGTAAAACTAAACAGGTCAAAAGCCTATAATCGTAATTAAAGTCAGTTTAGCATACTGATTTCTTTATGTCAACGTTAATGCGCCCTCAATTACGTATTTTCGACTTGTAAATTCTGATAATTCAATAATTCTGTAAGCTGTGCAAACTGAACAAGCGTCAATGCCTCTCCTCTTATTGTTTCAGGTAAACCCATCTGGTTAAGTGCATTTACCACGTTTTCTTTATTTATTTTTAATTCCACCGCATTATTAAGTCCATTTACCAAGGTTTTTCTCCTCTGATTAAAGGATGCCCTTATAATGTCGAACATCAGCTTTTCATCTGATACGGTTACTGGTGGGTTTTTATGCCGTGTAAGCTTTATAACTGCGCTGTCAACATTAGGTCGTGGCATAAAGCAGCTTGCAGGTACCGTGAGCATAACCTCCGGCTTTGCATAAAACTGAACCGCAAGAGAAAGTGCCCCATAATCCTTTGTACCCGGATTCTCCTGCATACGTTTGGCAACTTCCTTTTGAACCATTATCGTAATGCTCTCTAGTGGAACATGGCTTTCAAAAAGCCCCATAATAATCGGTGTTGTGATATAATAAGGAAGATTTGCAACAACCTTAACAGGCTTTCCTTTGTTTTTTTCCTCCACGATTGCATTGATATCTACCTTTAAAATATCTTCATTTATAATTGTAACATTATCATATGAAGAAAGTGTGTCATTTTGAAGTATCGGTATAAGTTTTTTATCTATCTCCACTGCAACCACCTCTCTGGCGTTCTCGCAAAGATACTGTGTCATTGTGCCTATACCTGGACCAATCTCAAGAACCAAGTCATCCTTATTTACATCTGCTGCCTCTATTATACTCTCTAATATGTTAGTATCAATAAGGAAATTTTGACCAAATTTCTTTTGGAAATTAAAATTATATTTCTGCAATACTGCTATAGTATTGGTCGGGTTTCCAAGTGTTGCCATTTAAACCTCCAATCTATACACCTTTATGGCATTTTCCCTAGTAATTTCTACAACCTCATCATATGTGAGATTTTTAATCTCCGCAATTTTCTGTGCCACATATGGCAGGTTAAGGGATGAATTGCGTTTTCCCCTGTTAGGCTCTGGCGAAAGATACGGGCTGTCAGTTTCAATAACAATCCTTGTAATAGGAAGCGCCTCCACAACATCTTTCATTTTTTTACCGTTTTTAAAAGTCACCACGCCACCAATACCAATATAAAATCCCATCTTCACATAGTCAAGTGCCATTTCAGCGCTGTAGGAGTAGCAATGTACAATTCCGCCTATTTCTGACACATCCTCAGAAACCATTATATCATACGTATCCTTTGCCGCATCTCTGGAATGTATAATTACTGGCTTTTTAATGTTCCTTGCAAGTCCTAACTGGCGTATAAACCATTTCTTCTGGGTATCGTGGTCGGGCTCATCCCAATAATAATCAAGACCTATTTCACCTACCGCTATAACCCTCTCATCCCTGCATTGTGTTTCTAGCCATGCAAAATTTTCTTCATTAAGCTCACCTGTCTCGCTTGGGTGAACTCCTGCTGCCGCATAAATGAATTTATATTTATGGGCAAGCTCTATACTCTGCCTTGTACTATTTAGGCTTGAGCCAACATTCACTATATATCCAACACCATTATCCTTCATTGACAAAAGAAGCTTATCCCTGTCATCATTAAATGCCTCGTCATCATAATGGGCATGCGTTTCAAATATCATTCCGCCATTACTGCCTTTCAATTTTTATATACAAGTATAATATTAAAAAAACATGCCAAAAGTCAAGGAAATATGGTTTTTTAAGTATTAAAAAATATTTTACAGATTTTTAAAAGTTTTTGTTGACACACAACAAATGTCATGGTATAGTAATCATTGTTCGGTGAACGACACTGAATAAAGTTAATAGATATATGCACCGCTAGCTCAGTTGGTAGAGCACCTGACTCTTAATCAGGGTGTCCAGGGTTCGAACCCCTGGCGGTGCATTAAAGCACTGTTTTTGATGGATATAGGCATTGAGGGCGGTGTTTTTATTTTATTTACACCAATGATTAAAGTTTTATAATAATTTTTATATAAATTACAAAGGCACTCTCCTATTTGTATTGGAAAGTGCCTTATATTTTATCCACAATTCTATTGCAATTTATTCTTACGAGTTTATGTTATCCACATAATTTGGTGGAAAAGTGGCAAGTTATTCACAAATTAATTGTATATTCATTCTTTAGCACACAATTGTCTTAATTTTTATGTCTAAATGTTTCTTTATTAACTATATCATTTATTTTCCTTAAACCCTATATTGAATTTTCCCAAA
The DNA here is from genome assembly GCA_964437435.1 of uncultured Roseburia sp. Taxonomy (GTDB): domain Bacteria; phylum Bacillota; class Clostridia; order Lachnospirales; family Lachnospiraceae; genus COE1. The sequence continues at coordinate 5,986 of CAYTGS010000008.1, forward strand.
CCTGTGATATAATATAGTCAGACTTCTTAATATTACATATATTGTTAACAGTTTTTATATTATGGCAACTATTCAGAATTATGAAAAGAGGTATGTATATGTTTGAATTTACAGATGATTGTATTACGGGTATTGAAATTATTGATGAAGAACACAGAAAATTATTTGACTTGTTAAATAAAGCACATATTTTATTATCTACGGAATATCACGATGACTATTATCAGGAGCTTAAAAATATTCTTGGTGAGCTAGAGGATTATGCGGAGCAACACTTTTCACATGAGGAGGATATAATGGTACAGTTGCGTGACCCTGAAATTATACACCAACGTTCACAACACGCATTTTTCAGGGATAAGATACGTGAATATGAATTTATAAATATTGATTCTGATGAGGGGCAACAGAGGGTTCTTTCAGAATTAGTCAATTTCCTTGCCAAATGGCTTTATCATCATATTATAGGCAGCGATATCCTTATTGGAAAGCTGCCACCTTTGGATGAATGGATGGTTAGGGAAAATCCTTGCGAGTTCACCGATGAATACCTGACCGGAATTGATATTGTTGATATTGAACACAAGGAGCTTTTCAGGATAATTGAAAAAGCAAATCACCTTATAAACAATTTAGATGAGGCATCCGGCTATGATAACATTGTTACCATAATAAATGAGCTTAAGGAGTACACAAAGGAACATTTCAGCGACGAAGAAGAATATATGGAAAAAATAGGATATGACGGATTGGAATCCCAAAAACGTGCGCATGATTGTTTTATTGAAAAGCTTGAAAATATTGATTTAGATGAAATTGACAGAAATCCCAAGGCAGAGCTTCATGAACTTTTGGAATTTCTCCTTAGTTGGCTTATCAACCATATTCTATATACCGACAAAAAAATACCAGTAGAATAAACTGAGTAGGCGTACGCCTACTCAGTTTTTGTTACCTGTATTGGATGCTTATGCATATATAATATACAAATTACAGCCGTTATGATAAACGGTATCCCTGCTATAATTCCAGTGGGGGCAGGACCCACAAAATAATTTCCTCCATCAAAAGTCAAAAGCGCCGCCTGCGACATCATTACATTTACGGCACTGTGGGCAAAAATTGATGGAAATATGCTTCCCGTGCGAAGACATAAAAATGAGTAAATGATTCCCGTCACACATCCAAATACACACATTGCAAGAATGTTAACTATAGGGAAGCCTGCATTTCCTGTTCCGTAATAATATCCTATTACAACCAACGGTGCATACCAAAGTCCTGACGCAAATCCGCTTATAACCATTGCCGGTATTGCACCAATTTTCCTATATAGCTTTGGAAGCATGTACGCCCTAAAGCCCCACTCCTCACCCAAACTATTTACAATATCAAGCACTGCTGCCGTAAAAAACTTAATGAGTAAGTCCGTCTTAAATGAGGCAACTACTTCCACTGCATCTATTGTTGTTCCGGCATCTGCAGCACTTTGTATATATTCCGCTACAAACTCAGTCATGTTGGGGTCATAATTGCTCCTAAATATTATAAAATATAGGGCTGCACCCAAAAATGTAAGAATTGTTGTTCCAAACCATCCAAACAAAAACAAAAATCTGTGTTCACGAAAATTAAACTGTATTCCTGATTTTGCAAGACCCTCCCTTGTAGCTATTCTGGCAACCATTGCGGAAAGTGCAGGTGTCAGCATTACCTGTGATATCATATTCACTGCCTCTGTCACTGAATCCACATCACCGCTGTTATATCTCGGAATAACTCCAAATATTTCAATCAGCCACGCCATACCGAAACATAAAACCAAAAAAATTACCAACCTTTTATTTTCTATTTTTTCGTCATAGCTTACCTCAAATATTTTTTCTTTTTTTACATCCACTGCCATTTTTGTTTTCCTTTTCTATGAATTTATCAATTTTAACATAAGCTCGCTCCCAGAAACCATTTTGTCCCTCGTTATTATTAAAAGCCTGTATTTCAGAAAGGGGTTAAGCCCTCCCAACGCTTTTTCGTGGTCAGCAACGTTAAACTTATTTTTTTCAAGTTCCTCATATGTACAATCCATAAATAAAAGTACACACCTGCTTCTCGCATTATATAGCTTTAGATATGCACACAGCTCGTCGAAATTTACAGGTTTATCCACATTTTGGTTTCCACTATCCTCTGGAATGTCCTCAAAAGCCTTTCCAATCTGTATGAATGTCATTGGCACAACTTTAATTGAAATATTAATACTGCCCCAATAAACAACACTGCTTCGGACATTTTGAAATATTTTATCATGTGACTTTAGCGTCGTAACGGCATCCTTTATTGAACTGTGTATAAATTCCCTGTCACCAGTCATATCCGCCACAAAGGTCATTTCCAACTGAACACCTGCTGCAGGTGCATTTGACGGCGCATGAAGTATTTTATCCACTCTTTTATTTAATTCAAGCCTTTGAAGCTGTGTAAGTGCCATTGTATCATTCCTCTAATAAGATAAAATTTATTTAAGATAATCTTCAAGCTCTGTACTTGCCTGGTTATAATTTTTAAACACAATTCCCATCATGCCCAAAGCCTTTGCAGAATCTATATTTTCATCCCTGTCATCTATAAATACACACTCTTTGGCTTTTAATCCATATTTATCCATAAGGTGCTCATATATCTCAGCGTCAGGTTTTACCATTCCTATAAAACCTGATACAACCTTTCCGTCAATTTTGTCGATAAATGTGAACTTGCCCTTTTCCTCATGCAATGCAAATATGCTCTTTGGATAATTTGATAGGAGGTATATTTTGAGTCCTCTTTCTTTGAGGCTATCCAGCCATGGATTTACATAATCATATGTCTTGACAAGTTCTTCCTTATTAGCCCAAACAAGCTCAAATTCCTTGATATGCTCCTGATTGTTTTCCCGTATTTTACTAAGGACATATTCCTCATCAAGCTTTCCCCTGTCAAGCTCTCCCCACCATTTGCTTCCAAAAACATTTTTTTCAAATTCATCCTGTCTTTCAGGTGGCAGTCCAAGGTCATCCATGAGTGCACGCCACCTGAAATCAACAAGCACTCCGCCTACATCAAATATAACATTTTTAACCATAAATTATAACTCGACTCCATTTTTCTTAAGAAGCGCCTGTGCGCTCTCGACAGAATCAACGCCTGTCTTGTTCTTAATCGGCGCAAATTCATAATCCCTTACAACCTCAAATGATAAGCAGTTGTCAAGTAAGTGTATCATATCAAGAACAAGAAGTTCAAACTTATACCCGTTTGGAGTATCCGGCTTAATATACTCCCCATTTTCATTAATGTAGGGAATTTTCTTCTCAACTACATGTACAGGCATCTTTTTATTCATAATTTCTTCAAGTTTATCCACCCTGAATAAATAATTAAGGATAACACCAAAGTTATATGAAAGGTCTCCGTTCGGCTCTCTTGAATTAATTATTTCCTCTGTCATTTCATAGTATTCAACAATTGACGGCTTTCCGTCTTCAAGACACAGAACACCGACCTTTTCCTGCGGGTCAGCCTTTCTTACAACCTTTGCACCACTTACCCGTCCTGAGTCAAGTGTAGCACCCACAAATACTGGGTCCGCAATTCTTTGAAGGACATTGTCAACCGCAAAGATATTAAGCCACTCTATTCCCCTTGCCTTTACGTCATCCAACACACCCGTAACCGCCATTGAGTAGAACCAGCCGCCGTTTCCGTTGGGTGAAAGGGAAAGCGAGTCCTCTGACTCCATATAAAGCTTTCCGTTAAAATCAACCGAGGGTGCCATTTCCTGCTTGAAGAATTTGACAAAGTCCTTTGGATATCCAAAGTAATTTTTATCTTCAAAGAAAGCTATTGTCTCATCATTATTCTTATCGCTTGTCATTATATATAATGGAACAAAACATCCTGCCTTATCTGTCACGTCAAGCAGGTTTCTTATAAGTCTTTCAAAAATATATACATCCTTAGTAAGTCCGATGTTATACTTTCCCTTTGGACCGTCTGATCCAAGCCTTGTCCCCTGACCGCCTGCCAATAAAACTGCACCAACCTTTGATGCATTTATCGCCTCAAGCCCTATTTTTTCATATTTGGACTTGTTCTTTTCTATCTCGCTTACTTCAAGCGCTGAAAGTGGCTCAAGCTTTCCACGTTCTAATGAATGTTCCTCTTTACCTGCTATTTCAACTATTGACCAGTCAATTTTTTCAATCTGGGCCGCAAGCTTTGATTTTCCATCATTATCCAATTTTTCATATGCTTTATAAACATGCTCCTGACCATGTTCTTTTAACAGTTTTAAAAGTTCATTTCCATCCATTTAATTTTCCTCCGATATTCAATGCTGTAATCTATGATATTTTATAACACTTAACATTTACTGTAAACCCTATTTTTAAAATAATATTTTTATGGTTACACATTATATTCAGACATGTTTTTATTTCATATAAAATTATTTCTATTTTATAGACAAATGGTAAAAAATTTTGTAAAATAATATTGTTTATATATTTATTTCGTCTGAAGGAAGTGAGACATATGACTATGGAATATTTTTCTAAGGAAGAAGCTGATGTAATCGGTGAAATTTCCAATATATCCATAGGTTCTTCAGCAACAGCAATGAACAAGATGCTGGGGCAGCCTATTAAGATTACGACACCAACTGTTTCGCTGGTTCATAAAAATGAAATTTTGGATGATTATGAAAATTCATGTATACTTGTGAAAGTACAGTATATCCGTGGTTTGTCAGGTACTAATATGCTAGTCCTAAAGGATGAAGACGCAAAGATTATTACCGATCTGATGATGGGGAATGACGGCACCGGTGATTATACAAAGACAGATATCACTCCATTGCATATCAGCGCTGTATCTGAAGCTATGAATCAAATGACGGCTAGTTCTGCCACTGCCATGAACAAGATGATTAACAAGAAGATAGACATATCTCCACCAAATGTTGAACAGATTGTCATAGGTGATTATGAATTTGCCGATGATATACCCGATGAAATTTTCGTTAAAATTAATTTTAGAATGACAATTGGAAAGTTGATTGACAGTACTATTATGCAGCTATATCCACTAGACCTTGCACATACCATTTATAATTTATTCCAAAGGAGGAACTAAAATGGGAAAGAATGTTTTAATTGTTGATGATGCCGCTTTCATGAGAATGATGATTAAGGACATCTTGACAAAAAACGGATACACTGTTGTCGGTGAGGCAGAAAACGGTAAATTAGCCGTAGATAAGTACAATGAGCTTAAACCCGATTTAGTGCTTATGGATATCACAATGCCTGAAATGGATGGTATCCAATCATTAAAAGCAATTAAGGGTGTTGATTCTAATGCCACTGTTATTATGTGCTCTGCTATGGGTCAGCAGGCAATGGTTATTGAAGCAATCCAATCGGGTGCAAAAGATTTTATTGTAAAACCTTTCCAGGCGGAAAGAGTTTTGGAGGCTGTGAAAAAAGCTATTGGATAACAAAAGGGGTTGTCATTATGACAGCCCCTTTTCTATTTCCACTCCATATGGTGAAGCTCTCCCTCCAACCGCATTCCGTTAAAATTCTGCTGTCTCAGGGCTTCGTATAAGACGATACTTACGCTGTTTGACAGGTTAAGACTCCTAATTTTATCAAGCATTGGAATTCGTATACAGGTATCCTCGTAATCTACAAGAATATCCTCCGGTATACCTGCACTTTCCTTTCCAAACATAATAAAATCATTTTCACCAAACACCGCCTCCGTATATACCTTTTTAGCCTTTGTGGTAGCCATCCATATTTTTGCGTCCGGATTGCTCTTTAGGTTTTTCTCCACAAATTCCTCAAAATTCATATACCGCCTTACATCCAAATGCTCCCAATAGTCCATTCCGGCACGTCTAAGCTCTTTCCCCGTCAGACGAAATCCCAATGGCTCAATTAAATGAAGAACTGTTCCTGTTGCAACACAGGTTCTTCCTATATTTCCTGTATTTGCCGGTATCTCCGGCTGGTGTAGCACTATATTCATCATTTATTCTCTCTAAGTTTATTGACAAAATTCTCCAATCTTCCAATTGCAATCTTTAACTTTTCAAGGGAGTACGCATACGAAATCCTCAAAAATCCCTCTCCACAGCTACCAAAGGCTGTTCCAGGAACCACTGCCAACTTCTCCTCATTTAAGAGACGTGTTGCAAATTCGTCGCTTGTCATACCAAATTCTTTAATGCATGGGAATATATAGAATGCGCCAAACGGTTCAAAACATTCAAGCCCCATCTCCTTAAAGCTGTGCACAAGAAAGCGTCTTCTCTGGTTATATGATTCCCTCATCATTGCCACATCTGCATCTCCATTTTTGAGTGCATCGATTGCCGCATACTGTGATGTTGTAGGAGCACACATTATACAAAACTGGTGGATTTTGTACATCTGATCCATTATTACCTTTGGTCCACAGGCATATCCAAGCCTCCAACCCGTCATTGCATATGATTTGGAGAAACCGTTTATAACAATTGTCCTTTCCTTCATGCCCGGTATGTTTGCTATTGAAACATGATTATCAGTGTAGCAAAGCTCTGAATATATCTCATCAGAAATGACAAACAGGTCATGTTCCTCGATAACCTTTGCAATTGCCTCCAAGTCATATCTTTCCATAATCGCACCAGTAGGGTTGTTTGGGAAAGGAAGTATAAGCACCTTAGTCTTATCCGTTATGGCATCCTCCAATTCCTGCGCAGTAAGCCTGAACTGGTTCTCATGCTTAAGCTCAATTATAACAGGTTTAGCCCCTGCCAAGACTGTACATGGCTCATACGAAACATAGCTTGGCTGTGGTATAAGCACCTCGTCGCCAGAGTCAACCATTGCCCTTAAAGCTATATCTATTGCCTCCGAACCTCCTACAGTTACAATCATCTCTGTCTTTGGATTATATTCAAGGTCATAGCGTCTCTTAAGATAATTGCTGATTTCCTCCCTTAACTCCATTAGACCTGCATTTGAGGTATAAAATGTACGTCCCCTTTCAAGTGAATAAATACCCTCGTCCCTAATATGCCATGGCGTTTCAAAATCTGGCTCACCAACGCCAAGGGATATGACATTCGGGTCATTCATCTCCGTTACGATATCAAAGAATTTACGTATGCCGGAGGGCTTAATATTTACTATCGTATTATTCAAAGGATTTCTCATGGTGTCACCTGCATCCTTTCATCTACTTCTTTTTTACCAAGAATTGTACCATGGTCCTTATATTTCTTCAAAATAAAATGGGTTGCTGTGCTTAAAACTGAATCAAGTGTTGAAAGCTTATCTGAAACAAACGTTGAAACCTCTTTAAGTGTCTTTCCCTCTAAGCTGACAAGAAGATCATAACCACCTGAAATAAGGTAAACTGCGTGTACCTCCGGATATTTGTATATCCTCTCTGCTATGCTGTCAAACCCGTGTCCCCTCTGTGGTGTAACCCTTACCTCGATAAGGGCGCTTACCTTTTCAACATTGGTCTTTTCCCAGTCGATAAGTGTATGATATCCGCAGATAATCCCTTCCTTTTCCATCTGCGCCATCTCATTTACCACGTCAACCTCATCCACACCTAGAATTATAGCAAGCTCCTTTAAATCAATTCTACTGTTTTTTTCAATTATTGATAAAATCTGTTCTCTCATAAATAATCACTGTTCCTTTCAGCTAAAATATTATAATATCTGTAGATTTCATCACCCTTTGCAGGTTCAAGAAACCTCAATTCATCATCATGGCGTATAATCCTGTCATTCCCGGGCATTGTCTTTCCTATAACTGTCGCCAATATTCCCAAGCCGTTAAGACAATTAACAAGCTCACCGCCATTTGATGTTGTAATAAGCAGACTTCCGCCTGCAATAAGCTCATAGGGGTTCAAATCAAAAAACTCACACAGTTCAATAGTTTCCTGTCTCACCGGTATGCTTTTTAAGTCTGCGACCAGTCCAACACCGTTATCAGAGGCAAGCTGCCAAAGTCCTCCAAATATCCCGCCTTCACGCACCGCCTTCATATAACTGGCGCCGGACTTAATGGCGCCGGCTGCCTCTGGCGCTATTGAAAGGTGGCTGTAAAACGAAACCGCTTCGTCAACTATATCCACAGGATACCTTTCGCACAGTTCATTTCGGCTTTTATCCGCAATAATTGCCGTTCCCTCAATACCAATCCACTTTGTCATTACAATATCCTCATTTGGATTTGCCTTAGAGTTAAATTGTTTTTCATCACTACCAATAACAGTACACACTGCGGTAGTCTCATTTATATTGGGAAGAACCTGAACATTACATCCAAGTATTGGAACTTCCATTTCCTCTGCCTTAAGTGTAACTGCCTCAATCATGGAACGCACCTTAATCTCCCTAAGCTTTAAAGGAACAAGCAGTGTTAGACTTGCATATTTTCCAGATATTCCATATGATGCCATAATAGATGATAATGACGCCATGTATGACCTTACCGTCACGTTTTTATCATTTCCAATTGAGACAGCCTGACCAGATACCGTTTCTGTCAAAATGGCGCAGTCTGCCCCCAGTCCTGCGCCATCATAAAATTTCCTGTTTTTAATTGAATTGGTTTTTACTACCTTATTAATTGAGCGTTCATATATGCTCTCTGTAAGTCTTCCACAATTCATTATATACTCCAAGTATTTATCTTCTGATATTTACTGCTGGGCTGCCGCTGCCTGCTGTTGCTGGAGTAGTGCCTGGTAATATGCCTCCAAATCAGCCTGCTGCTGGGCTGCTGCCGCCTGCTCAGCCTTTATTGCCGCTGCTTCAGCCTTGCAGGTGTCAATACTTCCTGTTGCTATTGCCGCCTGCATACGTGCCACATATGTCGGATTATCTGAACTTATACCCACAACTGCCGACCTAGGCGAAACCTTATATGAACTCTTATTAATGACTTCACGGCTTACCTCCACACCGTTTTCAGTCACTATTTTCCATAGCTGGGCTGTATATCCCACATGGGCTGACTGTACATCTATGTCTCCAACAGCCAATGATGATGATGCCGTTATTTCCTCATGGTCGGGCTGTGTCGTTGTAAGCACTTCGCTTTCATAGCTCACCTTGTGACCCGCATCCCTTGTATCTATGCCATATATTGTAAATGTAATTTCCTTGTCTTTGGTGGCTCCCTCTATATATACAGGATTATCATAATTATTTACAAATTTAAAGTCCTTGCCTGCCGACTCGGCTATTGCCGCATCCATTGAAGGCTTTACATATGTTACAATCATTGAATGGTTATTTCTCTCTGTAACATCAAGCTCCGACAAAAGCACTGCATTATACAGGGTTGTAGAAACCTGACAAATACCGCCGCCCAGACTTTCCACAACCTTACCGTTAAGGTATGAGCCGGCCGGATAATATCCGTTTTCCTCAGTGAATGGTTTTATTGTCTCATAAGTGGAAAATTCATCCCCAGGATAAAGGAGAGTTCCGTTTATAAGGCGACATCCATTTTCAACATTCTTGCACCTTGCCGAGCTGCTTGTTGAATAGCTTGTAGAATAAGTGCCTAATACATCCGTAAGCTTTGACAACTGTTCTCTGCTTCCCTTTGGTTCAGTTACATCAATTACTAAATCTATAGATGCGTCAACATAATTCCAGTCATTAGTAAGATACTCGTATATTTTTTCCAAAGATTGCTCAATATTTACTGCCTCTCCTGTCTGACCGTCCTGAATGACAAACTCACCGTCAACCTTTGTCATAGTTGCATTTAACGCCTTTATATCATATTCCGTACACTGTTCTTCCAAGACACTTTTAATAATATCCTTGTCAAACGAAAGCTCAAGTGAGTAAATCTTATTTCCCTGCTTTAAGTCCTGAATTGCCTTGTAACGCTTAACAATATTTCCTTTTTTTCCAAGGGACGCTGCAACATCAATATCACTCTCATTTTCCCACGTCAACCCCAAATCTCCAGCCATTACAGACACATAATGGTCTCCTACAGCACCAAACGTAACATTTCTGGTCTTTAAGGTTTCTACATAACTGCTAACCTTTGACTTTGCCTGTTCAACCGTCAATCCCGATAAATCAATGCTTCCCATATAAATTCCGTCTAAAATTACATCATCTGCAGTTGCGTTTACATTAACAGCAACTAAATTTCCGCAGATTAATAAAGCGGCTGCAAATACCCAAACGGTTATTATTCCTTTAATTAATTTTTTCATTTATATACAGACCTCCAACATAACAGATACACAGTTAAACAGATTTTACATAAATTTGTATATAATTTAGTCTTGATATTTACATAAGTATTGTTTATAATACACTTGCTACTAACGGTACTACCATAGCAAGAACAAGCAAAACTGCAATTACGGCTGCGATGTATCTCTGATTTTTTTTATTATTCATATTCATCATGGCTGTTCACCCCTTTTCGAAAGGATATTATATATGAATTTTATTATTATTTCAAGTTTTCTGATATTTTCCATAGTGTTTTTTTTCGCACTCCAAAAAACCAAACGTGAGGAGAAAAAAATTGACGAAGCTTTTTGGGAGCGGGAAAATCGTGCCAACTTTACAAGGAAAAAACCCCTTGATAATCTAAATTATATAACTATACCCGATGAACTTTTATTAATGAAGCCCACAAATACAAATGACGAAATCCAAAGCTGCCTCTCTGATTTAAAAGACCTTTCAGCATTGACAATTGTAAACCTTACTGGATTTACGAACACGGATTTGAAGCTTGAATATGGTACCGCTAATATTAATATATTAAGCGATTATGATTTTCATTACACAAATCTTGTAACGCTACTTCAAAAACTTGGGGAACTTCTCCATGAAAATGATGAAGACGGACTTGCTATGAAAGTTCTTGAATTCGCCGTATCAACTGGTACTGATGTAAGCAAAAGCTATTATCTGCTTGCCTCACTATATAATGACGCTGGCACTCCCGAAAAAATATCTGACCTGATAAATAATGCCAAAAATATTAATTCTTTACTGAAGGACACTATCGTCCAAAACTTGCAAGCAGCTTATCAATAAGTCTGCTTGCTTCATTTTTGCTTATTTTTTCCAAATCTATATATTCACCAGTCACTTCAGGCACCGGATAAAGTACATTACCATCGCATACAAGCTTATACTTTTGTGCAAGCTGTTTCAACAATACAAGCTGGCGTGGAGTTATTGGGCTTTCCTTTTTCACGCTATATATAAGGGGTTTGGGAACAAATGTATCCTCCTCAATTGCCGCATATTCTCCCACAAGCCTCTGGTATATTTCATGGGCGGCAATCGCATCATTTAAAGCCCTGTGTGCGTCAAGGTGTATATTATAATAGTCACACAAAAATCCAAGTTTTCTGCTTTCAAGTCCGTTTAGAAACCTTCTTGCAATTCTGAGTGTATCTATTCCGTTCCTTTCAAAGGTTTTTTTCTGGTTAACTGCCGCCTTTTTTATGAAAGAATAATCAAACATAAGATTATGCCCAAGCAGCACCTCATCCCCTGCAAATTCCATAAACCTATCCAAAACTTCTTCAATATATGGTGCCTCTCTTAAATCCTCATCACATATTCCTGTAAGCTCCACTATCCTCTCAGGAATACTTTTAGCGGGATTTACAAATGTTGAAAATCTATCCGCTATTTTACCGTCCTTTACCTTAACCGCACCTATCTCTATTATTTTTTCATATTTGGGATTTAACCCCGTGGTTTCAATATCGAATGCCACATAATCCATGGTAACACTCATTTTACTTATTACACTTCTCTTTAAATTCCGTGTCTAAATATATCAGGTTCATTTCATAATCGTGCATATTCTTTTGTTTCATTGTAGAAAGCATTATTCCTGCAAACAATGACTGCATTGCGGCTATATACACAAAACAGCACACTATTAGGGTTGGAAACCTTTCCACAAGTCCAGTACAAAAATAATCTCCCAAAACCGGTACGAAAAACGCTGTTGACAACAACACAAGAAGAATGGAAATCCATGTAAAAAATCCCATTGGCTTATAATTTTTATAAAGCCTTATGATTGTCATAATCACCTTAAATCCGTCTGAATAGGTATTTAGCTTCGATACACTTCCTTCCGGTCTGTCACGATATTGGATTATAACATTTTCCACACGCATATTTTTATCTATTGCGTGTATACTCATCTCAGTTTCTATCTCAAAACCCTTTGAGAGTACTGGAAATGACTTAACAAACTGGTAACTGAACGCCCTATAGCCTGTCATAATATCCCTAATATTGCTTTTAAACATACTGTTTATAGTAGCCCTTACAAGCGAATTTCCAAAATTGTGGAAAGGACGCTTATTTTCCTCAAAATATGATGACGAAAGCCTGTCCCCAACAACCATGTCGGCATTTCTCTTAAGAACAGGCTCGCATAATTTACGTGCCTCATCGGCAGGATAAGTATCGTCACCGTCAGTCATGACATAGCATTTTGCATCTATTTCACGGAACATACGGCGTATTACGTTTCCCTTGCCCTGCTGGTATTCATATCTGACAACAGCTCCTGCTTTCCTGGCTATTTCATCGGTTCCGTCACTCGAATTATTGTCATATACATAAATTACAGCTTCTGGAAGCGCCGCCTTGAAATCCTTTACAACCTTTTCAATTGTTTTGCTTTCATTGTAGCACGGTATAAGCACTGCTATTTCATCCATTATTTATATTCTCCTCTTTTTCCTTTTTATTCCTAATGCGAAGCTCCTTGAAAAACGTCTTAAGCATAAGGGAACATTCCTCCTCCATAACACCCCTCACCGTTTCCACCTGGTGATTAAACTGTGGCATATCCAAAATATTTAAAATTGAACCGGCACAGCCTGCCTTTGGATTCATACACGCCATTACAACCTTGCTGATACGTGCCTGGACTATTGCCCCTGCGCACATCTGGCATGGTTCAAGGGTGACATACATGGTACATTCCTCCAGCCTCCAGTCTCCTATGACCTTGCTTGCCTTTTTAATCGCTGTAATTTCCGCATGGGAAAGCGTATTTTTATCAGTGTTGCGGCGGTTATAGCCACGTCCTATTATTTTTCCGTTATGGACTATAACACATCCTATCGGAACCTCTCCCAAGTCATAAGCCTTTCTTGCCTGCCTGTATGCCTCCTTCATGTATTTTTCATCTAATTCAGCCTGTCCGTCTGTTAATCCAACTGAGCACATCTGCGTACACATCATCCTTATCCAATTCATTTAATAATTCATGCCTGTCATCGTGATATAACTTTAACGATATATCCTTTATTCCCGACTTTTTATATTGACTATATATCTTTTTGACACTTTTTCCATAATTTCCAACAGGGTCTTTATCACCCGATATCATAAAAATCGGAAGCTCACTTGATATTTTTTTAATGTTATTCTTATTCTGTATATATGAAATTACCTCAAACAGCGTCATATATCCATTTACAGTAAAATTAAATGTACAGAATTTATTTGCATTATATAAATCAACTATTTTCTCATCCCTTGTGAGCCAGTCATTTTTTGTCCTTGGATTTTTAATTTTAGCCTGATATGTCATAAATGTGTTGTATTTCAAAAAACCCGAACGAAACCTATCGCCAAAAAACAGCTTTTCGATAATTGCGACAATTTTTCCGGAAGTGAGTATAAGGCTGCTCTGGCTTCCCGTACCGCACAATATTACCCCATTAAGCTCATCAGTATACGTCATCATATATCTTCTTGCCATAAACGAACCCATACTGTGCCCAAACAGAAAAATTGGCTTATTTTTAAATTTTTCCTTTGCATATTTAGTTACCCTATGCAAATCTGACACGACTGTTGCACTCATTTTTTCCGGACAAAAATAGCCTAAATCCGAATTATTTCCGGCTGTGAGACCATGCCCTAAATGGTCATTTCCTATCACTGCATATCCGTTTTTATTGAGAAATCTAGCAAAATCATCATATCTTTCAATCATCTCAATCATTCCATGTGATATTTGTACAACGCCCTTTATCTGTGATTCGTCGTCAGGTTCCCATAAAATAACATTAAGCTTATGAACACCATCTCTTGACGGTATCTTAAAATTCTTTTTTGACATACTCATTCCTCTTTTTTGTGGTTTTGCATATTGCCAATCATATATATTTTAACTTAACTGATTATTTATATCAACTAAAATATCATAAAAGACAGGAACAAACCTTAGCTGTTCTGTTCCTGTCTTTAGCTTTGACTACACCTATTACAATATTTAATTTTAAAATTTATATTTACATCTTTGATATTACTACAACTGAAAGATCATAATCTTCAATAAAAGCGTCTATATCGCTTTCTTCATTAATTTCCCTAGCTACTTCAAATTCTCCTGTCAAAGGATTTAAAAATCCTGCTACCATTTCACCTGTAGTCTGATTCTGCCTTATCATTGGTTTCTTGTTAAGTACATCAATTCTGCCAGTTACTTTTTTCTTTGCTGTTAACATAGCGTTGGTCCCCTTTCAACCCTTCAATGCTATATGTCAAAAACCCTGCATATAATATCATGTCTACATCAACATATTTAGTTTGACAAATATACCTTATTTACAAGTAACTCATAATGCACACCAGCCTTAACCGGCTTATGCATCTTCAAGGTGTGCCGACACATATTATCGAATAGTGTCGAAATATCAAAGCCTCCAAGCATCATATCTACGTTTACATTTATCATCAACATAAATACAATCAAATAATGTATCGCTTTGAATAAATAGTAGCATATGTACTTTCATATTGCAACTGTTATTTGGAAATTTTTTATTTGCGAAATGCTTGTTTTTTCTTATTTTAACGCAATTTTAATTATTTTTAGAAAATTACGTAATCATAGTTAAATTGTGTTATTTTTTGTTTTTTAAAATTATTTTTCTCTTTTTTGTATTATTTTTATCAATAATATGTTAATATAATATTGAGTATATTTTGTGTCATTGTGTCGTATTTTATTTTTATCAGCATCGGTATGGAGGAAATTTATGTACAAACTATCAACGCAGTCCTTAAAACCAGGTATGGTGTTATATGATGACCTATACACTCCCGCAAAAACATTGCTTTTTAAAGCAAATACAGCTTTAACACAAGAATTCATTCAAACTCTGATTGAAAACAAATTTAATGAGGTTACGCTTTGCGAGCCATCTGAAATTGATATGTCTCATTACGAGCATCTTCACAAAAGCCAACATTTTAGACGTTTTAATGATGTTTATACTCTTAATCTTAATTCTTTTCATAAGATAATGCATACGCTTGATACCGGATTGGATCTTAATATCACCAAGCTGTTGTCATTGAGAGATGACATTATTGGATCTGTTATGGATGGGGAACAGCTTTTAGACTATTTATATAACCTAATGCCTGACGAAAATGAAATTACATACAACCACTGCTTTAACTGCGGTCTTTTGTGCTATGTATTCGGTTCATGGCTAGACATTAAAGGTGAGGATTTGGATAACCTTACTGTTTCAGGATTTATTTTTGATATAGGCAAAACAAAGATTTCCGATAATATATTATGGAAACCCGATAAACTTACTTCTGAGGAGTTCGCCCAAATGCAGCACCATATCCATTACGGATATGAATTAATCAAAGCAAGGGAGCTTCCTCCCCATGTGACAAGCGTTTTGATTATGCACCACGAGAGATGTGACGGAAGCGGATACCCCGCAAAGCTTAAAGGAGACCGTATTGACCCATTTGCACTTATAGCGGCAATATCCGATACATATGAGGCAATGACACACCCCAGAGCACAGCGCGTTGCGCTTACTCCATTCCAAGCGATAAGGGTATTTGAAAAACAGGGATTTGAAAAATACG
Organism: uncultured Roseburia sp.; assembly: GCA_964437435.1. Taxonomy (GTDB): domain Bacteria; phylum Bacillota; class Clostridia; order Lachnospirales; family Lachnospiraceae; genus COE1. The sequence continues at coordinate 21,977 of CAYTGS010000008.1, forward strand.
GTTCTAACGCTAAAACAATACTTAAACGTATAGCCAATATGTATATCGGAAGACGTGTATGTATAAATGGAAATTTACGTGGAAAAATAACCGAGGTTTATGAGGACGATTTATCTCATCCTATGGTTTTCTCAAACGGAAAATTCTGTGATTTAAGGAACACCCCAAATTTAGAAATAACCCGTATGATTTAATACGGGTTATTTTACTTTATAACATTGGAGACAATATCTTAAGTGTTGACTGCATTATCTTGTTCCCTATGGGACGTTTTGACCATGTATATAAATCCATTTCAATACACTTATCCAATGTCCTTATAAAATCATCCTTCATATCCTTTATAGCATCAATCTCACTTAAAAATACGCCACATTCATAGTGAAGGTAAAAGCTACGGTAATCAGTGTTTATCGTACCGCATATAGCACACTCATCATCTGCTATAACATTCTTTGCATGTATAAATCCCGGCTCATACTCATAAATTCTAACACCTGCCTCCATAAGCTTTCCATAGTTTGATACATTTACCATGTATACATACCATTTATCATATATATGGGGCACTATTATCCTGACATCAACACCACTCATTGCAGCGCCTGTAAGATCCTCTAACATTCTCTGGTCAAGTACGAGATAAGGGGTTGTTATATAAATATAATCCCTTGCCTTATTAATCATGCGTGTATATGCACCCTCTGTAGGGTTATTGGGATTTCGGTGTGGTCCCCCCATAAACGGCTGGACAAAGCCTGATTCCTGAACCTGTACATTGGGCTTATACTTTGAATATTCTATATCCATTTTCTTTGTAACTACCTGCCACATATCAAGGAAAAAACAAGTGAAGCTGTATGCACCGTCGCCATAAAGCCTTACTGCCGTGTCTTTCCAATGACCAAAACGGACTATATAATTTGCATATTCGTCAGCCAGATTAAATCCACCGGTATATGCAATATTTCCGTCGATAACTGTGATTTTCTTATGGTTTCTATAATTAAAAGACAATCTGGCTACATCCTTATGAATAGGATTGAATGTAACCATTTCAATTCCCCTTGCCTTTAAATCCTTACGAAAAGCGTATGTGTTTATCGTAACTGTTCCAAAATCGTCAAATAAAAGCTTTACCTCAACGCCTTCCTTTACCTTTTGGGTAAGTATTTCCAATATTTCATCCCATACCCTTCCGGCTGATACAATAAAATATTCCATGAAAATAAACTTTTGAGCCTTTTTCATATCCTCAATCATTGCTTTTATTACATCTTCCCCGACTTCGTAATAGCTAACCTTTGTATTATTATATATTGGAAATCCTTCTTTTCTAAGATATCTGCTTATCTGGACTTTATTAGGATGTCTCTTTTCAAGCTCTGCTGCCACGTTCATATCCTGATTTAGACACTCCTTCATATGGTTGTCCGTATCCCTGAGCCTCTTGAAAAATTTTGACTTCGTTCTTTTACGTCCCCACTGATAATAGAGGAAAAGCCCTGCCACAGGCATTACAAGTATTATAATTATCCAGCTCATTTTATAGGATTCAGCATTATTTACCAAGGCAAAAACAGTGATAACGCTTGCCAGTTCCAATATAAAATATATAATTATTGAATATCTCATAAGATACACTGCCAACAGTATCATAAGCGCTATCTGCAATAAAAAAGCCAATCCCACTGTGACACATCTGATTAATCCATAATATTTGCTTCTAAGTAAAGCCATTGTACATTACCACCTTCTTATCGTTTACAAACATCTTTTTATTTTACCACTAATTGATTTATTTTTAAAGAACGTATATAGTATATTTATATTTTTTTAATTGAGGTTTCATTTTATGCAAAGTACAGTTGATAAACAGCTTTTTTCTGATGCCTGTTATAAAATGATTGGGGCATTGTCCGGTCAGAACGGTATTGGTACCCTTAAGGAAAAAACTATCCATAGCGTTCTTAAATATTACTATGCACCAAATTCTGAATATCATGAAATAAAAATTGGCTCTTATGTGGCTGACATATGTGTTGACGGGGAAATTTTTGAGGTTCAGACAAGGAATTTCAATACAATGCGCAATAAACTTGAATATTTTCTTAGTGAACATGATGTAACGATTATTTATCCGGTGGCACATACGAAGTGGCTTTCATGGCTTGATATAGAAACTGGTGAGATTGCAAGCCGCCGAAAATCACCAAAGACTGGAACGATTTACAATATTATTCCTGAGCTTTATAGGATTAAAATGTTTATAAATAATCCTAGGCTTCATTTTATTATCAGTTTGATTGATGTGGAAGAAACAAGGTATTTAAACGGTTGGAGCAGAGACAAAAAAAGGGGTTCATCGAGAATGGACGGAATTCCTGTTGACATTTATGATGAGGTCAGGATTGACAGTTTAAATGATTATACAGTGTTTCTACCTGAAACGCTGCCTTATGAGTTTACCTCTAAGGACTTAGGCAGGGCAGCAAAAATTCCACAGGATAGGGCTGGAACACTGTTGAATGTGCTATTGGAGACTGGGATTGTAGAGAGAATTGGTAAAAATGGAAACAGTTTTGTATATATAAAAAGGTAGGGGAGATTTGGTATAACTCCCCTACTTTTACTAATTACCGATTATCCACCTTCTCAGGATACATATCATGCTCACTTAGGCGTTTCCATGCCACATCTTCCCATTTTGTACCAGGTTTACCGTAGTTACAATATGGGTCAATTGAAATTCCTCCTCTAGGTGTGAATTTTCCCCAAACTTCAATGTATTTAGGTTCCATTAATTTTATCAAATCGTTCATAATGATGTTTACACAGTCCTCATGGAAATCACCGTGATTTCTAAAGCTGAATAGATACAATTTAAGCGATTTGCTCTCAACCATTTTTACGTTTGGAACATATGATATTGTAATTGTGGCAAAATCAGGCTGTCCTGTGATAGGACAAAGGCTTGTAAATTCAGGACAATTAAATTTTACAAAGTAGTCATTGTCCGGGTGCTTATTGTCAAAGGTTTCAAGCATTTCAGGAGCATAGTCCATGGGATATTTTGTTTTCTGGTTTCCTAGTAAGGTTATATCCTTCATTTCGTTTTTGTCTCTACTCATTTTAATATTCTCCATTTTCTTCATACTCGACAAGTCGGCAATTTATACTTAAATTATTTTATTTAGGCTAATCTACAAATCTCACGAGTTTTTTTAAGTATAATAAATTATTTGGTCTTACTGATTTTTACCAAATTGTTGCTTTAATTGTACACCTAAATATCTTACTTCTCAACTATTTTCACTAGCTTAGTAGTGTGATTATGTACGTTCTATTTTTTATAATCTGTTAAGTCCATGGTATTTATTATTTTGATTAACTCATCCTCATTCAAATTTTCAGCATCGATAATAACAACAAGTTTATCAAAAGAAGCTACTGCTT
>CAYTGS010000009.1:0-25023 GCA_964437435.1 uncultured Roseburia sp.
AAGCGTCAATATCTGTTGCTGATGTGTTAAGTGCCTGCTTAGCTACTGCTGTAACGTAATCCTGGAACTGCTCATTCTTTGCAACGAAGTCTGTCTCGGAATTAACCTCTACAACTGCTGCCGTATTGCCCTCTACGAGTACCTTGCATAAGCCCTCTGCTGCAATACGTCCGGCTTTCTTCTCAGCCTTAGCCTGTCCGTTCTTTCTAAGGAACTCAACAGCCTCATCCATATTTCCGTTTGTCTCGTTAAGTGCCTTTTTGCAATCCATCATTCCGGCACCAGTCATTTCTCTTAACTCTTTTACCATTGCTGCTGTAATAGCCATTTTATTTCCCTCCTATTTAATGATAATCAACGCAATATTATTCAGCATCAGCCTCTACAGCTTCCTCAGCAACTTCATCATCTGTTGCAACGTCAGCCATAACCTCACCCTGATTAGCCTCGATAACAGCATCTGCCATAGCAGCTACGATTAACTTAACGGCTCTGATAGCGTCATCATTACCAGGAATTACATAATCAAGCTCCTCCGGATCGCAGTTTGTATCAGCGATACCGATAAGTGGAATACCGAGTGTATGAGCCTCCTGTACGCAAATTCTCTCCTTCTTAGGGTCTACTACGAAGATAGCGTCAGGAATCCTTGTCATTCCCTTAATACCGCCAAGGTTCTTTTCAAGCTTATCCCACTCTTTCTTAAGCTTTATAACTTCTTTCTTAGGAAGAACATCAAATGTTCCGTCCTCTGACATTGTCTCGATAGCCTTCAATCTGGCAATTCTGCTTCTGATAGTCTTAAAGTTTGTAAGCATACCGCCAAGCCATCTCTCATTTACATAAAACATTCCGCAACGCTCTGCCTCTGTACGAACAGCGTCCTGAGCCTGCTTCTTTGTACCTACGAAAAGGATTGTGCCGCCCTGTGCTGCAATATCAGCTACAGCCTTGTAAGCCTCATCAACCTTTCCTACAGACTTCTGTAAGTCGATGATATAGATACCATTTCTCTCTGTGAAGATGTAAGGAGCCATTTTAGGGTTCCATCTTCTAGTCTGGTGTCCGAAATGAACACCTGCCTCTAATAACTGCTTCATTGAAATAACGCTCATGTTATACCTCCATTTTCTGCGGGATTACCGCACACTCGCCTGCGTCATCTCTGCGGACTACCTTAGCGTCAGGTGGCATGGACCGCAAATCAGCAAACGTGTTTATTTTATATTTTTGTCAGGCTGTAATACCCGAATACAGCCATAACAATAAGTACTTTATCATAAAAACACCTCTTATGCAAGAGGTGTTTTTATTTTTATTAATTATTATTGATTATTTTGTAATCTTTTCCGCTATCTCCTGCCAACTGTCATCCTGATAAATAACCTTTACTCCGGTATTTATCTTTTTATCATATCCATGCTGTATCAGGAATGCGTCATACTCGGCAGCGCTCTCAACTGCACCTATATTATAGAGCTTACGGGCTACAGTGCCCGAATCATCTCCCTTTGATATCTCTATCTCTATCGGAGCTCCCATATGCTCCTCTAAGGCTTCCGCCTGTGACTGCTCATTGCCCGCCTCGGCGCTGTTATTATCATCAACGGCTTGGCTTTCAGCCACACTCTCGGCTGCGTTTTCACTTTCGGCTATACTTTCAGCCGAACTCTCGGCTGCACTTTCAGTCACGCTTTCGCTTTCAGTCTTCACGGCTTCGGATTCATCCGACTTTTCGTTTTGAAGCGCCTCGTCCAATACCGAATATATCTGGGACTCTATTTCCTCATCCCTTAATATAACCGGCTCAGTGGTGCTCTCGTTCTCAGCCAATAAATTCTCATCAACGCTTTCATCCTCGTTTTCCACCAGGGTAGGCTCCTCGCCAAAGCCATACTCTTTCATTACGGCAACCCTCGCATCAGCAACGGCATTTCTCGTATATGCCCCCATGATTGCAGCCGTAATCAGGACACCTATTCCAAGTCCACGCAACATATATTTAAGCTTCATTTACACTGCCCCCTTGAAAAGATTGATGACAAGCTTCACCTCACCTACTCCAAGACCAAGCTTTTTGGCAATATCCATATTTGAGACACCCTGCTTATATAGCTGCATTATCTGGTCGTTGTTGTTCTCGTTTTCACCCTCATCAACAGGGATTTCATCCGCCTGTGCAGTGTTTACAGTGTTTATTTCGTTTGATACCGGCTCCTGTACATCAACAGGGATTTCCTCAACCGGCAAAGGCTGTACCTCTGCTATCTCGTTTCGTGAAAAATGGGGAGCCTGCTCAACAAAGGAATATACCTCGAAGCCCTTATTATCAACGGTATCACTTGCAACAGTCCTATCGACTTCCTTTACCGCCCTGTCAACTCCCTTTGCAGTCCTGTCAACCTCTTTTACCGTCCTATCGACTTCCTTTACCGTTTCCTTGATATCGTTTTGCTTATCGTTTAGCATATCATATAGAAACATTATCTCCTGGTGGGATTTATTTATATCCGCCAAAACAGTGTCCGAATACTCGTTGATAGCCATTATCTTTTCGTTGGATATCCTCTCTGCCGCCCTTTCGGTCTTTTCAACGGCATATTCCAAAGTCTCATCAACCACCTCGTTTACACGCTCCCTGGCATCAGACATTTCATTTTCAATAGCAGTCTTTATCATCTCCGTATCGACTTGCTGTACTTCCTCATCTTCCTCTTTTTTACCCTTAATCAGAAAGCTCCCTGCAAACGCACCAATTCCAAATATAATCAGTGCAACCTCTAACCAATTCATCCGATATCTGCCCTTTCAAGTTAATTTAACGTTATATCTTCATGTCAAATCCGCCCTCGGACTTTGTAACAACCTTTCCGTCACCTTTAAAGCCCTTGCGTTTCCTGCCGCCGTCACCAGCATACTCGTTGCGCCCCTTCTCCTTTGCATCATGGCGGTCCTGCCTTAGAATTGTCTCATCGGCATGTACCACCTTTTGCGCCATCTCCTGTTCCTTTTTGACAGTCTGAACCTGAATGTTACCCTGGTCAACCATGCCTTTTTCAGCGTGTTTAAGCTGGTTTTGCAGTACATTGTCAGTCTGCTGTATACTTCCATTAAGGAATATTGGATTTATTGCCATACCCCATTCCCCCTATCATTTTAATATAACTCAAGTTAAAAGGCAATAGCCCCTACAAATTTGTAGAGGCTATGTCTGCACCTTTCTTTATAAGCCGACAAAAAGTATATTCGTTTTTTACGTTGAGCGTAGCACCTGATATACTCAGGTTGACACCTTGATACACCGTACCCCTTACATCTATATGGGCATTATCACTGCCTTTTAACATTTTATCAAGCTTTTCAATCTCTTTGAGTTCAGCAGCCACCTGCTCCTGGGTCTGCTGTAATGTTCCCCCCAACATCTTTGCATTCTTAAGCTGCTCCATGCTGAGCTTTGCACCGCCTTTAATCTTTCTGGCAGTTTCCTCCATAACCTTTTTCATCTGAGTTGCCGCCTTTGATTTCTCGCCAACACTCTTTTGAAGCTCCATAAGCCTTTTCTTGGCATCTGAATCGGTACCAACCTCCAATATTGTGGAGGTGCCCATTGGCGAACCGGCATTTTTAACGCTGACAGCGCTCTTTGCAACGATTTTTCCACCGTTTATAAGACCCTTTCCAGCCTCCGCATGAACAGCCGTTGCCACTACTTTTGAATTTAATATCTGCTCGGCTTCCACAAAGCCGTCAGCCTCAACATCAGCCGCCGAAAGGAATTTTGCGATAATATTTCCGCCTGCCTTTAATCTTCCCTTGTTCTGACCGTACATTCCACGGGCAATTACGATATTTCCGCCTGCCTCAATAACTGCGCCCTCTACAACACCCTTTACAAAAACATTTCCGTCAGTCTTGACGCTGAAATTCTCACATACATTGCCCTTAACCTCAACGTTTCCGTGGTATTCTATATTTCCGGTCGAAGTATCAACATTCTCCACACTGTAGACATCCGCTACAAATACCGAGCCCTCCACAAGTGAAGCATGACCATCAACCATGCTTATAAGCTGTAGACCATCCTCCGATATTTCGAGGTTTCTTCCATGTGCAAATGTTGCACGCTTAACCTCCCTTGCCGGAGTGATGTTTCCGTATACGTCAACACCATCATCGCCCTTTTGTTCAGGTATAATCTCCGCAAGCACCTGTCCCTTTGTACAATGGTGGAGCATATTAAGCTTAAAGAAATCAACCGTTCCGTCCTCCTTAAGCTCCGGACGCATACTGTTGTCCGTATCAAAATGATATACTATTGACGCATCACGTCCTGCCGTTACCTTTTTTCCCCTGGCAACTACAATATCCGTGCAATACTGTCTGTCAGCCAATGCGTCCTCTATTGCCTTGGTATCTATTCCCGTAGTTATCCTTGAAGCATTCATCATATCCAGGATTTTTGCCTTGCTGGTGGGTAGACCACCTGTGCTTGGCGGGAACATCCTTAATATTGCCGTCATCTTATCCGACATTACATCCACCGTACATTTTTCATCGACCGGTGGAATTTTCATAGGTGAAAGGAAAAACGTAACCTCCTCATCCTCCATCTCTACGAGTGCCGAATTAAGCTTTGAATTATCATAGGGCACGCCTATCATATCCAAATAATCCTTAAGCTCGTTTACACGTATTCCCTCACCGTCACCAATAGGCGGTGCTAATAGAACACTTACCCCCTTATCGTCTATCTGCATTTGAAAATAACCATTCATTCTGTGCCCTCCAAATTCAAGTCTATCTGTCCAATAATCCCATATAATTTCCCATTTTTGTTTTCATTTTCTGAAGTGCCCTGGTGTGTAACTGTGAAATTCTGGACTCAGTTACGTCCAATACATTGCTTATTTCCTTTAATGTAAGCTCCTCATAATAATAAAGAAGTATAACCTTTTTTTCCTTTTCGGTCAGAAGCTCTAACGCCTCATCCAAAGCCTCCCTAAGCTCGCCCAGCTCCACAACCCTCTCAGGTGTATCAAAGCCGGAGCTAATGCTCTTTTCAGCCGAAATATCGTTTCCCTGCTCCAAATATTCATTTAATGAAACAATATTTTCAGCCTTTGCCTGGCTTTGCCATTCAACCAGCTCCTCACCGCTTATGCCAAAGTGTTCTGCAAGCTGTTCATCAGTGGCAGCCTTGCCGTTTTTCTGTTCCAGCTCATTCATAGCATTTTCTATCTGTCTCTTACGCTGTCTGACAGTACGGGGAATCCAGTCCATTTTCCTAATCTGATCCAGTATAGCTCCTCGTATTCTAAGGCTTGCGTAAGTCTCAAACTTTACATCCTTGTCCTGGTCGAACTTGTCAATCGCATCAATCAGTCCAAAAATACCATAGCTCACCAAATCTTCATATTCAACATTACTTCCCAGATACATGCTAAGGCGGCCTGCCACCACCTTAACCAAAGGTGCATATTCAAGTATAAGCTTTTCCCTTGCTTCGGCTGTTCCAAGCCTGATGTAGTCATCCCAAAGTTTTTTACGTGCTGCCTCGTTCATGCTTATCCCCCAATTGTATTTAACCTAAAATGCCTTTATTCCTCGCTGTATTCAGAACTCTCTAAATCCTCATCTCCATATTCCTCGGATATATCCTCATCGGCTGCATTTTCTCCCGATATGCCTTCTTCCGATTCAGATTTAACATTCTCCGATTCTTCATCCTCATTTTCTGCCTCATCGGCAAACTCAACCACATTTCCCGTAATCTCAGCATTTTGTCGTGCTATCTTGACCATATCATCCAAGTCTGCATCTGGAATAATACGGGGTCTTATAGTTGAGTATAGATACCTTGCAATATCACCCAAAATATAAAATATTACAAGTACAATTAATAGCCCCCACAACATTCTGGTAAGCTCAAATCCTCTAATAAACATAATTATGGCGGCTATCGCACCTGCCAAAAGCATAAGAGCAGGCGTAATAAACCTTGTTTTATTTTCCATTATGATACCCCTGTGTAATTTATATAGATTTTTCCGGCTTTCCGGCTGAACGTATAATAAGCTCTCCTGTTTCAGGATAATAGACAATAGTACGACCATAATTAAGCCCCGTATCGGAAGCCTTAAGCGGTATACCAAGCTCTTTTAATTTTTTCTTGCTTGCCTCCACGTTTCGGTCTCCCACCCTTACCATGTCCGATTTATTCTGAAACGCAAACATCTGCGCCCCGCCGGCTATCTTGGCTTCAAATCGTGATTTTACGCCACCCATAGCCACTATCTTTTTCACAAGGTCCTCTATACCTGTGTCTGCAAATTTAGCTCTGTTAGTGTTGTTTTCTATCTGAGTACTGTCGGGCAGCATGGCATGAGCCAAACCGCCTACCTTGGCAATAGGATCCCTTATGCAAATTCCAACACATGACCCAAGTCCCAAAGTAGTTATTCCATCAGGGCTTTTACAGACATTCAAATCTGCCATTCCAACCTTTACTATATTTGCCATAGACATTTATGCCCTTTCCAAGAAAATCAATGTAATCCTATGTTACAATGTAATTCCAAGTGCGCCAAGCATCTTGGAATATGACTCCAAATCCGGCATAAGTATAAAATAACCGTTTAAGTCAACATCATCAGTAAAAACGGTCTGTATAAGTAATATTTGATCCCCCATAATGCCAAATTCTATTGCCGGAACGCTAAGTATGGCGTTCAACATATCAACGTTCAAATCGGGAACCGACGGAATCATTTTTAAATTTGTCATCATAGCCAGAGAGTTAAGATATGCACCTGTGATAATGTTGCCTATCTCCTTTAAGGCTGATATCTCCATTTCATTGAAATCACCCTCTGAGGGCGGCATCCCCATAAGCTTCGATACCAGTTCCTTTCCAGCCTTTTGTTCCAAAATAAACATAATACTGCCTGTGATATCGCCCTCAACAGCCAGATATATGCCTACTACAATCTGTTCTTCGCCCCCCATTACTTCTCCGACATCCTTGAAATCAAGAAGTCTTACCTGGGGAACCTTCATGTCAACCTTGGTTTGGAGCATTTGGGCAAGTGCCGTGGTGGCATTGCCCGCTCCTATATTTCCAATTTCCTTTAGTACATCATAGTACTGTGTTGTAACCTGCTTAAATGTGATGTTTTCTGCCATTATAATCTCCTACTTCCGAATAATATTATATCTATGCATCAACAACATCTGCAAGCACCGAGGTAATGTCAAGAAGTGATATAAGTCTTCCATCCGTCTTACCTACGCCTGACAAGAATCTGTCCTTCTCATCCTTCTCGTAACCCATTCTCTCTATGTGCTCCTCGTCCAAAGTTACTACTTCCCTGACTTCATCCACCAGCACGCCTATTGACTCATGCTGTTCCAACGTTAGTATGATAATACGAGTTTTCTTCGTAATCTCATCATCCGCAAGCCCCATTTTAAGTCTCAGGCTTATCGTCGGGATGACAACACCCCTGACGTTTATAACGCCCTTGATATAATTTGAAACCTTTGGTACTCTTGTAATTTTCGACATCCTGATGATATTTGAGATGTACTTAATATCTATTCCGTACTGCTCTCCACCAAGCTGTGTAACTATGTACTGTGTTGTATCATGCTCTACCGGACGGTTAAGGCTCTCATTTCGCCTTTGCTCGTCCATTACTTTTACTTCATCCATGTTCTATGCCCTGCCTTTCATTTCCTTTTTATCAATAGGATTAAATCAATGCATTTGTATCAAGAATAAGTGCCACATCACCATTACCTAAAATAGTAGCTCCACTTATCATCTTGGGTACCTTAATGTATTTGCCCATGGACTTGATAACAACTTCCTGCTGTCCTATAAGTTCGTCAACCACAAGACCTGCCAGCTTATCGCCCTTTTTGACGATAATAACCGTCATATTCTTGGTATCCTCATCCTCCCTTGGTGCTATATCAAGAACCCTGTTAAGTCTGATTATAGGGATAACCGTACCTCTTATATGTATAACTTCCTTATTTTGAACAAGCTTAATGTCGCTTGGGGAAACATCCTCAATAGTCTGGATTGAACCTAAGGCTATCGCATATTTTTCATCCCCTACTATAACCATGAGTGCCTGGATGATTGCAAGTGTAAGCGGAAGCCTTATAATCCACTCTGAACCCTCTCCAAAATGGTTCTTAACCTCAACCTCACCGCTTAAAGACTCAATCTTTGATTTAACAACATCAAGTCCAACGCCTCGTCCAGATACATCTGATACCTTCTTTGCCGTAGAAAAGCTAGGTAAAAACAATAAATCAATAACTTCCTTTTCGGTCATTGCCTCAGCCTGGTCAGGGGTGACAGTGCCACGTTCTACCGCCTTTGCCCTTACAGCCTCAACATCTATTCCGCCACCGTCATCCTTAACGGCAATAACAACGTTATTACCATCCTGGTATGCGTCGAGGAAAATGGAACCGACCTCTGGCTTACCCTTTGCAACACGCTCCTCATTAGACTCCAAACCATGGTCAGCCGAATTTCTAAGCATATGCATCAGAGGGTCGCCAATCTCATCTACAACGGTACGGTCAAGCTCTGTGTCCTCACCTGACATGTAGAGTTCCATTTTCTTATCAAGCTTCTTTGAAAGGTCTCTTATCATACGCGGGAACTTAGCCACAACGCTTTCGATAGGAACCATCCTGACCTTCATGACTGACTCATGAAGATTTGTTGTCACACTTTCCAGATATTCAATCTGTTCGTTGACTGAACCCATATCACCCTTGACATTATCCGAAGATGTAGCGGCAATAAGTGAATTCTTAGCGATAATAAGCTCGCTGACAAGGTTCATAAGATTGTCCAGCTTCTCAATATCCACCCTGACAGTCCTGTTTACAACAGGCTTTGCAGCAGGCTTGTTTGAAGAAGCTGCCGGAGCCGTCGTTGCCTTTGCGGAAGCTGCCGGAGCCGTCGTTGCCTCCTGCGTTGCAGGTGCCGTCGTCTTGGCTGCCTCCTCCTGCTTAGGAGACTCCTCAACCTTTTCCGGCTCAACTGCCGGAACCTTATATTCATCACAGAAAGCTTCTTCTATTTCGGAAACGCTCTTAACCGCCTCAACTATTTCCTCCTTTGTGCTTCCTGATATAAACACGAGACTGAATGTAAGTTCAAATTTTTCGTCCTCAATATCCTGTGCCGTAGGTGAAGATATAATTATCTCTCCATGCCTCTCCAAAGCCTTAAATACAAGGAATGCCCTTGCAGCCTTGAGTACACATGCCTCCTCAACATATACCGTTATTCCGTATACCTTAAGTCCCTCACCTGTAGCCTTATCTATAAGCATCTTTTCAGTATCGGTAATCTTAATGTCCTGCCATCTCTCCCTCTTGACATTGGCATCATCTGCTTTAGCAGTATCTCCTGACGCTGCCGCTGTGTCTCCTGCGGGAGCTGCTGCCCCACCAGAGTCTCCACTGACTACCTCACCCTTATTTTTTAAGATACTGTTTAGAGTATCAATCAAATCCTGATTATCATTTGTGCCCTCATCCGAAGTCTGTCTGATGTTATTAACATAATCTTCAAGAGCATCGAGACATTTAAACAAAACATCAATCATTCCCGACTGAACCTTGAATGTTCCGTTTCTGACCTCCGAAAAAACATTTTCCATATCATGCGTAAGAGTCTGCATCCTCTTATAACCCATGGTACCCGCCATTCCTTTAAGGGAATGTGCCGCCCTGAAAATCTCATTAATGGTATCCATGTTCTCGGGATTTTGCTCCAACTCCATAATCTGGTCACTCAAGCTTTGTAAATGTTCACTTGATTCATCAAGGAAAATATCAAGATATTGACTAGTATCCATACTATCTGACCCCCACATTCATTATTATTTCCTGTGCCACGTTATCCAATGCCGCAACCTTGTCTACAACCCCCGCATTTGCAACTGCCTTTGGCATACCGTATACGGTGGACGTTGTCTCGTCTTGGGCTATAACGTGTATCTTCTTTGAAGATTTTAAATTTACGATTCCCTTGGTACCGTCAGCCCCCATTCCGGTGAGCACGACACATATTATCTGAGAGTAACTGCTGTTGGCTAAGGACTCATACATATAATTTGCACAGGGCTTAACCCCTTCCCTAGGTGGTTCGTCAGTGTATGTAATTACCTGCTTTCCTGCTTTGTTGACAACCTTCATGTGTTTACCACCCATAGCTATGTAAACAACGCCATTTTCCAGCACATCTCCTTCTGCCCCCTCCTTGACCTTTATCTGGCTTAAGGAGTCCAGCCTTTCGGCTAAGGATTGTGTAAATCCCTTGGGCATATGCTGTACTATTAAAACCGGAGCCGCAAGTTCTGCCGGCAGTTTGGTTATAACACTTTGGAGTGCCTTTGGTCCTCCTGTTGAGCTGGCAATCGCTACTGCTTTCTGACCGCCCGTGGCAACAGGGAAATCCTTTTTGGCTATATTTACATTTCTGGTAACGGGTGTTTCCACACGGGGAGTTCTAAATGGTGATATTGGCTCACGCGGCTTTAGTGCTTCATGTGGCTTCTCCTCACCTGTTTTATCCCCTCGCAGTATTATATCTCCGGGATTTACCCTTGGAGATGCCGGAAATACCGGTGCCGTCGGCGCTATCGAAATATTCGTCTGCCGACTCGAAACTACTGCATAGAGTGTGTCAAGGAATCCTGCCTTAAAATCGTCACCCTTTAGATAAGCTATGTTTGCAGGTTTCTCTACAAAATCAATCGCTCCAAGCTCTAACGCTTCAAGCGTGACCTCCGCCCCGTCACGGGTATCCGTACTCGCCATCATAATACGGGCACGTATCCTGTCCCTTTGGAGCAGGTTAAGGAGCTGTATGCCATTCATCTTTGGCATATTGACATCCAAAACCACACCGTCATATTGATTTTTCTTGAGAAGTTCATATGCTGCCTCGCCGTCCAAGGCTTGCTCAACTACCTGAAACCGTTCATCTGCATTGATTATATCACACATTACCCTTCTCATGAGTGCAGAGTCATCAACTACAAGTATTTTTTTCTTATTTTTTTCTGAAATAGAGTTAATTGTCATACTTCTCAACAACCTTTACAATTTTTTCGATTTTTTCTTTCTTCATCAAATATATATTTAATGATTTCCTCTCTTGTAGTGCTGTTGATATATTCAAACTTCACTCTGTTCTCGTATTCTCCCGGTCTATTCTCTATCTCGTTTGAATATATTACCCTAGCCGTCAGCATAAACGGCTTCAGTTCATCCATTATTGACAGATTAAACCTCATTATTACAATACTGTCCTCCCCAAACAGGTTACTGGACACGAACCTTGCGCCGCCCCCGCTGATGTCAACTATCATGCCCTTCACCGCTTCCCTGTCCGACACAACCTGTAATAATCCTTTTTTGAGCATTTCTGTTTCCAAGTCATCCAACTGTCTCGCCTCTGCTTCAACTATACAGTTAAATCTGTAATATTCCCTTCTTTGGAATTTATGAAGGCTGCTTGTCATCTCCGTGACAAGCACATATATTCCATTAATCTTCTGCCTGTCAATGATTTTGACACTTGAGCTGAACATTCCCCCCTCGGAGAAAAAGCAAACGTCATACTCCCCACCCAAAGGTAGGAGTACAAGCTTAGTCTGTTCCATAGGCATTACAATTTCAATTCTTCCGTCCGCCTGAACGTCATGCACAGAGGTCTTATAGGTTCTCACCCCTTTAGTACCGTCTGGAAGCACTACGTTGACAATCGACTTTAGCTCTACCTTATCGCCTGGAGCTATAAACTTTTCAATCATAGCATCCTCCTGTTTTCGTTTCAAATTACCCGAAAATCTCATTAATTCCACACACCATCTCTTTCACTTTATCTTTTGTAAGTAGTACTCTTTAGTTTATTATTTTTCCGTTTTTTGTTCCAGCAATAATATGTGAGAAAAATGCTGCCATTCCCCTCTTGACAACGGAGTTGTCATACTCCTTATCCATAAGTGCATATGCCATTTTCTCATACGCAACCGCCGACCTGGCGTTAGGGCTTTGTATACTTACGGGAGTCTGCTGCATTACCGCCTCCTCCAGCCTCCTGTCATAAGGAATAGCCCCTAAGTATGATACAGGCAGTTTTAAGTACCTGCTGACAACAGTGCTTAATTTATTAAACATTGCCTCACCTTCATCATATGATGATACCTTGTTGGCAATAACCTTTATCTTTGAGTCCTCCCTTAAGAACCTCGGATGACGGTTAAGTGCCTTCAGCAATGAATAGGAATCTGTTATTGATGTGGGCTCCGGAGTGGCAACCACTAATATTTCCCCGCTTGCCACGAGGAAATCAAGTACTGCATCGGAAATTCCGGCTCCCGTGTCGATAATAATTATATCTGCAATTGCATCAAGCTGTGCTAAATTCTGTATTATATAATTAAGGTAATCCCTGCTCAAATTTGATAATCCTGCTATTCCGGAGCCTCCCGAAATAAAGCCTATATCCATGGGACCCCATGTTATTATGTCCGTTATACTCTTTCCCTGATAAATCAGGTCACACAGATTATGCTTTGGAACGGTTCCAAACATAATCTCTATATTTGCAAGTCCGAAGTCTGCATCAAGTATTATAACACTTTTTCCCATTTTTTTGAACTGACACGCCAAATTTATGGAAGTGTTTGACTTTCCTACGCCTCCCTTTCCACTGGTTACAGTTATAATCCTCGCCAACGGTCTTGGTACAGGATTTAACCTAATGACATTTCTCAACTGTTCCGCTTGATCCATATAATTCCCTCCGTTAACGTCTTCCACCCAACAACTGCTTTACAGTTGACTGTGGATTGAAATATTCTATATCATCCGGTACATTCTGACCACAAGTAATATAAGAAAGACTTGCCCCAGTGTACATCTTCAGATTGTAAATATTTCCAAGTGTAGACGTTTCATCAACTTTTGTAAAAATTAATTTATAATCCGCAATTTCCTTGTAGGTATCAGCGATATTCATCAAATCCCTATATTTAGTCGATGCAGATAATACTAGAAATACCTCCTTTGGTGCAGTAGTTTTTACTGAATTTATGAGGCTGCCCATGCTTTCGCGCTGCGCCTCGTTGTTAGGTGAATGACCTGTCGTATCCACCAATATGTAATCATATTCCTTGAAATCCTCAATCGCCGTCTCAATCTCATTTGAAGTATATACCACCCTGAATGGAACCTCAAGAATATTTGCATACG
This sequence comes from uncultured Roseburia sp., assembly GCA_964437435.1. Lineage (GTDB taxonomy): Bacteria > Bacillota > Clostridia > Lachnospirales > Lachnospiraceae > COE1. Next base: position 13,297 of record CAYTGS010000009.1, read on the forward strand.
TCCTTAGCTGCTCCGCCGCCGCAATCCTGTACGTGTCGGCTGTGAGAAGCGCTACCTTCTTTTTCCTCTCAACCCTGTATGACGAGGCAATCTTGGCTATTGTCGTAGTCTTGCCCACCCCCGTGGGACCCACGAAAAACACAACCTTTGGTCCCTGGCTGCTCTCCTCTATTACATACGGCTTTCCAAGCTTTAATATCATTCTCTGGTATATTTCAGAGAGCATCATATCCATATTCATATCCGGCTTGCAGTTTTTGTCAATTTCCTCGATTATGTCATGGGCATACTTTTCGTCTATCTCATTGTCTGTCATCTTAGTATACAGGAGCTTTAGGAAATTAATCCTGCCCTTATCGGCGCTATCCTGTTCCTCATCCTCATTATTTTCCTCGTCCCCCTGCTTAGTCTCCTGCTTAGACAACTGCTTTTCTATCAGGTTTTGGAGATTATCCAGCTTCTCCTCCAAGCCGTTTTGGGGTTCCTTTAGGATATCCGGAGCCTTCTCTGGCAATATATCCTTTGGAGGCACTGGCTTTGGGGTTGGTTGGAGCTGTTTTTCCTGCTTCACTGCTTCCATCCTCTCATATTTTTCGCTTTCTTCTTCCTTTGCCACGGTTACTTCCACCATTGTCTTTTTCAGCCAGCCTAATATTCCCTTGGCTTTTACTGTTTTTACGTTCATTTCAACGAGACCGTCACCCAGTTCCTTTTGAGCCGCCTCAAGAGCATCCTCTTTTGTTTTTCCCTGAAATTTCTTAATTATCATGCTGTCACCATTCCTACTGATTGTAATTCAACGTCAGATTCTATTTCATTGTAGGAGACAACCACCAAATCCTTGAAGTAGTCCTCCGTAAGTCTCTTAAAATACATACGTACAATCGGCGAGGTTATAACTATAGGATTTTTGCCAAGCTTTTCAAGCTTTCCTACCTCAGTCTCCACCGATGCCATAATTGTTTTTGTCTTTTCCGGGTCAAGGGTCAGATATGCACCCTGCTCCGTCTGTTTGACACTTCCCATTATCTCCTGTTCAAGGTTAGGGTCAAGCGTAACGACACTCGTAGTCTCGTTCAATGGGAAGTATTTGCTTGAAATCGCCCGCTTTAGGCTTTGGCGGACATACTCTGTTAGAATATCCGTATCCCTGGTGGATGCCGCATGGTCAGCAAGCGTCTCAAAAATTGTAACAAGGTCTCTTATCGAGATACCCTCCTTTAAGAGATTTTGGAGTACCTTTTGGATTTCTCCAAGTCCTAAAAGCTTCGGCACAAGCTCCTCCACAAGGGAAGGATTTGTCTCCTTAATATTATTGACAAGATTTTGAACATCCTGCCTTGTAAGCATATCTGCAAGGTACTGTCTGATAACCTCCGTGAGGTGGGTGGCTATTATTGATGGCGGGTCAACCACAGTATATCCCACGCTCTCCGCACGCTCCCTCTGGCTCTCCGTTATCCATATTGCCGGCAGGTGGAATGAGGGTTCAAATGTAGGTATACCTGATATCTCCTCCTCCACAAAGCCTGGATTCATTGCCATATAATGGTCAAACAGTATCTCTCCCTCGCTGACCTGTATTCCCTTAATCTTAATAATATACTGGTTGGGGTTTAATTGGATATTATCCCTCAAACGTATAATCGGTACAACCGTACCAAGCTCCAGTGCAATCTGCCGTCTAATCATTACAACTCGGTCTAACAGGTCTCCGCCCTGGTTAACATCCGCAAGCGGTATGATACCATAACCAAACTCTAATTCGATAGGGTCAACCTGCAGCAGCGAGTTGACATTTTCAGGCTTACGTATCTCGTCAGCCGAATCCTCGTCAGTTTCAGCTTCAGCCTCGATTGTGGCAGTCTCTATAGTTGACGCTATCATACGTCCGCATATTATAAATATAACTCCAAGTACAACGAAGATAAGCGGATTAAGCGGTGTTACAATACCCAAAAAGGCAAGAACCGCGCCAACCATATATAGCACCTTTGGTATACCAAAAAGCTGTCTTACAAGCACAGTACCAAAGTCTGCCTCCTTTGAGCCCTTGGTAACTAAAATACCTGTTGACAACGAAATAAGAAGTGATGGTATCTGGCTTACCAGACCGTCACCTATTGTAAGTATTGTATATTTATTAAGAGCGTCATTGATATCCATTCCCTGACGTAAAACGCCCATAATAATACCGCCGATAATATTAACACCGGTTATGATAAGGCCCGCCGTCGCATCTCCCTTTACATACTTAACGGCACCATCCATAGAGCCGAAGAAGCTTGCCTCCTGTTGGAGCTTCTCTCTCTGGATTTTAGCCTCCGCATCCGTAATGGCGCCTGTATTAAGGTCGGCATCAATAGCCATCTGTTTACCGGGCATGGCATCAAGTGTAAATCTGGCAGTTACCTCTGCAACTCGCTCAGAACCTTTGTTGATAACCACAAACTGTACTATAATCAAAATTATAAAGACAACCACACCAATAACGATATCACCGCCGCCTACGAAATTACCGAAGGTAGCGACTACGTTTCCGGGGTCTCCGGTGCTAAGGATAAGCCTTGTAGATGAAACGTTAAGGGCTATCCTGAAAATTGTGGTGAAAAGCAATATTGTAGGGTAAAATGATAAATCCAAAACCTCTTTGGAAAACATGACCGTAAACAATATTGTAAATGCAAGGGATATATTCAGTGCAAGCAGTATGTCAAGCATCGTATTACTGATAGGTACAATCAGCATGATGATAGCTGCCAACAAATACAGAGCTACACCTATATCCGCCTTTTTCATCTTCATTTAACGGTTTCCCCCTTAATCTCCAAAAAATAACAAATAAAATCAAGATTTAGGTCATATATACTATTTTCTCACACTTATAGACAATTGTACATATAATTTTTAAATTTTTCCCTGCATCTTGTATACCATTGCCAAAACCTCCGCAACAGCCTGATATAGCTCCGGAGGAACCTCCTGTCCCACATCCACGTTTGCATATAGCATACGTGCAAGGGGCTTATTCTCTACTATCTCGACATGGTTCTCCCTAGCCACTTCCTTTATCTTCTGTGCCACATAATCCGCACCCTTTGCCAAAACCACAGGTGCCGGCGCTTCATTAGCATCATACCTTATCGCCACTGCAAAGTGGGTTGGGTTTGTGATTACAACGTCTGCCTTTGGCACATCCTGCATCATACGCCTCTGGGAGGCCTCCCTCATCTTGCTCCTGATTTTACCCTTAACCTGGGGGTCTCCTTCAGTATTCTTATATTCGTCCTTAACTTCCTGCTTTGTCATCTTAATGTCATTTTTAAATTTATGCCTTTGGTAAAACAAATCCGCAAAGGCTATAACCATAAATACCAGTGAAATCTTAAGCCCCATATTTATGACTATGTTTCCTATGACCTCAATCGCCTGGTTTAACGGCATATCATAAAACTTTACAAGATAAACCCAATCGCCCTTTATCGTGGAATAAACAACATACGTTATCAATATAACCTTGGCTATTGACTTTAAAAGCTCTATTATCTTTTCCTTTGAGAAAAGCCTTTTCACTCCCGACACCGGATTAAGCTTGCTGAATTTCGGACGCAGGGGCTTTGTGGTAATCTGGAATTTAAACTGGAGCATATTTATCACTATCGCAAGGGCAAGTCCGACTATAAAAAATGGAAGAAGCTGCTTTAATATACTTAAAAGCGCATAATTCATCAATATCCTGTAGTCTTCCTTTACAATCCGTCCCCCCCAATATGTAGTATAATCCGGAATTTTGTCATACAGCACGCTGAAGGTTTCCATGAAGCCCTCGCCCATATGCCCTATCCAAAATTTTAATATGAGAAACAGGGCAATAAGCTCCACTCCGTTTGAAAGCTCTTTACTTTTGGGAACCTTACCGTCTTTACGTGTGTCGCTCAATTTCTTGGAGGTAGGCTCCTCGGTTTTCTCACCGCCCGGACCGTCCTGGGCAAAAAACTGTAAATTATATTCTAATATCACATCATGCCCTCCACCATAGAAACAATCATCTGCTGCATCTGTTTTGTAATAAAATTGCATATATCAGGCAACATTCTCACTGTAATAATCATAACGCTTAGACCTGCCAGCAGCTTTAGCTGAATACCCACCGAAAACATATTCATCTGGGGCGCAAGCTTAGCCAGAAGTCCAAGCACAATATTCATAAGCGTAATGCTTGCAAACACAGGCAGGCATATCCTAAATCCAATAATTATATAATTCCCCAAAAAAGTAATCATTGAGGAAAGAAGCTTCTCAGTGTCAAAGTTTATTCCGTCTATCGGTATAAGGGTGAAAGTCTCCATCAATGCCTTAAGCAGATAGCGGTGAAGCCCCGTCGTATACAATATAAGCATAACTCCGTATTGGAGCAATACTCCGGATATTGAAGACTGCTCATTTGTGGTGGGGTCGAATACGCTCGCCATTGAAAGACCAATCTCCATATCAATAATTCTTCCCGCAAATAAAACAATGGAAGTACACAGTTGGGCACCAAGTCCAATAAGCAGTCCCACCGACACTTCCTTCAACACAACGGCACAATATCCAAGCACCGTATTATATTGAGGATAAACATGTTCGGGACCAAAGCTGTACATTATATAAGCCACGAACACACTTAATCCTATTTTTACATTATTGGGTATGCCCTTAGTACTGAAAAAAGGTGCCACATACACAAAACTCGCAATTCGCATAAACACAAGCAGAAAATATTCCAGCTCGGAAAGGGAAAATGATAAATCCACCATGTCCTGTACTCCCCTCCGCTATCTTATGTATACTGAAAAATTCTGCCATAAATCAACCATATAGGTTGTCATGTTATTAAGCATCCAATGACCTAAAACCATAAGGCATACAAACATTCCCACAATCTTAGGTACAAACGTGAGCGTCTGCTCCTGTATCGAGGTTACGGTCTGGAAAATACTGACCGTAAGACCTATAACCAGTGAGACTAGAAGCGGAGGTGCCGCAGTCTTTAAGACCACAAACAATCCATCCTGCATTATGTCAGTTACCATTTCTACAGTCATCTTAACCCCTCCTGCTGCTAATAAAACGTCTTAACAAGATTTACAATTACCAAATTCCAGCCGTCAGCCAATACGAAAAGCAAAATCTTAAACGGCATGGATATAGTTGTGGGAGGAAGCATCATCATACCCATACTCATGAGTACTGACGCAACCACCATATCAATGACTATAAATGGTATGTATATAACAAATCCAATAATAAATGCTGTTCGAAGTTCGCTGATGATAAAGCCCGGTATCAAAACAGATGTAGGAACCTGGTCCAGGCTCGTTCCATCCCATGCAGTATTTGAAATCTGCATAAATACATCTATGTCCTTAACCTGTGTCTGTTCAAACATAAATGTACGCATAGGCTCTATCGCAATCTCACAGGCTTCCTGAAACCCAATCTCACCGGAGTCATACGGAACTATGGCTTCCGTGTAAATCTGTGAGAAAATAGGCTGCATAATAAAAAATGTAAGGAACAGGGATATTGCAATCAGCACCTGATTAGGCGGAGCCGACTGTGTATTCAGCGCCTGTCTTGTAAAATGGAGTACTATAAGTATTCTCGTAAACGAGGTAATAGTAACCAAAAGCATAGGCACTATGGCTATGGCGGTAAGTATAAGCAAAATCCTTAATGTACCGTTAAGCTCGCCGTTTCCACTGTCATAGGTTATAGTGAGATTATTTGCAATATTAAGCTCTCCAAGCTCCTCCCCCGTAGTGGCGGAACCAGGCTCATTAATGTTTGTCCTGTTGCTGTTAGTATCAGTATTGTCAAATATCTCGTCAATCGTCGCCTCGTCACGCTCTGTTTCGGTTGCAACCGCAACCGAAACGTCAGCAGCCAATATGGTGACAATCATGCAAATCATATATGCAATTTTTTTAAGTTCCCTGCGTATGTCGTACTTCTTGCATTTGTTTCTCATAAAACTGTCCTGATATCCCTTACTTTTTAAGCCTGTCAAAAATCTCCTTGAAATTTTTATTAATTACAGGTTCCGTCTTAACATTATCAATGTTCGGAATTTCATCCTTAGTCATCTCCCCAAGCAAAGTAACCGTGTCCTTACAGACCACGTAGGAATAATACTTCTCACCTATCCTTACAACCTGAATATATTTGTTCTGCGCTATCTTGAACGTTTGGAGTACCTCCACGCCGTTTCCGGACATTCTTCCCTTTTGAAAGCCTGCCGTGAGTCTGGCTGTTATATATGCAAGAGCCAAAACAAATATAAATATAAGTATTACAGTAAGCAATTCCACTATGGAGTCAAGCATTATCCCACAACCTTCTTGACAGCCTCTAATACACGCTCAGCCTGGAAAGGCTTGACTATGAAATCCTTTGCCCCTGACTGGATAGCCTCAATAACCATTGCCTGTTGTCCCATAGCAGAGCACATGATGACATTTGCACCTGGGTCAATCTCCTTAATAGCCTTAAGAGCCTGTATTCCATCCATTTCCGGCATTGTGATATCAAGCAGTGTGAGGTCAGGAGAAGCCTCCTTATATTTATCAACGGCAATCTTACCATTTTCCGCCTCTGCTGCTATCTCATATCCATTCTTAGTAAGGATATCCTTAATCATCATTCTCATGAATGCCGCATCGTCTACTATTAGAATTCTCTTTCCCATATTACATTGTCCTTTCTACTATTTAATAATTTCCATTATTCTTACGCCGAAGCTTTCCTCGATTACAACTACCTCGCCCTTAGCCACAAACTTTCCGTTTACCAGAATGTCAATCGGCTCACCGGCGATTTTATCAAGTTCAATAATAGTACCAGGCGCAAACTCCAATATATCCGAAATGGATTTACTGGTTCGTCCAAGCTCTACAGTTACTTCAAGAGGTACATCCTTAATAAGACCTATGCTCTCTGCGCTGACCATTTCACCCTGTGAAGGTGAGAAATTTTGAAATTGTGCAGGCTGAATATTTACATTTGGCATGCCATAGCCTTGCGGCATACCGTAACCCTGCGGCATTCCATAGCCCTGTGGCATACCGTAGCCCTGTTGTGGCATTCCCATCGGTGCTCCTCCCATTGGCATCTGCTGTTGCTGCATTCCCATATCCATCGGTTGAGCCTGCTGTACAGGTGCCGGAGCGGGTGCTGGGGCTGGTGTTGGTTGCGGAGCCGACTGAGCCGGTGCTGCGTCCGCCGTTCCCAATTGCTGTGCCATAAATGTATCATAAATCGATTTGGCAAAATCAAGCGGATATAACTGCATAAGCGTTGAATCCACCAAATCTTCATCTATCTGCATCCTAAATGAAACCTTTACGAATTTGTTTTCCAAAAATGGTGAGAGCTCCCTAGGCTCCTTTGATTGCAAATCCACAAGGCTCGCCTCTGGCGGGCTAATGTCTATCGTCTTTCCAAGCATTGAGGAAAGCGAAGTGGAAGCAGAACCCATCATCTGGTTCATAGCCTCTGAAATAGCGCTTAAATGAAGCTCTGTAAGCTCTCCGTCAATGTTCGTACCGTCACCGCCCATCATCAGGTCAGTGATAACCTTAACATCATGCTCCTTTAATACAAGGATATTAGTACCGTTTAGACCTACAGTATACTTAATCTGTATAAATACACAGGGCTTCTCGTACTGCTCTAATACATCCTCCCATTTGCACATCTCTACAACAGGTGTAGTGATACTTACCTTCTTGTTTACCAATGAGTAAAGTGTCGTGGCTGAAGTACCCATACTTATGTTTGCCACTTCGCCGATTGCATCTTTTTCTACATCTGTTAAATCGTCTTCCTCTACCGGAGCCGCCATAGTTGCCGTTCCGGTGTCTGCTGCTGTTCCCGAATCTGCCGACAGGTCTACTCCATTCAACAATGCATTAATTTCATCCTGCGATAACATTCCATCCATTGTTTAATCCTCCTCCCTGATTACTGATGTTACCCTAACGGCATATGCCTCTTTGTTAGCGCCGGGTACAGCACTAAATTTTCTAATGTTTCCAACATATACATCCAGCTCATCATCAATCTTCGAGTCAAGCCTGATAATATCGCCTACCTGTATATTGACAAAATCACTAACCGTAATAACACTCTTTCCCAAAACAGCCTTGACCGGAACCTCAACACGCCGCATCATAGACTCGATAAGCTGCTCGTAATCCTCGTCGTCCACCTTCTGTAGGCTTGAATACCAGAACTTTGTATTCAGCCTATCCATGACTGACTCCAAAGTGAAGAATGGCAGACAAACATTCATAAGACCCTCTACATCACCAATCTTCACGTTCATAGTAACGAGAGCCACCATGTCGCTAGGAGAAATTATTTGGGCAAACTGTGGATTTGTCTCTATCCTCTCCAAATACGGATTGACCTCCGCAACGTTTTTCCAAGGTTCACGCAAAAGGTTCATACATATAACCATTATACGCTCTATTATACACATTTCAATCTCTGAAAAGTCCCTCGGCTTTTCCAGGGCTTCGCCCCTGCCGCCCAACATTCGGTCAATAATCGCATATCCAAGCCCGCTGGTCAGCTCCATTATAATCTGCCCCGGCATAGGTGAAAAATTCACGACCGTCAGCAAAACAGGATTTGACAGCGCATTAGAAAATTCCGCAAATGTTACGGTCTCTGAACTTGCTACGCTTACCTGTACGTTTTTCCTCAAATAAACCGGTAAATTCGTCGAAAGCAGTCGTCCGTAATGGTCAAATATCATATTTAATGTTCTCAAATGCTCCTTTGAGAACTTTGCAGGACGGCTAAAGTCATAATTTTTAACCGGACGTTCATCCTTATCCTGCATATCTTCAACATCCAGCTCACCTGAACTTAAAGCCGCAAGCAAGCTGTCTATTTCACTTTGAGATAAAACCTCTCCCATGTGGTCAATCACCCCCTGCTATTCCAAATAGTAGTATATACCAATAATCTCCTAAAGCATTTTAAGAATATAGGAAGTTAAATGACACACTATATATGAACTCAGAGCCGAAAAGCTGCTGAACACCGCTAAGGATTTCACTCTTAACAGCCTTTGTATCAGCCTGCATCTCCTCCATAGTATAATTGCCTATAACGTCAAATATTACATCCTTAATAAGTCCTTCCATGTTTTCCATTGACTCTGAATAAGTCTTGTAATCAGCGTTTGTCGTATCCATAGACAATGATACATTACCCACTGCGTAATGAGTCTTTCCATCCTCACCCATTTTTAATGGAATAGTAAGCTCATCAGTAATATTGTATACAGCCGTATTAGCCATAGAGGGAGTCGTTGAGGCAACCTCTGTCTGTGGAAGACCGTCAATCTCCAATCCGATAATTGTTGAAATATCGGCGACAAGAGAGGCTGTCTTTCTGGAAGCGCTTGACACGCTTACCATCATAATCGCTGTAAGTACAATATTGACTACAAGCAATGCCAAAATGATAATTGATAACATATTACGTTTCATTTAATGGTACCCCTTTCATATTAATTATTAATATCCGCTTAATGCGTTAAATATCTTTATCTCAACACGTCTGTTTTTAGCCCTGCCCTCCGGCAAAGAGTTATCGGCTATCGGCATATATTCGCCCCTGCCCGAATGTTTCATCACTCCGGGGTCTATAGAGGCATTATCCTTCAAATAATTAAATACCGCCAATGCCCTGTAGCTTGAAAGCACATCATTGTTCTCATACCTTCCACCGTTTAAAGGAACGGAATCGGTATGCCCCTCTATCTCTATATCTGAATCGGCATATTTAGTAAGCAGTACACCTATTTTATTAAGCACTGGAATTGCGTCCGACTTTATATCGGCTTTTCCAGAGTCAAACAAAAAGGCTCCGTTTAATGTCAAGAGGACATAATCCGCCGTAAACTCCACATCCACCTTGTCAGCCATCATGCTGTCCTTTAAGGCTTCCTCAATCTTCTCGGCAAGTTCCTCTGAAAGCTTCATTTTTTGCTCTGCAAGCTCGTCAATGGCATCCTGAAGGTCCTGTGCCTCCTCCTGTGTCATACCAAGCTGGCTTGCCGCATCCCTCACCTCGTCAGAAGCACCGCCGGAATTAGACATATCCTCTATAACCTCTGAATCAGACTCCGTCGTCTTACCGCTTGAATTAACATATTCATCAAGCATATTTAACTGGCTTACGCCGTTGCTTATAAGTATTCCGTCTCCTATCGCCTGTGAACCGCCCTTAAAGATACTTACCGTGGATTGGAATGACCTAGCCACCTCCTCGAACTTTGCAGCGTCCACCTCTGACATTGAGAAAAGCAAAACGAAAAAGCACATCAGAAGCGTCATCATATCCGAGAACGTACTCATCCACGGAGCCGGGGTTCCGGGTGGGAGCTTAAATTCTTCCTTCTTCTTTGCCATTAAGACTCACCTCCACCGCCTTCTTCTGATGAAGTCCTATCCTTAGGAGCAAGGAATGACTTCAGTTTTTCCTCGATTACCCTAGGGTTTTCTCCTGCCTGTATTGAAAGAAGACCCTCTATCATAATCTCCTTAGCCTGTATTTCTATAGCATTGTTAGACTGTAATTTATTAGAGCAGGGTGTACATATCCAGTTTGCAAGCATTGAGCCGTAGAATGTCGTGATAAGGGCAACACCCATTTTAGGTCCGATTGATGAAGGGTCTGACATGTTTTGGAGCATACATACAAGTCCAACCAGAGTACCAATCATACCCCAAGCAGGACCCATGGCACCCAGCGTATCCCAAAAGCCGCTTCTTAGCTTATGCCTGCTGTCGATACTGTTTAGCTCCGTCTCCATAATACCCCTTACAAGCTCCGGGTCAGTACCATCCACTATAAGCATAACACCCTTTTTCATAAACTCATCATCAAGTCCCGATGCGGCTTCCTCCAGAGAAAGGAGACCTTCCTTTCTAGCCACATTTGAAAGCTCGATAATCTTGTTAATCATTTCGGGTACGTTTATGTTCACTGGCTTGAATATCAATCCGATACTCTTAATTCCACCGATGAAGTTTTCCATACTTACTGATGTCAATGTCGCACAGAATGCTCCACCGAAGGTAATAAGTGCTGACGGTGCGTCTGCGAAATATATAATTGCCTTGACACCATCACTCGATATAATACCAAAAAGAACAAGCACAAAACATACGATTATACCCACTAAAGACGCTATATCCACTTTTTATACACCTCTCTTATATTAAATTACCTTTTTAAGTTACCAATACTTAATCTATATTTTACTGTAAGGTTACATAAATTGCAACAATTTTCTGATAATTTTATCAAATTTTATATTTGCCTTACATAATGTTTTCATCATCTGTTTTAAGTCTCTTGTCAAAATACTCCTGTCTTGTTAATTTTACTAGATTTTTCACCTGATGTCTACTTTCTTTTACAATAAATTTCTTTCCATCGGTCAACGTAATCACCGTGTCGGGTGTCTCCTCCACTGTTTCTATAAGGCTTGTGTTGATTAACATCTTCGCCCCGTTGATTTTTGTCACCTCTATCATTTTTCGTTCTCCTAAAACAGCCCGCACCTTTTACGAGTGCGGGCTTATTCTTATTTATGCAATATCATTATCTCTTAAGGTTTACAAGCTCCTCAAGGAGTGAGTCTGAAGTTGTAATTATACGGCT
>CAYTGS010000010.1:0-24402 GCA_964437435.1 uncultured Roseburia sp.
GTAAGCGCAATTGACGCTACCGCAATGCATTCACTTGAGGAGCTTTATACTAAATATGAGAAAAAGGGAATTAAGATTATCCTCTCCCACGTCAATGAACAGCCGAGGCTTGTTATGGATAAAGCTGGTTTTAGCGAGAAAATTGGTGAAAAAAATTTCTGCTCGCATATTGACGAGGCGCTTGAACGTGCAGTGGCAATTACACAAAATTAACTTTGATTTTTCGTATTTTTATGATAGAATATCAAGGGAAAAGCGGACATTGAAAAACGATTTTCTTTGTCCGTTTTTAATTATTATAAATATTATGATGACAGAATATTGGAGGAAGTGCAATGGCTGGAATGACACCGATGATGCAGCAATACGTTGAAACTAAGAAAAAATATAATGACTGCATACTTTTCTACAGACTCGGTGATTTTTATGAGATGTTTTTTGAGGATGCCAAGCTTGTGTCAAAGGAGCTTGAGATTACCCTTACGGGTAAGGACTGCGGCATGGAGGAGAGAGCTCCAATGTGCGGTATTCCGTATCATGCGGTTGACGGTTATTTGAACAGGCTTGTATCTAAAGGATACAAGGTGGCAATATGCGAGCAGGTGGAGGATCCAAAACTTGCAAAGGGGCTTGTTAAACGTGAGGTGACACGTATTGTCACACCGGGAACAAATCTTAACGTCCAGGCACTTGAAGAATCTAAGAATAATTATATTATGTGTATAGCATATTTTCAAAATAATATAGGGATATCAGTTGCTGATGTCACCACAGGCGATTTTTATATGACGGAGGTTGAAGGGCTTTCAAAGCTTATGGACGAGCTTTATAAATATATGCCTACGGAAATAATCTGCAATGATGCGTTCATTATGAGCGGATTTGACGTGGAGGATTTAAAAAACAGACTTAAAATGGCAGTTTATTCCCTTGAACCATGGTATTTTGATGATGACGGCTGTAGAAAGTGCCTTATGGAGCATTTTAAGGTAAATACCCTTAAAGGCTTGGGAATAGAGGATTTTCCGTCAGGCGTTATAGCTTCCGGCGCACTTATGCAGTATTTGTTGGAAACACAGAAGACAGAGCTTTCCCACATAAACCATATCACGCCATATCTTGCAAGCAGGTTTATGCTTCTTGACAGTTCTACGAGGAGAAATTTAGAGCTTACGGAGACCTTGCGGGAGAAGCAAAAGAGAGGTTCGCTTTTATGGGTGCTTGATAAGACTAAGACAGCAATGGGGGCAAGACAGCTTAGAAATGACATTGAACAGCCTCTAATTAACAAGGACGATATAAATGACAGGCTTGATACGGTGGAGCAGCTTTGTAAGGCTTCGGTTTCAAGGGATGAAATTAGGGAATATTTAAACCCCATTTATGATATGGAAAGACTTCTTGGAAAGGTGAGCTACAAGTCGGCAAATCCAAGGGATTTAATTGCCTTTGCAAATTCAATGGAAATGCTGCCACATATTAAGACTGTCCTAAATGAGTTTGACGCAAAGCTGTTAAAAGAGATAAATGAGCAGATTGACGGACTCGAGGATTTGTATGGTTTAATCAAAAACTCGATTTGTGATGAACCTCCCCTTTTGATAAGGGAGGGTGGGATTATAAAGGAAGGCTTTGACGAGGACATAGACCATTTGAGACATGCCAAAACTGACGGTAAAAATTGGCTGGCGCAGTTAGAGGAGGATGACAGGCAGCGGACAGGAATTAAGAACCTTAAGATTAAGTACAATAAGGTCTTTGGATATTATTTTGAGGTGACTAATTCCTTTAAAAACTTGGTTCCCGATGATTACGTCAGAAAGCAGACGCTTGTAAATGCGGAGAGATATACCACGCCGAGACTAAAGGAGCTAGAGGACACTATCCTCAATGCGGAGGACAAGCTAAATACTTTAGAGTATGATATGTTTTGCAAAATAAGGGATGATATTGCCTCGCAGCTTGAACGTATCCAAAAAACGGCAAAGGCGATAGCAAGGCTTGACGTTTTTGCGTCACTTTCCATTGTGGCAGAGCAAAACCATTATGTGAGACCGACGCTGAATGACAAGGGTGTTATTGACATAAAGGACGGAAGACATCCTGTAGTTGAGAAAATGATTGACCATGATATGTTTGTGGCAAACGATACATATTTGAATAATGGAAATCATTGTATAGCTGTCATTACCGGACCTAATATGGCTGGAAAATCAACATATATGCGCCAGTCGGCATTGATAGTCCTAATGGCGCAGCTTGGAAGCTTTGTGCCTGCAAAGAGTGCTGATATAGGAATTGTTGACAGGATATTTACAAGGGTTGGTGCGTCGGATGACCTTGCAAGTGGTCAGAGTACGTTTATGGTTGAGATGAATGAGGTGGCAAATATCCTTAGAAATGCCACACCCAAAAGTTTATTAGTGCTTGACGAGATAGGACGTGGAACCTCAACCTTTGACGGGCTTAGCATTGCATGGGCTGTTATTGAACATATAAGCAACAAAAAAATTTTAGGTGCAAAGACGCTTTTTGCCACACATTATCATGAGCTTACAGAGCTTGAGGGTAAAATGGATAATGTGAACAATTATTGTATCGCTGTCAAGGAAAAGGGAGACGATATAGTATTTCTTAGAAAGATTATAAAGGGCGGTGCAGACAGAAGCTACGGTATACAGGTTGCAAAGCTTGCAGGAGTGCCTGATATGGTTATTGACAGGGCAAAGGAGATTGCAGAACAGCTAAGTGACAACGATATTACCGAAAAAGTTCAGAGCATAGCGGTAGACAATAAAACAGATAAGAAAAAACCTAAGCACTATGATGATGTGGATTTGGGGCAGATGTCTTTGTTTGATACTGTCAAGGATGAGGACATAATAAAGGAACTTAAGGAGATAGACATATCTAACCTTACTCCATTGGATGCACTTAATACGCTATACAGATTTCAGAATAAATTAAAGAACAGATGGTAAAAAAATTTTAAAACCCTTATATGACAGGTTTTAAAATTACAAATATGGTCTAAAGCCCATATTTGAGAAGGAGAAAAAGGATGGCAAAAATACACGTACTGGATGATACTACAATTGACAAGATAGCCGCTGGCGAGGTGGTGGAGAGACCGTCAAGTGTCGTGAAAGAACTTGTTGAAAATGCAATGGATGCAGGGGCAAGTGCAATTACGGTTGAAATTAAAGAGGGCGGAATAGAATTTATACGTGTAACCGATGACGGGGCGGGTATTGAAAAAGACCAGGTAAGGGACGCATTTATGCGCCATGCCACAAGCAAGATAACATCAGTTGCAGACCTTATGAGCCTTCACAGCATGGGCTTTAGGGGTGAGGCGCTTTCGAGCATTGCGGCTGTAGCCAAGGTTGAGATAGTGACAAAGACTAAAAGCGAGATGACAGGCACGAGATATTGCTTGGAGGGGGCAATGGAAACCTCATTTGATGAGGTGGGCGCTCCCGACGGAACCACTTTTATCGTGAGAAACCTGTTCTTTAATACACCCGTGCGTAGAAAGTTTCTTAAAACCGCTATGACGGAGGCAAGTTATGTTACTGATTTATTGGAGCATATGGCACTTTCCCGACCGGAGATTTCGTTTAAATATGTTATAAATGGTCAGACTAAGTTTTATACAAATGGTGACGGCGATATGAAAGCCATTATTTACAGGATTTTTGGCAGGGATATTGCAAATGAAATGATAGAATTTAATTTCATTGATAATGATATTGAATTAAAGGGGTTTCTTGGAAAGCCGACGCTTAACCGGGCTAACAGGAATTTTGAAAATTACTTTGTAAATAACAGGTATGTCAAGAGCAAGATAATTTCAAAGGCGATAGAGGAGGGCTATCAGTCATATATGATGCAGCACAGATATCCGTTTTGTGTTATCCATATAAATGTGCCTACTGACAGCGTTGATGTAAACGTCCATCCTACCAAAATGGAAGTGCGTTTTTCAAACCAGAATGGAATATATAGACTTATTTCTGATAATATTGCAGAATTTCTTAAGAGACAGGAAATGATTCCGAATGCCACTATTGGAGCTGACAAGCCTGTAAAATTAAATATGCCTAAAATCGAGGCACCGGAGCCTTTTGAGAAGGAGCGAAAGATTGAGAAAACCCAAAGGGTGGAAAATATTTTAAACGAGGATACAGGCTATGGCGCTGTGAACAATACAATCCCTGTATATGATAAAATTACAAGTGATTTCTTTGTGGATAACAGAAAAACGGTACAGCCTGAGGATAGCTATGCAGAACAAAAAAAGTCAGTATCTATACCGGTATATAATAAGATAATCGGAAACCCTGCAAGTGAGCCTGATAAGCATACCACAGGCGTGATAAAGGCAAAAGAGCAGGTAATAGTTGAGAAGCCTGAACAGCTCAACTTCTTTGACGAAAAAATTCTTACAAAGGAGGCAAAGCAGGAATACAGGATTGTGGGACAGGTCTTTGATACGTATTGGATTGTGGCTTACAAGGATAAAATGCTTATAATTGACCAACATGCAGCCCATGAGAAGGTCAAATATGAGCAAATTTTAAAAAAGGTGGAGAACAACGAGATATATACTCAGATTTTAACACCTCCTGTAGTTATCAATGTAACTCCAAAGGAAGCGGATTTAATTAGTAATTACGAGAAATATTTTAAGGAGCTTGGCTTTGAAATAGAGGATTTTGGGATGAATGCCTTTGCCATTAGGGGAGTGCCGCTTGACCTTTTCGGATATAATATAAAGGAGCTTTTTGATGAGATTTTAACCCAGATGATTGAAAGCCCTGTTCGTGGAGTTCCGCAGATTATAAGGGAAAAGATTGCGTCAATGGCATGTAAGGCGGCAGTAAAGGGGAATAATACCCTATCATACGAGGAGGCGGATAAGCTTATTGAGCAGCTTTTAGAACTTGATAATCCCTATAATTGTCCCCATGGCAGACCGACAATTATTTCAATGTCAAAATACGAGATAGAGAAGAAATTTAAACGTATTGTATAGAAAGTATTAAAGTATAAAGGGGGATAATATGAGCGGACCGCTTATAATACTGACAGGACCTACGGCAGCAGGCAAAACAAAATTGTCAATAGAGCTTGCCAAAAGTATAAATGGTGAGATTATTTCAGCCGATTCCATGCAGGTATATAAGCACATGGATATAGGCTCTGCAAAGATTAAGTCTGAGGAAATGCAGGGAATAAAGCATTATTTAGTAGATATATTGGAGCCTACCGAGGATTTTAATATTGTATTATTCCAAAAATATGCAAAGCAGGCGATAGAAGAAATTTATTCAAAGGGAAAGGTTCCCATAATGGTTGGGGGAACAGGGTTTTATATCCAGTCGGTTTTATATGATATTGACTTTGATGAAAGCAACGAGGACAGTGAGCTTAGACAGGAGCTTTCAAAGATTGCCGAGGAAAAGGGCAACCAATATCTCCATGATATGTTAAGGAGGTGTGACCCGAAAGCTGCTGACGCAATTCATGCAAACAATGTTAAAAGGGTAATCCGTGCAATAGAATTTTACCGTCAGACAGGTACCAGAATATCGGAACATAATGAGACAGAGAGGGAGAAAAAATCTGCATATTCCTCATGTTATTTTGTGCTTACGGATGAGCGGGAGAGGCTTTATAAGAATATTGACAGGCGTGTTGACATTATGATTGAGGAAGGTCTTGTTGATGAGGTAAAAAGTCTTGTAAACATGGGGTGTAAGCGTGAGTCTGTGGCAATGCAGGGATTAGGGTACAAGGAGATTATAGCTTATCTTGAGGGTGAGGTAACTCTTGACGAGGCGGTTTATATGATAAAGCGAGACACAAGGCATTTTGCGAAACGACAGCTTACGTGGTTTAGGCGTGAGAGGGATGTAATTTGGATAGAGAAGGATAAGTTTGCATATGATGATGACAGGATGCTTGATTATATGCTTAAATTATTTAATGATAGGTGATAAGGAGAAGTAATGAATACAGAAACAGAGAACATATACCGTGAGCTTGGAATATCCGACAAGGTTTATAAATTCAGCAAAGATATTTTGAATAGCCTTAAGGAGAGGTTTGAGGAGATTGACAAAAATACTGAATATAATCAGCTTAAGGTTATAAAGGCAATGCAGGATAATAAGGTAAGCGAGGCTTGTCTTCTTGGAACAACGGGATATGGTTACAATGACCTTGGAAGGGAGACCTTGGAGGCTGTCTATGCGTCAATTTTCCATGCGGAGGATGCATTGGTAAGACCGCAGATTACTTGTGGTACACACGCATTGGCACTTGCCCTTATGAGTAATTTAAGACCGGGTGACGAGCTTTTATCACCTGTTGGAAAGCCGTATGACACTTTGGAGGAGGTAATAGGAATAAGACCCTCTAAAGGCTCTCTTTCAGAGTACGGCATTTCATATAGGCAGGTGGATTTACTTGAGGACGGAAGCTTTGACTATGAGAACATTAAAAAGGCGGTAAATGAAAAGACAAGGCTTGTGACAATCCAGCGTTCAAAGGGATACCAGACAAGACCTACGCTTTCAGTTCAAAAAATCGGTGAGCTTATTAAATTCATAAAGGATATCAAGCCCGATGTAATATGCATGGTGGATAACTGTTATGGGGAGTTTGTTGAGAGGATTGAGCCTACTGACGTTGGGGCTGATATGGCTGTCGGCTCGCTTATCAAAAATCCGGGGGGCGGACTTGCACCGATAGGAGGTTATATCGTAGGAAAGAAAGAATGTGTTGAAAATGCCTCATTCAGGCTTACATCTCCGGGGCTTGGAAAGGAGGTAGGGGCTTCCCTTGGAGTTTTAAAGGACTTTTATCAGGGGATTTTCCTAGCGCCCACTGTTACGGCAAGTGCATTAAAGGGCGCAATCTTTGCGGCAAACATATATGAAAAGCTCGGATTTAAGGTCGTCCCAAACAGCACCGAGTCAAGGCATGACATTATTCAGGCTGTGGAATTTGGAACAGCGGAGGGTGTAATTGCCTTTTGCAAGGGGGTGCAGGCAGCGGCACCGGTTGACAGCTTTGTAACTCCGGAGCCTTGGGATATGCCGGGGTATGACAGCCAGGTTATAATGGCGGCAGGGGCTTTCGTATCAGGCTCATCAATTGAGCTTAGTGCAGACGGACCGATTAAACCTCCGTATGCCGTATATTTTCAGGGTGGATTAACCTTTGAACATGCACGTTTTGGTATCATGAAAACACTTCAAAGTGTTGTTGATTCGGGTATTGTAAAATTGTAGCATAAAAAGATGTCGAAAAAAAACTAATCTTTTTTGTGTACAGACGCACTTACGTGTGGTAATATAACTATTGGATTATGCTAAGTACAGAGAGCAAAGCATAATAGAATGAGTTTGTTAAAAGAAATATATGCAAAAGACGAGCTTCCATATGACAGGTTTATGAGCCTCGGACCGGAAAATCTTTCCGATGCGGAGCTTTTGGCGATTATGCTGAGAACAGGTACAAAGGATAAAACCCCTATAGAGCTTGGAAGGGAGATATTAAAGCTTGCAGGCGATAAATTGGGGCTTTTGGGGCTGTTTCATTTCGACATAAAGGATTTGATGAAAATACCCGGAATAGGGGAGGTCAAGGCAGTACAGCTTTTATGTATTGCGGAGATTGCTAAGAGAACATCAAATATGCAGGCTAAGTCAGACTTGAATTTTGACAATCCAGAGACGGTAGCCGCATACTATATGGAGAGAATGAGACACAGGCATACGGAGCAGCTTATGCTGGTGCTTTTGGATGCCGGGAGACATATAGTAAATGAGTCGGTTTTATCCATAGGGACATCACGTTCAACGTTGATTTCACCGAGGGAGATTTGTATCAGGGCGTTGCGTTACGAGGCATCATATATTGTGATTCTCCATAACCACCCAAGCGGCAATCCAACTCCCAGCAGACAGGATATGCTTGTGACTCAGAAGATAAAGGAAGTATCCGATTTAATTGAAATACCATTGCTTGACCATATCATCATTGGTGATAACAGGTATACAAGCTTTGTACAAAAAGGACTTTTATAAGAAACAGAAAGGAGTTGTTATGTTGGCTAACAACGCATTTGGTATTGATTTAGGTACCAGGACAATTAAAATTTATAATACCCACAGTGATAGTGTTATGGTGGAAAAAAACATGATAGCAATTGCAGATAAAAAGGATTTGTTTGCATATGGTGATTCTGCATTTGAGATGTATGAGAAGGCACCTGCTAATATTGAGATAAGCTATCCTTTATGTAATGGTGTAATTGCAGATATTAAAAATATGCAGACACTTTTAAAAAATTTCATATTGGACAGCAACAAGGGAGGGCTTAAACCCGCAGACTTTTATATAGCGGTTCCCACGGACATAACAGCAGTTGAGAAAAGGGCTTTTTCCGACTTGATTAAGGATGCCAATGTTAAGGGCAAGAAGATAATGAGGGTTGAAAAGGCAGTTGCTGACGGACTTGGACTTGATATAGATGTTAAAAATGCCCAGGGTATTTTAGTTGTCAACGTGGGCTTCCACACAACGGAAATTTCAATCCTTTCACTTGGTGGAATTGTACTAAGCCGCCTTATAAAAGTTGGAGGTCTGAAATTTGACGAGTCGATTAAAAATTCAATCCGCAAGGAGTTTAGCCTTATAGTGGGAAACAAAACCGCTGAAAACGTTAAAATTTCGCTTCGGGAGCTTGAAGCCGAGGGCAAGGGGGCAATTGTATATGGTAGGGATATCGTAACAGGTCTTCCCATGGAAAAGGAAATTCCATGTGATTTGGCATGTAGTAGTATGCTTGAGAATTTTAACGTAATTATTGATAACATCAGGGTTATTTTAGAGAGAACTCCGCCAGAGCTTTCGGCTGATATATTCAGACGTGGTTTGTACCTGACAGGAGGAGCTTCCCAGGTAGCCCATTTAGCTGAACTAATTGCAAAAGGAACAGGACTTAAGGTAAATGTAAGTGAAAACCCTGTTTCCGGCGTAGCTTTAGGACTGGCTAAGATTATTAAAGACGATAACTATAAATCAATTGCTTATTTAGAAGGAATGGGGCGCTAGGGTTAATGAGTCCGGTTGTAAAGAAAAAAAGGGATAAGTTTTCTATTCCAAGTAAATATCTGCTGTTGATTTTAACAGGTATATGCGTGGCGCTTATGGCGGTTACTTTCTTTACGGATTATACTGCTACACCTTTGAATAATGTTGTCGGGTATGTTGTCGTTCCATTTCAGAATGGCGTGAGCCGTATAGGAACATGGCTTTCAGTGCGGGTGGACGAGCTTGGTGAACTCAGGGTTGTTTTGGAAGAAAATCAGCAGCTTAAGGAACAGATAGATGAACTCACTGTTCAAAATACACAGCTTCAGCAGGAAAAATATGAATTAAATAATTTGAGGGAGCTGTATAAGCTTGACGAACAGTACAGCGGTTACGAGAAGGTAGGCGCAAGGGTTATAGCCAGGGACAGCGGAAACTGGTTTCATGCATTTACCATTGACAAAGGCTCGGATGACGGGCTTGCTGTTGATATGAATGTGATTGCAAGCGGAGGACTTGTTGGAAGAATTGTTGCTGTAGGCTCTAACTGGTCTAAGGTAAATGCCATAATTAATGACAATTCCAATGTTAGTGGAATGGTAATTGCCAATTCGGATACACTTATGGTTACTGGCTCGCTTGAGCTTATGGAGAAAGGGGTTATCGGTTTCGGACAGCTAATCGACTCCCAGGATAATGTGGAAATAGGCGATAAGGTGGTCACTTCAAATATCAGTGATAAATACCTTCCAAGTATATTGATAGGTTATATAAGCTCTATTGAACAGGATTCCAATAACATCACAAAGTCCGGCACCATTACACCGGCAGTTGACTTTGAGCATCTTGAGGAAGTTCTGGTAATACTTAAAACGAAGCAGCAGGTAGAGGATTAATATTTTAATGAAAAAAAATATAATATTGTTTTTTGTGATACTGATGGGGTTTGTCCTACAGACAACCTTATTTCAGGCATTGAGCTTTGGTGGGATTGCACCTAATATACTCATAATAATCACGGCTACATATGGTTTTATGTATGATAAAAAATGTGGTATGATTGTGGGCTTTATATGCGGCTTGCTTATGGATATTTTTTATGGAAATGTCCTCGGTTTTTATGCGCTTATTTACCTTTATATAGGTGCCGCAAATGGTGCGTTCCACAATATTTTTTATCAGGATGATATAAAGCTTCCAATGGCATTAATAATGGCAAGTGATTTTGCGTATTCTTTTGTGTGTTATGTGCTTTTGTATCTACTAAGGGGAAGGTTTGGATTTGCGTTCTATATGAAAAATATAATAATGCCTGAAATGATTTATACCATATTTGTTACGGTTTTTTTATATCCGTGTATTTTATTGCTTAATAGGACGGAAGAAGATGTAAAGAGGGGTGATCGTAACATTGTTTAAAAAAATTAGGGATAGCTTCCTTGAATTTATTACATCCAGATTGTTACTGCTTTTTATCATTTTTGTGATTATGGGTGTTGTCCTTATATACAGACTTTTTGATTTGCAGATTGTAAACGGACAGTCATATGTTGAGAATTTTCGTCTAATGATAGAAAAAGAGAAGGTCATACAGGGAACACGTGGAAATATTTATGACAGAAACGGAAATCTGATTGCGTATAATGAACTTGCATATACAGTTACAATAGAGGATGTTTATGAGTCAGGCTCTACTAAAAACGAAGAACTTAACGCTACACTTTATAAGCTTATCCATATGATAGAGGATAATGGGGATAATGTTGTCAGCGATTTTAATATTATATTAAACGAAAATAACGATTATGAATTTACCGTGGAGGGGACAAAGCTTCTCAGGTTTAAGGCGGATATATATGGGTATTCTTCAATAGATATGCTCAAATATGAGCTTGAAAATGCCTCTGCACAGGAGGTTATGGATTATCTTATAAATAGGTTTAAGATTGGCAGCTATGAAACCCTTGAGGACGGAACTAGGGAATTTGTTCCGGGTGGCGGTCTCACCAAAAAAGAAATATTGGAGATTGCAACAATACGTTACCAGATGAACCTATACAGCTATCAGAAATATATTGCAACTACTGTGGCGACAGATGTTTCACTTAAAACGGTTGCTGTAATAATGGAAAATGCTTCGGAGCTTGACGGTGTTTCAATCGAGGAAGATACGATAAGGAAATATAATTATCCGTACTATTTTTCACATATTATCGGATATACAGGAAAAATCGACTCTGATGAGCTTGCAACATATTCGGCGGAAGATGACAGCTATACCATAAACGATATAGTCGGTAAGGGTGGAATAGAGCAGGTTATGGAGCTTGAGCTCCAGGGAACAAAGGGCTCCGAGATAATCTATGTGGATAATCTTGGTAAGGTGATTGAAACAACTGATGTGATTGAGCCGCAGGCTGGAAATGATGTCTATTTAACGATAGATAAAAATTTACAGGTGGCAATTTATAATATTATTGAACAGAGACTTGCGGGAATATTGGTGGATAAGATAAAAAATGTTTATAATTATGACCCTTTGACTGCATCCTCACGTCAGAATATTATTATACCGATTGATGATGTGTATTTTGCGCTGATAGATAATAATGTTATAGACATAAGCCATTTTAATGATGAAAATGCTTATGATACCGAAAAAGAGGTTTATGACATTTTTCTAAATAAGCGTGAGGAAGTTCTTAATACCTTGGAGGAGGAGCTTTCGACTGCCAAAACCCCATACAATAAGCTTAGCAAGGAATATGAAAACTATGAAAGCTATATAATTACTATGCTTACTGAAAAGGGTGTTCTAGTAAGCTCTGCCATAGACAAGGATGATGCAACATATATAGCATGGACGACGGATGAGGTTATAAGCCTTAATGAATATCTTACATATGCGATATCAAAGAATTGGATTGACATTACAAAGCTTTCGGTTGAATCGCAGTATTCGGATTCGTCAGAGGTTTTAAACAGTATTATAGAATACATAATTGATAATCTCGCCGATAACACAAAATTTGCTAAGAAAATGTATAAGTATATGATTAGCAGTCAGACAATAACGGGTAAACAGATTTGTATGCTTTTATGGGAGCAGGATCTTATAACTGTTGAGGAGAGCAAGATTAATTTACTCAAAAATGGTGGGATTAGCGCATACAATTTTATGATTGAGATGATTCAAAATATGCAGATAACTCCGGCACAGCTTGCCCTTGATCCGTGTACAGGCTCATGTGTAGTGACTGATGTAAATACAGGTGAGGTGCTTGCCCTTGTGTCATATCCCGGATATGATATTAACAAGTTGGCAAACGGTGTTGATGCGGATTATTTTGCAAGTCTTCAGTCGGATTTATCGGTGCCACAATGGAGTGCTGCCACACAGCAGGAGACGGCTCCCGGTTCAACCTTTAAAATGGTTTCGGCACTTGCTGCAATGGAGGAGGGAGTAGTTTCCTCGTTAAATGAGACGATTTATTGCACCGGTACTTTTGATAAGCTTGTATCAACCATTCATAGATGTTGGATTTATCCTTCCGCACATGGAGCCATGAACCTTACAAGTGCAATAGCCAATTCATGTAACGGTTATTTCTATGAGGTGGGTTACAGATTGGCGCAGGACGGTTCAGGCTATAACAGTGAGTACGGTCTTTCAAGACTCAGAAAGTATGCAGATATGTATGGGCTTACTGAAAAGTCAGGCATTGAGATAACAGAGTCCGAACCCCAATTCTCGACAGAGCATATTGTTCCGTCGGCTATAGGACAGGGCTCAAACAACTATACGACTGTTGGACTGGCAAGATATGTAACGGCAGTTGCCAACAGTGGGACGGTTTATAATTTAAGCATTTTGGATAAGCTTACTGATTCAAAGGGAAATCTTATAGAAGATTATACACCAGAGATTAGAAATACAATTGATGTGGACAACAGTATATGGAATGCAATCCATTCAGGTATGAGGACTGTTGTTGCAAAGAAAGCATATTACAGTGATTTGTCGGTAAATGTTGCTGGAAAAACAGGTACGGCGCAGGAGGGAAGAAACCGCACAAACCACGCACTTTTCCTTAGCTATGCACCCTATGAAAATCCTGAGATATCAGTGTCAGTTCGTATTGCATACGGATATAGCTCAGATTATGCGGCTCAGACTGCAAGGGATGTATATAAATATTACTATGGATTAGCAGAGGAGGAGGAACTCCTTACGGGTACAGCGGAAATTCCTGACACGGTAGTTGGTGGTGGAGATTAAGCGGCGAAAGGAGTAAATGTGAAAAGTTCAGTTGTTTTAAAAAGTTATCCTGAGGGTATATCGGTAATTTTAGATGA
This sequence comes from uncultured Roseburia sp., assembly GCA_964437435.1. GTDB lineage: Bacteria > Bacillota > Clostridia > Lachnospirales > Lachnospiraceae > COE1. The sequence continues at coordinate 13,465 of CAYTGS010000010.1, forward strand.
ATCAGTTACGTATGAAGATATTTTAAAAGATGTTGCATTAAAGTTCAGTGAAGCCAAGGCTTTCCTTAAGGATGCCTCGCTGGTTGTATCTTTGGAGGGGCGTAGGCTCACATCCTGTCAGGAGAAGGAAATACTTAATGTAATAACTGAAAATTCACAGTTAAATGTACTGTGCCTTATTGGAAATGATGATGAAAATAAAGCCATGTTTTCTAAAGTACGAAAAGAGATTGAATACCGTGAAAATGAAAATTGTGGGCAGTTTTATAAGGGATCATTAAAAAACGGGCAGAGTATAGAAACGGAACACAGTATAATTGTTCTCGGTGATGTCTGTGAGAATGCATCTGTATATTCCAATAAGGATATAGTGGTGTTGGGGAAACTTTTGGGAAAGGCATATGCAGGGGCAGGCGGTGATGACAGTCATTTTATTATGGCTCTTGGAATGATGCCGGAATTACTCCAGATAGGTGATATGGCTTATGGCTTTTCAAACCATTTTGATTGGAGACACCGAAAAAGGAGCCAGGTCAATGAGCCTGTTATTGCATACACATACAATGGAAAAATACAACTGAGGACAGTTACGAAAGAATTGCTGGATAATTAAATTTAATATTGTCCTATTGTCCGGAGAACCATTATTGATTTAATGGAGGATTGTTTCCTATGAGTGAAGTGATTGTAGTTACATCGGGGAAAGGCGGTGTGGGTAAGACCACCACATCAGCAAATGTAGGAACAGGTCTGGCTCAGATGGGTAAGAGTGTCGTTTTGATTGATGCGGATATAGGTCTTAGAAACCTTGATGTTGTAATGGGACTTGAAAACCGTATTGTATATAACCTAGTGGATGTCATAGAAGGTAATTGCAGGTTAAAACAGGCATTGATTAAGGACAAAAGACATACCGGACTATATCTCATGCCGGCGGCGCAGACAAGGGATAAAAACTGTGTTACACCAGGACAGATGGTTAAGCTTGTGGATAGTCTTAGGTCACAGTTTGATTACATAATACTTGACTGTCCGGCTGGAATAGAGCAGGGATTTCAAAACGCTATAGCCGGGGCAGACCATGCGATTGTTGTCACAACCCCGGAGGTTTCGGCAATAAGGGATGCGGATAGGATAATAGGACTTTTGGAAGCAAATGAAATTAAGAAAATTAATCTTGTGATAAACAGACTACGCCATGACCTTGTACGCCGTGGTGAGATGATGGCGGTTGATGATGTCCTAGATATTTTGGGACTTTCGCTTTTGGGTGTTGTACCTGATGATGAAAGCGTGGTCATTGCCACAAACCAAGGAGAACCCCTTGTTGGAAAGGAGTCGGATGCAGGACGTGCTTTCCTTAATATATGCAGGCGTATTGAGGGAAAGGAAATTCCTTTTATGGATTTTGGTAAAAGTATTACCATATGGACAAGGTTTTCAGGATTGTTCAAAAAAAATCTACAGGAGGAGCGGGCATGAGGTTGTTTTCTATTTTTAGGAGAAAAACATCAAGTCAGGTGGCAAAGGACAGGCTTAAAATTTTGCTTATATCTGACAGGGTTAGCTGTTCTCCGGAGATGATGGAGCTAATTAAAAATGATATTGCTCAGGTAATATCAAAATACATGAAGATTGATTCGTCAACAATGGAAATACAAATATCAAAGACTGGGAAGCTGGCAGGAAACAACGGTAAGAGTATGCCGGTATTATATGCCAATATACCAATAATTGATTTGAGAAGTTAATGATAATTTATAGGAAAAAAGGATATGTTTAGAAATTACAGATTTAGGGATTATGATTTTAAACTAATATTTTTAATGATAGCAATTACAGTTATAGGAATACTGTCAGTGGGAAGTGCCAGACCGGATATGCAGGGAAGGCAGATTGCCGGATTTATAATGGGACTGTTTTTGATGATTCTGCTGTCGTTTTTTGACTATTCTTTTTTCCTGCAATTTTATTGGGTTATATATATAATCAATATTTTTTTCCTCCTTTTGGTTACGTTTTTTGGAAAAGAGGTAAATAATGCAAGACGTTGGCTCGAAATAGGCGGTATACAGTTTCAGCCCTCAGAGCTGACTAAAATTATGCTTATATTATTTTACTCACAATTTATTACAAAGCATAAGGAAAAGTTAAATTCGCTGAAAAATATAGCAGCAATGCTTATTTTACTTGTTCCGCCACTTTACCTTGTATATAATCAGCCGGATTTGTCAACCAGTATTGTTATTATTGTAGTGTTTTGTATTGTATGGTATGTTGGAGGACTTAGCTATAAGCTAATTTTTGGAACACTTGCAATAGCGGTTCCTGTGGCTGTGATATTGTTTATAATGGTGCTGCAGCCTGACCAAACGCTGATAAATGAGTATCAGCAGCTTAGAATACTTGCGTGGTTGGAGCCTGAAAAATACAGGCAGAGCATAGCGTACCAACAGACAAATGCGATGATGGCAATAGGTTCGGGACAGCTTTGGGGTAAAGGCTTAAACAACAATACCATAAGCTCGGTTAAAAACGGTAATTTTATCGCTGAACCCCAGACTGATTTCATTTTCACGATAGTAGGTGAGGAGCTGGGATTTGTAGGGGGATGTACGGTTGTCGTACTGCTGTTTCTGATTTCATTGGAGTGCCTGAGCATAGCGAGAAAAGCCAAGGATTTAGCAGGAACCTGTATTGCTACAGGAATGTCGGCACTTGTGGGCTTCCAGAGCTTTGTCAATATTGCAGTTGCAACAGGTCTGTTCCCCAATACAGGTGTTCCGCTTCCTTTTGTGAGTTATGGACTTACTTCGTTGGTAAGTTTGTACATAGGAATGGGATTTGTACTCAATGTACGGCTACAATGTGTAAGAAAATATAACAATTAAGATGAACAATTTGTAGAAATTATGTTAAAATTTAAAAATTACTGATTAATATATAGATTTTTATGTATAAAAGGTATAAAATAACTTTGTGCTTATAATAATTAACAAAGGAAGGTACAGTTACCATGAATATAGCATTAATTGCACATGACGGTAAGAAAAAGCTTATGCAGAATTTTTGCATTGCATATAGAGGTATTTTGAGTAAAAATGATTTGTTTGCGACTGGTACGACAGGAAGGCTGATAGAGGAGGTCACTAATCTGAATATACATAAATATCTTGCCGGACATTTGGGTGGAGAGCAGCAGATATGTGCGCAGATAGAGCATAATCAGATAGACCTTGTAATATTCCTGCGTGATCCATTTAACCAGAAATCACATGAACCTGACGTTAATAATGCTGTAAAGCTTTGTGATATGCATAATATTCCATTGGCAACAAACCTTGCAACGGCAGAACTTTTAATTAGGGCATTAGACAGAGGAGATATGGACTGGCGTGAAATGTATAAATAAATTTAACAGAAAATTAAGTATCATACTGTTTCTGGTCGTATTAACTGTCTGTTTGTCCGGATGTGGGACAAAGGAGTACAGCTTTAAATATGACTTGAATAGAAACAATTCAAGTTTTTCAATTAACGCCCATACTCAGGGAAAAACATTGGATGCCTTTGCCTCGGATTTATGTATAACGGTTGGTGATGTCACTGAGGGAACTGATGTGGATATGTCGGAAGCGACAGCGGCAGGTCTTTTCAATATATCATCTGGAGAGGTAATGTATGCAAAAAATATCCATGAAAAGCTAAACCCTGCCAGCCTTACAAAGGTTTTAACAGCACTTTGCGCACTTAAATACGGAAATCTTGATGATGTTCTCACCGCTTCTGAAAATGTATACATAAATGAATCTGGAGCTGTAAAGCTTGGGTTGTCGGCGGGTGATACTATGACGATGGAGCAGGCACTTCATGCTTTGTTGCTCAAATCGGCTAATGATGTGGCGGTTATGATTGCAGAGCATATAGGAGGAAGTGTTGAGGGGTTTGCTGATATAATGAACAGTGTTGCAAATGAGATAGGTGCGACTAACAGTAATTTTGTAAATCCAAACGGACTTACAGATACTAATCATTATACTACGGCATATGACCTGTATCTTATAATGAATGAAGCGGTAAAGTATGATAAATTTATCGAGATAATACACACTTCAAATTATAACTCTGTATATCATGATAAGGATGGAAATGAAAAGACAATAGATATAGAAACTACTAATGCGTATATTAAGAGTGAGATTGCGACACCTGACAATGTAACCGTTATTGGTGGAAAGACAGGCACTACAAACGCAGCGGGAAGCTGTCTTATAATATATGCAAGGGACAATTCAGGAAATCCCTACATATCAATTGTCATGCAGTCTGTAGACAGGACGACAATGTATATCGAAATGACAGCATTGCTTGATGAAATTTAAGTTGTATTTTTTGTCATCTTAAACTATAATTAAGCTAGTTAATGTTTTCATTATAATTATTTTTACGAATTATAGGAGGTATTGCTTATGGTGCAGCTTGTTGTAGGAAAAAAAGGTAAGGGAAAGACAAAGATTGTCTTGGATATGGTAAATAGGGAAATATCCAACGCTTCCGGAAACATTGTTTATCTCGACAAGGGTAATGATCACATGTACGAACTGAATAACAAGGTGAGGTTGATTAATGTAAAGGATTATGGAGTTTCTAATCCTGATGAGTTTATTGGCTTTATCCGTGGCATAGTTTCACAGGATCATGATCTTGAACAGATATATTTTGACGGATTTTTAAAGATTTCGTGTCTTGAAGGCTCTGACAGGGTGGAGGAAGTTATTAACAAGTTAGACCAGATAAGCGATACATACGGATTTAAAATTATTGCGAGCGTTTCATTTGATGAGGGCGAGTTGCCTGAATCATTGAAATCAAAGGTGATTGTAGCGTTATAGTTATGATGGTTGTAAATATTGAAGCCTCGGAAATAAAACTCCGGGGCTTTGCTTGTATGATTGGAGAAAAATAGTGGCAGTTGGAAGCACACAGAAAAGGGAACGGAATAAATCTGGAAGGACAATGAACCGGATTGAGCTGATTATATTCGGCGCAATGCTAGTGTATATTGTCGTTATAATATCATCATATTTAAGGTCTGAACCCATTCAAGGCTATGAAATTCAAATGGGCTCGCTTTCAGTGTCAAAAACCTATACTGGCATTGCGATTAGAAATGAGGAATTGATAACATCTCCATATACTGGATATATTAATTATTATGTCAGGGAGGGTGAGAGAGTATCTTACAAGGACACTGTATATTCAATCGACGAGAGCGGTAAGCTTGCATCAATTATCAATTCCGCTAATTCCAGCGAGGATTTGTATTCTGATGAAGACTTAAGTGAGATGCAGGCGGAAATCATACAATATGCGCGTAATTTTGACGTTAAGGATTTTGATTCGGTATATGATTTTAAATATGAGCTTGAGGGCTCTGTGATTAAGCTTGTTAATTCAAATATTTATAAGAATATGGACCAAATTAACGATTCCACATTAGGCGGAATGATTTCAATGTGCAGTACGGGAAAGAGCGGATATATTGTTTATAGCACTGATGGATATGAATCCATTACTCCGGAGGATATAACGCAGGATATGTTTGACCAGACCTCCTATGATAAACAGAGGGTTAATAATAATGATTTGGTTGAAAAAAATGCAGTTATTGGTAAGCTCATAACTGATGAAAGCTGGTCAATAGTAATACCTGTTGACAGCGAAAGGGCTGCCGAGCTGGAGGAAGACGAATACGTTGAGGTTAAATTTATTAAGACGCAGGAGACTTCATGGGGAAAGGTTACAATTTATCATTTGGCAGACGGAGATTATGCCAGCCTTACCTTTAACAATTCCTGTGTATCATTTTGTACGGAGCGTTTTATTGATATTGAGATAGGTATTGATGATGAGCAGGGGCTTAAGATACCTAATTCGGCAATTGCGGAAAAGGAATTTTTTATAATTCCTGCGGAATATATGAGCAAGGGCGGCGAAAACGGAAATTATGGAGTTATAAGGGAAAAATATGATGAGGAAGGAAATGTTGAGTATGTTTTTGTAGAAACAACAGTATACAATTCAACGGATGACGAATTTTATGTTGATAATACAAGTCTCAGCGTGGGTGATTACATATGTAAACCGGATTCAACTGATAAAATGGCTGTAAGCAAGTCTGGTACACTGATAGGTGTATATAACATGAACAAGGGTTATGCCGATTTCAAACAGATTACAATATTGGCGCAAAATGATGAGTATTCCATTGTCAGCTCAAATACGCAATATGGACTGACAGTGTATGACAGAATTGTTTTGGATGCAGACAGCGTTGAGACGGATGATTTTATTTATTAATTATATGTGGGATATGGAGGAGACATCATGGAGATTTTATCTGTAAAAGAGAACTTGCGTCATGTGGAGAATGTGATTTCCAAAGCCTGTGACGAGGCAAAAAGGGATAGGAATGATGTGACGCTTGTTGCGGTAAGCAAGACAAAGCCTGTTGAAATGATTAAGGAGGCTTATGATTGCGGATGCAGGGACTTTGGCGAAAATAAGGTACAGGAAATTTTGGATAAATATGATGTTTTGCCGGATGATATAAGGTGGCATATGATAGGTCATCTACAGAGAAATAAGGTAAAATATATAGTGGATAAGGTTTACATGATACATAGTGTGGACTCGTATAGGCTTGCTGAGGAAATAAGCAGGGAGGCGGTCAAAAAGGATGTTGATGTTAAAATCCTCATTGAGGTGAATGTTGCAAATGAGGAGACAAAATTCGGATTGGATAGCGATAGTGTAATTGATTTGGTGAGAAAAATATCAGTTTTGCCGAACATATGTATCAAAGGGCTGATGACTGTGGCACCTTTCGTTGAAAATGCGGAAGAAAATAGGCAATATTTTCAGAAATTAAGGAAATTAGCAGTTGACATTAAGGCAGAAAACATTGATAATGTAGATATGGGAATATTATCTATGGGAATGACGGGTGATTATCCTGTGGCAATATCAGAGGGAGCAACTCTGGTCAGGGTAGGTACCGGAATTTTTGGCGCAAGATATTATGCAACTATAAAGGGAAAGGAAATGTAGATTATGGGAGTAATGGATAAGTTTTTAGGCGCATTACATTTAGAGAACGAAGAAGATTATGATGAAGATTTTTATGATGAGGGTGATATTGAAGATAACGTGGTAAGAAAGCCTTCACGTAGGGATGATTATTCTGAACCTGTTGAGAGAACTGTTAAGAGGCAGTCCCAAAAGGTTACACCTATCAGACCGGTAAGAAAGGCGGCTGGAAGCGGTATGGAGGTATGTGTAATTAAGCCTTCTAGTATTGAAGACGCAAGGGAAATTACAGAGACACTCCTTGACAACAGGGCGGTTGTACTTAATTTGGAGGGTCTTGATGTTGAGATAGCACAGAGAATTATTGATTTTACTTCTGGCTCTACATATGCTATTAGTGGTAATCTCCAGAAGATTTCTAATTATATTTTTATAATTACCCCTGCAAGTGTTGATATTTCAGGAGATTTTCAGGAGATTTTGTCTGGAACATTTAATGTTCCACCAATTTCACACGGTACTTTATAATATTGCTTGAAATTGAAATAAAAGGAATAAAAGCTTCCCGCTGTTTAATTTAAAGTGGGAAGTTTTTTGATATAGGAGGAACAATTAGTATGTCCCAGAGATTGACTGTTAATCAAAATAATAAGCCTATCTATGACATTGTATTTGAAAATGATTTTGGTAAACTGGCAGAGGAGCTTGAAAGGCTTGAGGTTGGTAACAAAAAGCTTTGTATTGTTACTGATTCCAAGGTGAAAGGGTTATATGCCGATGAGGTTTGCAGCGCCCTTGAGGGAAAGTGTAGGGAAGTGGTTGTATTTGATTTCCCAAACGGTGAGCAGAGCAAAAATCTTGACACCGTGAAAAATATATATGAGTTTCTGATAAAAAATAAATTGGAGCGGAAAGATATGCTGTTGGCACTCGGTGGTGGTGTTGTTGGAGATATTACCGGATTTGTGGCTGCAACATATTTAAGGGGAATTGATTTTGTACAGATTCCAACAACCCTTTTGGCTCAGGTTGACAGCAGCGTTGGCGGAAAAACAGGGGTTGACTTTGACCAGTATAAAAACATGGTTGGGGCTTTCTATATGCCTAAGCTTGTATATGCCAATCTCTCAACGTTAAATACACTTGATGACAGACAGTATTATGCTGGCATGGCAGAGGTTATGAAATACGGTCTTATCAAGAATGCAAAGTTTTATGAGTGGTTAATTGACAATATGTATGAAATCCATGAGCGTGATTTGGAAACACTGGAATATATGGTGCTTCAATGCTGTACATACAAAAAACTTGTTGTTGAAAAGGATCCAACGGAAAAGGGCGAAAGGGCAATCCTTAATTTTGGGCATACTATAGGACATGCAATTGAAAAAGCGAAAAACTTTGAACTTCTTCATGGTGAATGTGTTGCCCTTGGAAGCGTGGCGGCTGCATACATATCATGGAAAAGGGATTTGATTTCAAAGGATGAGTATTATGAGATAAGGGATATGTTTGTTCCGTTCAACCTGCCGATTTCTATAGAAAATATAGACCCGGAAGAAATATATGCCCTAACGTCATCTGACAAAAAGATGGAGAGTGACCATATAAAGTTTATCCTTTTAAAGAAGGTTGGTAAGGCTATGATTGATTCAACAGTGACAAAGGATGAGATAATAGCCGGAATAAAAGAAATATATTTCAGTGACGAGGATTGGAATGATTAGGAAAAAGAGAATATTATTAATAGTAGATGTGATATTATTATTGCTACTGATTTTTATTGACCAAGGTACAAAGTATATGGCTGTAATGGAATTAAAGGGTAAAAGCTCAATAGTGCTTATAGAAAATGTTTTTGAGCTGTATTATCTCGAAAACAGGGGGGCGGCGTTTGGACTTTTACAGAATCAAAAGGGATTTTTTGTCTTGATAGCTACTGTTATTCTCATTGCAATTGTGTATGTGCTGTACAAGGCTCCTTATCATAAAATGTACATAAAGCTCCATGTGGCACTTATTTTTATTGCAGCCGGTGCAATTGGAAATCTTGTTGACAGGATAAGATATGATTATGTTGTTGACTTTTTGTATTTCAGTTTGATTAATTTTCCGGTATTTAACGTAGCTGATATTTATGTTACCATTTCAGCGGTATGCCTTGTAATATTGCTGCTTTTTGTATATAAAGAAGCTGATTTGGAGTTTTTAAGCTTTAGGACGAAGAAGTTTAGAGATTTAAAGTAGATGAACGAGATAGTTTTTGATGTATCCCCTGAAATGGAGGGGGAGAGGATTGATAAGTGTATAAGCTCATACATGGCTGATTTGTCAAGAAGCTATATCCAAAAGATTATAAAGGACGGAAATGTTTTTGTAAATGATATGGCTGTAAAGGCAAATTATAAGTGCAGGTTTGATGATAAAATTCGGTTTATCTTGCCAAAAGCCGTTGAACCGGATATACCACCGCAGAATATACCGCTTGATATAATATATGAGGATAGCGATATACTTATTGTAAATAAACCTAAAAACATGGTTGTACATCCTGCGCCGGGGCATTATGAGGGTACGCTTGTCAATGCCATTATGTATCACTGTAAGGACGGGCTTTCGGGAATTAACGGAGTTATGCGGCCGGGAATCGTCCATAGGATTGATAAGGATACAACAGGCTCGCTTATCGTGTGCAAAAATGACGAGACACACAGGGCAATAGCAGATATGTTAAAGACACATGATATTACACGTAAATACAGGGCTATTGTATATGGAAACATAAAAGAGGACGAGGGGGTAGTGGACGCTCCCATAGGCAGACATCCCAATGATAGAAAAAAAATGGCAGTCAATGAAAAAAATGGTAAAAGGGCTGTCACCCACTACAGGGTGCTGGAACGATTTGGGGATTATACTTATATTGAATGTGAGCTTGAAACAGGTAGAACCCACCAGATAAGGGTTCATATGGCAAGTATCGGACATCCGCTTTTAGGGGATGAGGTATATTCAAAAAACAAATCTAAATTTAAGCTTGAAGGGCAGGTGCTTCATGCAATGACCATTGGATTTGTACATCCAAGAAGTAAAGAATATATGGAGTTCAACGCCGAACTGCCGGAATATTTTGAAAGATTGTTGGAAATATTGAGAAAATAGTATAAATTATGAGAAGGTGTGCGTTAAAATGTACACCTTTTTGTTTAGAATTATTAAAATAATATTAAAAAACAATTGAAATTTTATATAATTGTGATATAATATAATATTATAATTTGAATTTATGTAAACAAAAGGACGTTAAAACGATGCAGCAATACACAAGACAAACGGCAATTGAGAGATTGCTTGACAGCTATAAGGCATATTACAACATTACCATGGTTGAGGATGAAGCTTCTCATTTTAAGGCGTTTTGCGAATTTTATGAACATTCGGAAAAGTTTGTTATTTCAAGAAAAGCTGAGCTTTGGTCTGCAAACTGTGAGGAATTTATATATTTATTTGATATAGGACATCTTACAAAGGAACTCTATGAAAAGTACAGGGATTATGCATATGATAACGGAATGGAAAGGGCGAATATAGGGCCGGGTCATATGTATACATACATCACTCCGGTTTTTGTGTGTGATACCTGTGATTTGGATGTTATAAAGCTGGTTAAAAGATGCCGTATTTATAAAAGTTTTCAATTTTCTCTACACGGTTGGATGGATTACCATGTGGCTGTTTATGAGATTTCAAATAATAAAATTTTCACGAACAGAAGTGGTAGGTGCGTGGAGAAGGTATTGAAAAGTGTATTATTCCAAAAGAAAAGGAGAAGATTTTTATGAACACATT
>CAYTGS010000011.1:0-23310 GCA_964437435.1 uncultured Roseburia sp.
TTCTTCCTTGTAAACGGAAGCACTTGTGGAAATGAGGCAATGATAATAAGTGCTGCCTTGGAGGGCGAGAAGATTATGATAGCTAGAAATTCACACAAGTCAGCTATGATGGGACTTATTATATCAGGGGCGGTTCCTGTGTATGTAATGCCTGAAATTATTTCTGATTGGGGAATACATGGTGCAGTCACCCCTGAAAGTGTGAGTAGGTGTTTTGAGGAAAATCCTGACTGCAAGGCATTATTCCTTGTAAGCCCTAGCTATTACGGGATATGCTCCGACCTTAAGGCGATCGCTGACATATGCCATGAATATGGTGCGCTTTTATTGGTTGACGAGGCACATGGGGGGCATGTGTATTTTGATAAAAGACTTCCAATGGGTGCAATTGAGGCAGGAGCTGATATGTGTGTACAAAGTATGCATAAGGTGACAGGTGCACTTACACAAAGCTCTGTACTGCATATTAAAAGTCATGGTGTCGGATTGGCGGCTTTTGAGCGAATAGCCCAAAATCTCCACCTTGTACAAAGCACAAGCCCCAGCTATATTTTAATGACCTCATTAGACTGTGCCAGGTATGAGCTTGCCATAAATGGAGCTGAAATGATGTCAAAGGCGATAGGGCTTGCCGAATATGCAAGGGATAAAATAAATAATATAAAAGGCTTTAAATGCTTAAAAGGCTCTGACTATATAGACAGGACAAGGCTTGTGATTTCCGCCTGTGAGCTTGGGATAACGGGCTATAAGCTTGATGAGGTTTTGCTTGGCAAATATCAGGTAAATATGGAGCTTTCGGATTATGAAAATGTCCTTGCCATAGTCACATATGCAAATGAAAAAGAGGACATAGACAGGCTTATAGGGGCTTGTATTGACATAAGCAATAACTATAAAATAATTGGCACAGAGATTAATGACATAAGCCTTGTTGAATTTCCAAAAGCTCCGAACCAACTTATAACCCCGAGAAAAGCATATTTTTCCAAAACAAAGGAAATCAAATGGAGCGACGCATTGGGAAAAGCTTCAGCCCAAATGATATCGCCATATCCTCCGGGAATCCCTGTTGTATATCCGGGCGAGGTTATCACTGATAAAGTATGGGAATATTTGGAGCGTTTAAAAAAGGATAAAAGGAATATACATGGGCTGGAGGGGGACAGCATAAAGGTCATTGAATAAAATATGGAATAAAAATTTTATAATTGTAAATAATAACCACATCTAAATTAAAGAAGGATGTGGTTATTTTTGTGGCAAATGTAACTTTATATATTATGGCAAAACAGAATGTGGTATCAGAAACACCAGACGTTGAAATAGGGGATATTGCAAGTATTTACTGTGAGGATGAGGTAGTTAAGGCAAAGGCTGAGTCCGTTAAAATCCATAAGTTTAAAAAGGACGGCGAGCCTAGGGTTGTCGTAAGTGTATTAAAGGTAATAGAGCAAATTACGAATGTCTGTCCCGGTGTGACGGTGGAGAGTATAGGTGCGACGGATATAATTATCCAAAAGGCATCCTTTGCTCATGACAAGGAAAGCCAGAAAACCGGAATAAGCCAGATTGTTAAGATTGTATTTGTTGCAATGATATGCTTCTTTGGTTCGGGTTTTACAATTATGGCGTTCCACAATGACATTGGAATTTCCGATGTATTGGGACGCATTTACCATCTTGTGACAGGAAGCCAGTCCGACGGATATACCGCTATAGAAATCGCTTATTCGATAGGGCTTGCGGCAGGAATTATTATTTTCTATAACCATATCGGAGGAAAGCGGCTTACCTCAGACCCCACACCGCTTGAGGTGGAGATGAGAAATTATGAAAATGACGTAAATCAGGCGATTATCGTTATGGCTGACCGGGAAAAGCTTGAAAAGGATGTGGAGTAATGTTTTTTCAGAGTATATTATTGTGGATAATTGGTATAAGCTCCGGGCTAATGGTTGCAGCAGGGGTATTTACAGTGCTTTTCGTTGTTGGACTTATTCCAAGGTTTGCAGGCAGGACATACACGGCAAAGTATGAGCTTTTTTATGAGGAGTGCCTTGTGTTTGGGGCGATAGTAGGCGATGTATTGAGTGTATTTTCGGTAAATGGCTCAATTGATTTCCTGCCACGGTTGGCTTTAAATGGATTTTTAATCCTAATAGGGGTATTTATAGGAATTTTTGTGGGTTGTCTTGCCATAGCCTTGTCGGAGGTATTGGACGGAATACCTATCTTTGCAAGGCGAGTGAGGCTTAAAAAGGGCGTGAGTATTGCAGTGCTTGCGGTGGCAATCGGAAAGCTTGTAGGAGCGTTTATATATTTTATAAACGGTTTTTATGCCCAGACTTTTTAAAATAAAGACATGAAAAGGAGTTAAATATGGCATCGGAATTTAAAAAGACGAAATATCAGGAATATGTTAAGGAAAACTCACCAAAGACAAATCTTCCCTTACAAATGGGAAAGGCATTTATAATGGGTGGTGTAATATGCTGTATAGGTCAGCTTATAATGAATATTGCAATAAATAATTTCGGACTTGAAAAAGACATAGCGGCGAGCTGGTGTTCAGTCATACTGATACTTTTAAGCGCAGTCTTCACAGGCTTTAACCAGTATGGAAAGCTTGTTAAATGGGGTGGCGCAGGGGCGCTTGTCCCAATCACGGGATTTGCAAATTCGGTAGTATCATCTGCTATTGAGTACAAAACGGAAGGTCAGGTATTTGGAATTGGCTGTAAAATATTCACAATCGCAGGCCCCGTTATCCTGTACGGAATATTTACAAGCTGGTGCTTTGGGGTTGTGTATTGGATTATATCAGCCTTTTAATCCATTTTTTATTTTTTGAACACACTTTCTACACATTTATCATTTATATTATTATACAGATAGTTGAAATATTCACTATCTCCCCCTCATAAGAAATTATTAAACAGAAGCCATGCGAGAGCAATGCAATAGCAAGCTATAGCATGGTTTTTGTTGCGTTAAGAAAATTTATATGTTATGCTGTAATATAGAGTTAGTATGTTTAGCTTTTATAAATAAAGGCTAAACAGGAAGGACGTATAAACGCATGTATAAATGTGAGGATTTGTTGAGGGGCTTTGACTATGAATGTATCAAGGGCAGTACGGATGTAGATATATCTGAGGTGGTTAACGACTCCAGAAAGATTACTAAGGACTGTCTTTTTATATGCATAAAGGGCGCAAATTTCGACGGACATGACGCTGCTTTGGAGGCGGTGGATAAGGGTGCGGCTGTGCTTGTTGTAAGCCGTAGCGTTGATATACCAGAGGGTGCGAAGGTTACTGTGATAAAGGTGGATGACACCAGATATGCAATGGCATTTATATCAGCCAATTATTTCGGAAATCCTGCGGATAGTATGAAGATAATCGGTGTCACAGGTACAAAGGGAAAGACAACGACGGCTTATTTTGTGAAATATATATTGGAGCATGCAGGTTTTAAGGTAGGTCTTGTGGGTACTATAGAGGCTATTATCGGAGATAAGGTTATTCCGGCATCGAATACCACGCCTGAGTCCTTTACCTTGCAGAAATATTTCAAGGAAATGAAGGAGGCGGGCTGTCAGGTTGTGGTCATGGAGGCATCAAGTCAGGGCTTTATGCTACACAGGACACAGGGCTTTATATTTGACTATGGGATTTTTACCAATATCGAGCCAGACCATATCGGGCCAAACGAACATTCCTCATTTGAAGATTATTTAGGTTGCAAGGCAATGCTTTTTAAACAGTGCAGGGTTGGAATTGTAAACTGTGATGATAAGCATTGGCAGCAGGTTACTAAAGAGCACACCTGTGAATTAGAGACTTATGGATTTAGCGATAATGCCGATTTGAGGGCAAGTGATTTAAAGCTTGTGACAGGTGCAGGCTTCCTTGGAATAAAGTTTAACGTGTCAGGACTTTTAAATATGGAGATAGAGACTGACATACCCGGAAAGTTCAGTGCATACAACGCCCTCACCGCAATCGCCATTTGCAGGCACTTTGGCGTAAAGGAACAAGATATCAAAGAGGCGCTTGTGGGTGCAAAGGTAAAGGGCAGGATAGAAATGGTTAAGGTCTCTGATGATTTTACGTTAATGATTGATTATGCCCATAATGCAATGGCATTAGAGAGCCTACTTACCACGCTAAGGGAATACAATCCCAATCGCCTTGTATGCCTTTTCGGATGTGGCGGAAACCGCTCAAAGCTTAGGCGTTACGAAATGGGTGAGGTGAGTGGAAAGCTTGCCGATTTGACAATTATTACCTCGGATAATCCAAGATTTGAAAAGCCACAGGATATTATTGATGATATCAAGGTCGGCATTAATAAAACTGACGGAAGGTATGTTGAGATTTGTGACCGTAGGGAGGCTATCAAATATGCCATAGAACACGGAGAGAAGGGCGATATTATTGTACTTGCAGGAAAGGGGCATGAGGATTATCAGGAGATAGAGGGTGTAAAGCACCCTATGGATGAGAGAGTTTTGATTAGTGAGGTACTCGAAGAATTAAGAAGGAAATGATAAGTAATGACAGGCAGATTTGCTAACATTATAGTAGACATATCACATGAAAATGTTGACAGACCATTTCAGTATGTTATCCCCGACAATATGAGGGATAGATTACAGGTGGGAATGGCTGTAATGATTCCCTTTGGAAAGGGAAATAAGCTTATAAAGGGATATGTTATGGAAATAACCGATAGAGCTTGTTATGATGAGGCAAAGCTTAAAAGCATTTCTTCCATAATAGAGGATGGTGTAAGTGCCGGAGGCGATTATATAAAGCTTGCATGGTGGATAAAGGAAAATTACGGCTCCACTATGATTGCGGCGCTTAAAACCGTACTTCCGGTAAAGGAGAAGGCAAAACAGGTAGTCAAGAAAACGATTGTTTCAAAGGTGGAGCCAGATAAGGCTTATATATATGCCTGTGATTTTGAGGCAAAGCACCAGACTGCTAAGGCAAGGCTTATGAGGGAGCTAAGCCAGACATCGGTAATTCCACAGCTTTTAGTTACCGGAAAGCTTAATATTTCAGCGCAGACAATACAATCCCTTGTAAATGCGGGCTTGATTGAAGTGCAGTCTAATGAATCATACAGGAGTGCACTTCCTAAGAATATCAGTACTTCAAAGGGCTGGCAGAATACTTCTAAAAAACAGCTCTCAGACAATCAGAGAAAAGTAGCTGATAGCATTACAAATGATTTAAAAAATAATATAAATAAAACATATCTCCTGCATGGTGTGACAGGAAGCGGTAAGACGGAAGTGTACATGGAGATAATTGATTGTTGTTTAGCCATGGGAAAACAGGCAATAGTACTTATACCTGAGATTGCCCTGACTTATCAGACGCTTATAAGGTTTTATCAGCGCTTTGGAGACAGGGTTTCGGTCATGAATTCAAAGCTTTCTAAGGGGGAACGCTCGGACCAGTTTGAGCGTGCCAAAAACGGTGACATAGATATAATAATAGGTCCTAGGTCGGCGCTTTTTACTCCTTTTGAGAGGCTTGGGATTATCATAATAGATGAGGAGCATGAGGCAAGCTATAAAAGTGAAAATATGCCTAAATACCATGCAAGAGAGGTGGCAGCCCAAATCTGCCGTATGAAAAATGCAAGCCTTTTGTTAGGCTCTGCAACACCCTCTGTTGAAACCTATTATAAGGCAAAAAATGGTGAGATAGAGCTTTTTGAACTAAACGAAAGGCTGGCAGGGGGAGCACTTCCCAAGGTTTATGTTGAGGATTTAAGGGCTGAGCTTAAAAGTGGAAACCGCTCGATATTCAGCAGGCGGCTTAAGACGCTTATGGAGGATAGGCTCAATTCGGGAGAACAGACAATGCTCTTTATAAACAGGCGCGGCTATGCAGGCTTTGTGTCATGTAGAAGCTGTGGCTATGTTATGAAATGCCCGCATTGTGATGTTTCATTGTCAGAACACGCTGACAGATATAGAAAGACTAGCAAGCTGGTGTGCCATTATTGCGGTTATGAGACTAGGAGCGTCACAAGCTGTCCCCAGTGCGGTTCTAAATATATATTGGGCTTTAGGGCTGGCACACAGCAGATAGAGGAAATGCTTAACAGGGAATTTCCAACGGCGAGGGTTCTTAGAATGGATGCCGACACTACAAGGAGTAAAGACGGATATGAAAATATTCTTTCCAAGTTTGCAAACGAGGAGGCTGATATTCTTGTGGGAACCCAGATGATTGTAAAGGGTCATGACTTTGCCCGTGTTACGCTTGTGGGAGTATTGGCGGCTGACATGTCAATGCATGAGGGCGATTACAGGGCTGGTGAGCGCACGTTTCAGCTTTTAACGCAGGCAGCAGGAAGGGCGGGGCGAAGCTCGCTTCCAGGAGAGGTTGTTATCCAAACCTACCAGCCTGACCACTATACAATAGTCCATGCGGCAAATCAGGACTACAAGGGCTTCTATGAGGAGGAAATGTCATACAGGGATTTGATGATGTATCCTCCGGCAGCCCATATGATGGCTGTTTTAGTATTGGCAAATGATGAAGTGTCAGGTGGGGAGCATATAAGGGGGCTTGCAGACAGGGCAAGGATGGGGTTTTTGGATAAGAAACCACGTATATTGGGTCCTTCTCCTGCAAGTATTGGTAAAATAAATGATGTATACAGATACATTTTTTATATAAAACACAGGGATTATCATGTGTTGGTGGATATAAAGGATGACCTAGAGGACTATATAAACACCATGAATTGGAACAGTGACAGTGTGCAGTTTGATTTTAACCCGATGAGTAGCTATTAATGTTTATGAGTAGTAGAAAGGCAGTGGATTGAAATGGCAATTAGAACTATAAGAGAAATTGGAGATCCTGTACTTAACAAGATTTCAAAGCAAGTAACACAGATGACACCGAGGACACAAGAATTAATAGATGATATGTTTGAGACAATGTACGATGCAAACGGAGTAGGACTTGCCGCACCCCAGGTTGGAGTGTTAAAGCGTATAATTGTAATAGACACGACAGGGGAAGACCCGATACTCCTTATTAACCCACGGATTGTTGAGCAGAGCGGAGAGCAGAGTGGAAATGAGGGGTGTCTTAGCGTACCTGGAAAGACAGGGATTGTCACAAGACCTAATTATGTAAAGGTTGTTGGTCAGGACGAGGAATTAAATGAGATAGAAGTCGAGGGGGAGGAGCTTCTTGCGAGGGCACTCTGCCATGAGATAGAGCACCTTGACGGACACCTTTATGTTGAGAAGGTTGAGGGCGAGCTTATGGATGTCACTGCGGATGATGAGGACTAATTTCGGAGGATTTTAAATGAAAGTTGTTTTTATGGGAACACCTGATTTTGCGGTGGGAGCGTTAGAGGCAATCATTAAGGCAGGACATGAGGTTAAGGCGGTTGTAACTCAGCCCGACAAGCCAAAGGGAAGAAGTGGGCAAATGCAGTTTCCGCCTGTAAAGGAGTGTGCTGTCAAATACAACATACCTGTATTTCAGCCTGTTAAGATTAAAACTCCCGAAGCAGTGGAGGAGCTTAAGAAATTCGAGGCGGATATATTTGTGGTAGCGGCATTTGGACAGATTTTGTCAAAGGAAATACTTGATATGCCCCGTCTTGGCTGTGTCAATATCCATGCCTCGCTTTTACCTAAATACAGGGGGGCTGCCCCTATAAACTGGTGCATTATAGACGGCGAGGAAAAGACTGGCGTTACCATTATGCAGATGAATGAGGGACTTGATACAGGGGATATTCTCACTGTAAAGGAAGTGGCAATTGACGAAAAGGAAACGGCAGAAACCCTGTTTGACAAGCTTTCAAAAGTGGGAGCAGAGCTTATAGTGGAGACTTTGCCGAAGCTTGAAAGGGGCGAGGTAACGCCTGTAAGGCAGGATGACGCTAAATCCAGCTATGCCAAGATTATGCACAAATCGTTGGGAAAAGTTGATTGGACTAAGAGTGCAGTCTCTATAGAGAGGCTTGTGAGAGGGCTTAATTCATGGCCTAGTGCATATACCTCACTTAATGGAAAGACAGTCAAGCTTTGGAGCTGTGATGTGGCTTCAACCGACAGTAAGGGTGAGGCAGGGGTAATAGTTGACGTTGCAAAGGATTATTTTGATGTTGCCTGCGGTGAGGGGACATTGAGGGTGCTTGAGCTGCAGCTTGAGGGCAAAAAGCGCATGGATACAAAGAGCTTTTTATTGGGAAACCAGTTAAAAGTCGGAATGAGGTTTGAATAATGGCAGGTGAAAATCCGAGACTTATCGTGTTGGAAATGCTTTTGACTGAGAATGTATACTCACATATAATAGTTAGGGATGTCTTAAATAAATATAATTATCTTTCAGGTCAGGAAAAGTCATTTATCAAAAGGCTGTACGAGGGAACATTGGAGAGACGTATTGAGCTGGACTTTGTAATCGACAAATATTCAAAGGTTAAGACTGATAAAATGAAGCCTGTAATACGAGCCATTATGAGAATGGGCGTGTACCAGATTTTATATATGGACTCCGTTCCAGAGTCAGCAGCCTGTAATGAATCGGTCAAGCTGGCACAGAAAAAGGGATTTTCCACATTAAAGGGCTTTGTAAACGGAGTGCTTAGGAATATTGCGAGGAATAAGGACAATATTACCTACGACAGCCTTTCGGTGAAATATTCAATGCCACAGTGGATTGTAGATATGTGGTTAGAACAGCTTGGTGAGGAAAAGACGGAGCTGGTCTTAAAGGGGCTTTTGGAGGAACACCCTGTAATAATAAGGTTAAGGGATTACGGTAATGTAAACCTGGCTGACGAAATCAAACAGGCTCTTAATAGTCAGGGGGGCAGAATGGAAAGGCATGAATATTTAGATTATGCCTATAAGCTGATAAAAACGGATGATATTACAAGGCTCCCAGGCTACAGTGACGGCGGATTTGTGATACAGGATGTAAGCTCAATGCTTAGCCTTGAGGCACTAGATATTGGAAACGTGTTCAAAAGCCATGACAAGGGCGATAAGATAACGGCAGTTGACATATGTGCTGCACCGGGAGGAAAGTCAATGCTGCTTGCGGATATGTTTGAGCGTGAGGGCATTGAAAATTATGAGATTATCGCAAGGGATATTTCCGAAAATAAGGTTTATCTCATGAATGAAAATTTTGAAAGATGTGGTCTTTCAAAAAATAAGGCGCAGGTATGGGATGCGCTGGAGCTGGATGAAAGCCTTGTGGGTAAGGCGGATATAGTTATAGCTGACGTGCCATGCTCTGGACTTGGGGTAATCGGCAAAAAGAGAGATATTAAATATAACATTACAGCTAAGGCAATTGATGAAATCATTAAAGTGCAGGAAGAAATATTAAAGACTGCCGTATCATATTTAAAACCGGGAGGCAGGCTGATTTTTAGTACCTGTACAATTAATAAAAATGAGAATGAAAAGCATTTTGAGTGGATAGAAAATGAGCTTAAGTTAATGCCTGTATCTTTGGAAAATACTGTACTTAAAAGAATTGAAACAGAAAACAAGCCCACCTTAAGCAAAGGTTATATCCAGCTAATCCCCGGCATAAATGATACGGACGGATTTTTTATAAGTGTTTTTGAAAAATAGAGGAGCCAAAATTGGAAAAGACAGATATTAAGTCCCTTTCGCTTAATGAGTTAAAGGATGAGATAGCAGGGCTTGGGGAAAAGCCCTTTCGGGCAGTACAGCTCTATGAGTGGATGCACGTAAAGCTTGCAAGAAATTATGATGAAATGACAAACATTCCAAAGAGCCTTAAGGAAAAGCTTGAAAATAAATGTACCTATACCTCTTTAAAGGAGGTAACGGTTCAGACCTCTATGATTGACGGGACAAAGAAATTTTTATTTGAGCTTTGTGACGGGAACCTTGTGGAGAGTGTTTGGATGAAATATCATCATGGAAATTCAGTGTGCATTTCATCACAGGTGGGGTGCCGTATGGGCTGCCGTTTTTGTGCCTCAACTATTGACGGATTGGAGAGAAACCTTACTCCCTCGGAGATGCTTGACCAGATTTATGCAATATCTAAAATCACGGGTGAGCGTGTCTCGAACGTGGTAGTCATGGGTACAGGCGAGCCTATGGATAATTATGACAATCTTATAAAGTTTATACATCTTCTGACGGATGAAAACGGTCTTAATATAAGCCAGCGAAACGTAACGGTTTCCACCTGCGGAATAGTTGAAAACATGAGAAGGCTTGCTGATGAGGGGCTTCAGATTACCCTTGCACTTTCGCTGCACGGTTCAACCCAGCAAAAGCGTGCTGAGCTTATGCCTATAGCCAACAAATATGATATCAAAGAGGTTGTTGATGCTTGTAAATATTATTTTGAAAAGACGGGCAGGCGTATTACGTTTGAGTACAGCCTTGTGGGCGGTGTGAATGATACTGACGAGGATGCAGAGAACCTTTGCAGGCTTGTGCGTGATTTGAATTGTCATATTAACCTTATTCCAGTGAACCCTATTAAGGAAAGGGATTATGTAGAGTCGGAGAAAAAGGATATAATGAAGTTTCAAAGCAAGTTGGAGAGAAAGCATATAAATGTCACGGTACGGCGTGAAATGGGGCGTGACATAGACGGTGCCTGCGGACAGCTTAGGAGACGTAAGCAAGTTACAAGTTAAGCAGAGCGTAACTTGAAAATAAGAAAAGTATGTGCTAGTATTACTTATGACTATATTCGTGGTGCATACCTGATTGGAGGAGAAAAAGTGAATTTATTTTCTATAACTGATGTAGGCAGGAAAAGGGAATTAAACGAGGACTATATATACGTAAGTGATAAACCAGTGGGAAATCTTCCCAACCTATTTATCGTGGCTGACGGAATGGGAGGACATAATGCTGGCGATTATGCGTCAAAACATGCTGTGGAAAAGGTTGTAGAAGTAATAGAAAATTATATTGATGAATATGATGCGGAGAATATATTGCAAAGGGCAATTGATGAAGCCAACACATATATAAACCAAAAGTCAATGCATGATAAAAAGCTTAAGGGTATGGGAACCACGCTTGTGGCAGCAACGATTAATGAGAATTATGTCACTGTTGCAAATGTCGGTGACAGCAGGATGTATATTTTAAATGACTTTATTACCCAGATTACAAAGGACCATTCGCTTGTTGAGGAAATGGTTGAAATGGGTGGTCTTGACAGGGAAGCCGCCAGAACGCATCCTGATAAGAATATAATCACAAGGGCAGTGGGTGTTAAGGAATATGTCCTTGTTGATTTTTTTGATTTACATATAACAAAAAATGAAAAGCTTTTGCTTTGTACGGATGGACTTACAAATATGCTGAGTGATGACCAAATACATAGGATTGTTATTAAAAGCAGCAGCCTTGAGGAAGCAGGAAAGAAGCTTATAGAGGCGGCAAATGAAAATGGCGGACGTGATAATATTGCGGTGGTTCTCGTAGAACCGTTTGGAGGTCAGAATGATTAAGTCAGGTATGTTAATAGGCGAACGCTACGAGGTGCTTGAAAAAATCGGCACAGGCGGGATGTCGGATGTATATAAGGCAAAGGATCAAAAGCTTAACCGTTTTGTGGCTGTGAAAGTTTTGAAGCAGGAATTTTCGGAAAATAGGAATTTTGTATCAAAATTCAGGGTTGAAGCACAGGCAGCAGCAGGTCTTATGCACCCAAACATTGTAAATGTGTATGATGTCGGGGAAGAAAACGGCATACATTATATTGTAATGGAGCTTGTAGAGGGAATTACCCTCAAAAAATATATAGAGAAAAAAGTAAGGCTTACCACAAAGGAAGCCATAAGTATAGCTATACAGGTCGCTATGGGTATAGAGGCAGCCCATAACAATCATATTATCCATAGGGATATAAAGCCTCAAAATATAATTATTTCCAAAGAGGGAAAGGTTAAGGTGACTGACTTTGGCATTGCAAAGGCGGCATCAAGCAATACTATAACCTCAAACGTTATGGGTTCGGTACACTATACGTCTCCTGAACAGGCAAGGGGCGGATTTTCTGATGAAAAGAGTGATATTTATTCATTGGGTATCACTCTGTTTGAAATGCTTACAGGACGTGTTCCATTTAACGGAGATACGACCGTGTCAATAGCAATCAAGCATATTCAGGACCCTATGCCGTCTATTAGGGAGTTTGTACCTGAGATACCTGTAAGTGTTGAAAATATAGTTATGAAGTGTACCCAGAAAAGCCCTGACAGGCGATATCAGAATATGGGCGATATGATTAAGGATTTAAAGGTTTCGCTTGTAAATCCTGATGCGGTTATTGCTGTTGTGGATACAGCGGATGAGGCAGGGAAAACCAAGGTTGCTCCAATTCCGGTACAGCCACAGCAATCAGACCCGGAACCGGCATCTGTGCCACAGGTGCTTGAAACAGTGTGGGAGGACAGGGTTCCTAAAAAGGAGTCATATGCTGATGAGGCAGAGCTTAAGTCAATAGATAAGCATGGTAAAAAGTCAAAAAACTTGGGATATGCTGATAATTATAATGATAATCAGTATTATGATGACTTGGATTGGCAGCGTGGAAACAGAAACAGCGGTACAACTCAAAAGTCAAATTCAAAGAAATCCAATGCTAAGTCCACTGCAAAGAAGACAAAAAATACTAAAAACAAAAAATCAAATAACAAAAAGAAATATGAGAGCTATGATGAGTATTCATATGAACCAATGAACCGTCAAAAGGTACGCCAGCCTGAGTATGATGACGGCTTCGACAGCAGCTTTGACAACAGCGATTATGACTATAATCCCAAGGCTGACGGCTTAACTACGGTTTTGACGATTATTGTAGCGATAGTTATAGGGCTTATAATATTATATTTTGTAGGTCAGGCATCTGGAATATTCGGACAGATAGGTTCGTATACGAATAATCAGGGAAATTCAAGCGAAGCGCAAAGGGCTGTCATGCCTGAATTTGAGGGAAAGGACGTTGATGATGTAAAGGCTGAATTAAATGAGGTGGGTCTTGGATATAAAACTACATTTGTGGAGTCCAAACAGTATTCCAAAAATAAGGTAATTTCGGCTGCATTAGAGGACGGTCAGACTGTCCTTGCAAACGATAAGATACTTGTAAATACAACCATAGTATTAACGGTAAGTGCAGGCTCTGAGGGAATAAACGTTCCTGATGTTTTGGGAAAGACAGAGGCGGAGGGAACCGCAATGCTTACAAATGAGGGCTTCAGGGTGGCAAAGGTAGACGGTTACTCGGCAGAGTTTCCAAAGGGGACAATTATTTCACAGTCTCCGGAGGGAAATTCAATTGCGCCGATTGATACAGAGATAACCATTGTGATAAGCCAAGGCAGCGACCAGGTTGATGTTGTTATGCCTGATGTGACAGGAAAAACAAGGGAAGCAGCAATAAGTACGCTGGAGGCTGCAGGACTTGTCGTGGGAGATATAGATGACTCATACAGCTCTGAATATCCAGAGGGACAAATCTGTTATCAGAGCTATGCCGCCTCTACTACTGTAGGTTCAGGAAGTATAGTTGATTTAAAGATAAGCATAGGTACAGAGGCAATAACATA
Organism: uncultured Roseburia sp.; assembly: GCA_964437435.1. Classification (GTDB taxonomy): domain Bacteria; phylum Bacillota; class Clostridia; order Lachnospirales; family Lachnospiraceae; genus COE1. The sequence goes on from CAYTGS010000011.1 coordinate 13,636, forward strand.
CAACTGTAATGCTATGATTGAGGCACCTTCTGATTACACTGGTGGAAATGCGGAGGTTATACTTACAACTGCCGACGGTTCAACCCAGCTTTGGTATTCCCAAAACGTGACATCATTCCCAGTCTCAATTAATTTAAACGGCTTTACAAGCCCGTCGGCATATGGAATAGTGACTATTTCATATTTCAGAAATGCGGAGACGCTTGTAACTGATGCGGATGGCAATCAGACGACACAGGTAACGCCTGAATTGGCTCAGACGCAGCAAAACGTCCAGTTTACAGAAAATTAATTGGAGCGGTTATGCAGGGTAAAATAATTAAAGGAATAGCCGGGTTTTATTATGTTCATGTACCTGGCAATGGAATATACGAATGTAAGGCTAAGGGCATATTCAGAAAAGAAAATCTTAAGCCCCTTGTGGGTGATGATGTGGATATAGAGGTGACTGACGACAAAGATTTTGAGGGGAACATAATGGAAATCCTCCCAAGGAAAAGCTCCCTTATACGTCCGGCAGTTGCCAATATTGACCAGGCAGTTTTAATATTTGCAGTAACAAAGCCAGAACCAAATTATAATCTGCTTGACAGGTTTCTTATAATGATGAGGCAGCAGGGGCTTGACTGTATTATTTGTTTTAATAAAAATGATATATCTGATGATGAGGCGAGGAGCCGTATTGCACATATATATGAAAACAGCGGATACCGTGTTTTATTTGTGAGTGCCATTGAAAATGAGGGAATGGATGAGCTTATGGAATTGCTTAATGGAAAAACAACGGCAGTTGCAGGTCCAAGCGGTGTTGGAAAATCTTCAATTGTAAACTGCCTCCAAAGCAATATAAAAATGGAGACAGGTGCCATAAGCGATAAGATTGACAGGGGTAAGCATACGACGAGACATTCAGAGCTTATAACTATTTCAGATAATACCTATATTATGGATACCCCGGGATTTAGCTCACTTTCTGTTTTTAATATGGAAAAGGAGGAGCTTAAGAATTTCTATCCGGAGTTTGCCCCATATGAGGACGGCTGTAAATTCCTTACCTGCGCCCATATACATGAACCGGTTTGCGGCGTGAGGAATGCATTGAATGATGGAAAAATCAGCAAAATCAGATATGACAATTATGTTATACTATACGAAGAATTAAGAGATAAGGAAAAGAGGAAGTATTAAATGAATTATTTATCACCGTCGATATTGTCAGCGGATTTTTGCCAGCTTGGAAAGGACATAGAGCTTGTAGAGAGGGCAGGGGCAAAGTGGCTCCATATAGACATTATGGATGGAATGTTTGTACCCTCTATATCCTTTGGAATGCCTGTTTTTAGGTGTATCAAGGCTAAATCAAAGCTTTTTATGGATGTTCATATGATGGTTGAAAAGCCCCAGCGGTATGTGGAGGAGCTTATAGATATTGGCGCTGACATGGTGACAATCCATGTTGAGGCTTGTGACTGTGTGGAAGAAACATTAATGAAAATCAGAAGTTTGGGAGCTAAGGCAGGGCTTGCGATTAATCCACAGACTCCTGTAAGCGAACTGCTTCCATATATGGATAAGCTTGACATGGTTCTTATAATGACTGTACAGCCTGGCTTTGGAGGTCAGTCATATATACCTGAATGTATTGATAAGATAAGGATGATAAGGGAGATTATCAATGAAAATTATAAGGGTGTACAGCTTGAGATTGACGGCGGTGTAGGTCTGGATAACCTTGAAATGAACCTTGAAGCAGGGGCTAACGTTATTGTTGCAGGCTCAGCCATATTTAAAGGGGATATTGAGGCTAATGTAAGGGCATTTCTCAAAAAAATGTAGGGAGGATTTGCAATGGATTTATTACAACTGAGGGACGAGCTTGATGATATAGACAAACAGATTGTTGAGCTGTATGAAAAACGAATGGATGTATGCAGTCAGGTCGCCGAATATAAGATAGAAAGCGGAAAAAGGGTTTTTGACAAGGAACGTGAAAAACAAAAGCTTGAAACGGTAGCTAAGCTTACGCACAGCGAATTTAACGCAAGAGGCATAAAAGATTTATTTGAGCAGATAATGTCAATAAGCCGTAAGCTTCAGTACCAGGTGATAGCAGAGCACAAGGGTATGGGAAAGCTTTCATTTATGGAAATGGATGAGATTGACTGCAAAAAGTGCAGGGTTGTATTCCAAGGCGCAGAGGGAGCTTATTCACAGGCTGCAATGATGAGGTATTTTGGAGACGAGGTTGACAGCTTTAACGTTGATACCTTTAGGGACGCAATGCTTGCAATCGACGAGGGAAGCGCAGACTTTGCCGTTCTTCCGATTGAAAATTCGTCAGCAGGAATAGTAAGCGAGATATATGACCTTCTCGTTGAATTTGAAAATTATATCGTAGGTGAACAGATTATAGAGATTGAGCATTGCCTTATGGCGGTTCCCGGAACTAAAATGGAGGATATAACTACAGTATATTCACATCCGCAGTCACTCATGCAGAGTGCACATTATCTTCTTGAGAAGGGGTGGCAGCAGATAAGCATGAAGAACAACGCATTTGCGGCTAAAAAAGTGGCAGATGAGAAGGATATGACCCATGCCGCAATTGCAGGAGAGGCGGCTGCCAAGGCGTATGGGCTTGAAATCCTTGAGAGGGGCGTAAATGACATTAAGGGAAATTCAACACGCTTTATAGTAGTCACAAACCAGAAGGTATTTGCAAAGAACGCTTCAAAGATAAGCCTTTGCTTTGAAATAGACCATGAAAGCGGCGCATTGTACCATGCACTTTCACATCTTATGTATAATGGGCTTAATATGACAAAGGTTGAGTCAAGACCTTTGGCAGGAAGAAATTGGGAGTACAGGTTTTTCCTTGATTTTGAGGGAAATTTAACCGACAGTGCCGTTAAAAATGCACTCAGGGGACTTAGGGAAGAAACAAGAAATATGAAGATACTTGGAAACTATTGAATGTTTAGAATTGCACGAGCGATTATATAGCATAGGAAGGAGGTGCGCTATGGCATATAGGACATTTGCTGCAATAGATGTAGGTTCATATGAGCTCGCCATGAAGATATATGAGATTTCCTCCAAAAACGGAATTAAGGAAATTGACCATGTGCGTCACAGTATAGAGTTGGGAACAGACTCATATTTTACTGGAAAGCTTAGCAATGAAAGAATAAATGAGCTTTGCAGAATGTTGAATGAATTTACACAGATAATGAAATCATATGAGGTTGATGATTATAAGGCATATGGAACAAGTGCCATAAGGGAGACCAAAAATCTGCTGATACTTTTGGACCAAATATTGACAAGGACGGGAATAAAGATTGATGTTCTAAGCAACTCGGAGCAAAGATTTATTGATTATAAATCTGTGGCTTTGAAGGGCAGTGAATTTAAGGACGTTATCGAAAAAAGTACTGTGTTTATTGATATAGGCGGTGGAAGTGTGCAGATATCCCTTTTTGATGACGACAGCCTAGTGACCTCCCAAAATATAAGACCGGGTGTACTTAGGATGAAAGAGGAGCTCACCCGTATGTCCTATAAAACATATCAGCTAGAAACAATGGTTGAGGAGATGTTATGCGGAAGTCTCGAAAGCTTTAGGGAAATGTATCTGGAAGACAGGAATATCCAGAATATAATACTTGTGGATGATTATATTTCGCTTGTTGTACAGAGAAATTATCTTGGCTCTAAGCATAACAGGAAATGCCAGGTTGATACTGAAACATTTCTAAGGTTTGCCGATTCTTTTAATCAGAAAAAGTCAAAGGAGATTGCGGATGACTTAGGCATGGCAGAGGAAAATATTCCGCTTCTTCATCTGTCAGCACTTATGGTTAAGCAGATGATTAAAATATTTGGCGGTGATACACTTTGGGCACCGGGAGTATGCCTCTGTGACGGTATGGCTTATGAGTATGCGGAAAAAAATAAGCTCCTTGCATCATCTGAAAATATGGAGTTCCATAATTTTGAACAGGATATTTTGGCATGTGCAAGGGATATAAACAGGCGTTACCATAGCACCGAGTACAGGACAAGGGAGCGTGAGGAGATAGCCCTGACTATCTTTGACAGCATGAAGAAAAAACACGGACTGTCAAAGCGAGACAGGCTTTTATTGCAGCTTGCGGCAATCCTAAGTGAGTGTGGGCGGTATATAAGCCTTGCAAACGTTGGAGAAAGCTCATATAACATCATAATGGCAACGGAAATAATTGGTCTTTCCCATTTAGAAAGGGAAATTTTGGCTAATATTGTTAAATATTCGACGGAGAGCTTTGAATATTATGGAATACTTGGACGTGTCACGACACTTGACAAGGAGGCATACTTAAAGATTGCGAAGCTCACGGCGATTATCAGGCTTTCCGAAGTCCTCGATTTCAGCCACAAGGGAAAAATTGATAAGTTAAAGGTTGTAAACGAGGGTGACGAAATGCTTTTAATTATGGAAACTAATGCAGATATGACGCTTGAATTTGGCTTCTTTAATAAACACTCTGCATTTTTTGAGGAAGTATTTAATATAAAACCGGTTCTCAGACAGAAGAAAAGCAATATATAAATAACGTGGAGGATTTAGTATGGATGGTAAAATAGATTATGCTAAGCCCGAATATTATTGCAACAGGGAACTTAGCTGGGTAGCTTTTAACAATAGGGTGTTAGGTGAGGCAAAGGACAGGAATATACCGCTTTTTGAGCGTATTAAGTTTTTGGGTATCACTGCATCAAATTTGGATGAATTTTTCATGGTTCGTGTGGCATCTCTTAAGGATATGGTAAATGCAGGATATACAAAGACTGACATAGCGGGTATGACTCCCACTGAACAGCTTGAAGCGTTAAATACCGCAACACACAGGCTTGTGGCTAACCAGTATGACACGTATAACAATATGCTTTTGCCGCTTTTGGCGGAAAACGGACTTAGGGTTGTGGAAAAGCACGAGGAGCTTACTAAGGATGACTGTGCATTTGTAGACAGGTATTTCCAGGATAACGTATATCCTGTTCTTACCCCTATGGCAGTTGATTCGTCAAGACCATTCCCGCTTATCAGGAATAAGTCACTTAATCTGGGTGCGCTTGTTTCAAAAAAGGATGCAAAGAGCAAAAAGCATTTATTTAATAAAAAATCAGTTCAGGGAAAGGACATAGAGTTTGCAACGGTTCAGGTGCCAAGCGTTATTCCACGTATTGTACAGCTTCCGGTACACACGGACGGCATAAAGCGTGTAATACTTTTGGAACAGATTATTGAGAGGAATATGGATAAGCTGTTCCTAAATTATAATATTGAGTGTGTATTTCCGTTCAGAATAATGAGGAATGCTGACTTTTCCCTTGAGGAGGAGGAAGCGGAGGACTTATTAAAGGAAATCGAAAAACAGCTAAAAAAGAGGCAGTGGGGGCAGGCGATACGTCTTGAGGTTGAAAAGGGAATAGATGAAAAACTCCTTGAAATTATAAAGAAGGAGCTTATGATAGACGAGAAGGATATTTATAATATTCCAGGTCCGCTTGATTTGACCTTTCTAATGAAAATGTATGGCTTAGAGGGCTTTGACCACCTTAAGAATAAGCCGTACACGCCACAGCCGATAGCAGAGTATGAGCATGGGGATGATATTTTTGAGAAAATAAGGATGAAGGATATACTTCTTCATCATCCATACCAGACCTTTGAGCCTGTTGTGGACTTTATAAAGCAGGCGGCAAGGGATCCGCAGGTGCTCGCCATAAAGCAGACTCTCTACAGGGTAAGCGGCAATTCACCGATTATTGCGGCGCTTGCGCAGGCAGCGGAAAACGGAAAGCAGGTATCGGTGCTTGTTGAGCTTAAGGCAAGATTTGATGAGGAGAACAATATTGTTTGGGCTAAGAAGCTTGAACAGGCGGGATGTCATGTTATATACGGTCTTGTGGGACTTAAGACACATTGTAAGATTACGCTTGTGGTAAGACGTGAGGAGGAGGGCATAAGGCGTTATGTTCACCTTGGAACAGGTAATTACAATGATGCAACAGCAAAATTATACACTGACCTTGGAATACTCACCTGTAACGAGGCGATAGGGGAGGATGCAACGGCTGTATTTAATATGCTTTCGGGGTATTCGGAGCCTTTGGCTTGGAATCACCTTGCCCTTGCGCCACTTTGGCTTAAGGATAAGTTCCTATATTTAATTGACCGTGAGAAGGAAAATGCTATGAATAAGCGTCCGGCAAGGATTGTGGCAAAGATGAATTCACTCTGTGACGCTGACATTATAAAGGCGCTTTACGAGGCGGCAGCCCAGGGCGTAAAAATCCAACTTATTGTAAGGGGTATATGCTGTCTTATGACGGGAGTTGAGGGGACAAAAAATAATATTGAGGTTCGCTCGATTGTAGGTAACTTCCTTGAACATGCCAGAATTTTTTATTTTGAAAATTCAGGCAATTCCGAAATTTACATGGCGAGCGCCGATTGGATGCCTAGAAATCTTGAACGCAGGGTTGAGATAATGTTTCCTGTTTTAAATAGTGAGTTAAAGGAAAAGGTTTACCATGTCCTTGAGGTACAGCTTGCAGACAACGAAAAGGCACAGCTTTTGCAGCCTGACGGAAGCTACGAAAAAATTGATGCTGACGGTGAAGAACCTAGAAATGCCCAGGATGAATTTTGCAAGGAATATGTAAGACAGGCAAAAAGCTTAGAGAAGGAAAAGCAGAGTGCAAGAACATTTAAACCTGAATACAAAGAATAAATGGATAAGAAAACTATAAGATATTTTTATGTTTGAAAAGGAGATATACTATATGCATGAGTATGATGAAGCGGTGCTTAACTGTTTTTTGAAAAACCAGCTAAAACTCTTGCCTGAAGAAGTTGCAACTAATATTGATGAGGCTGAGGCATTCTTGGAAGAATGTATGGCGGTTGTTGTTGACTCAATAGATGAAGTATGGGAATATTTTGACGAGGAAGGTGTTGACCTTGAGGGTCAGAATAAGGATGAGATTGTTGATGCCCCAGAGGTATTTGAAGTAGGCGACGGAAGGTACCTTATCGTAGAAAGCTAAATATAATGATAGGAAAAGGTAAGTAAAGTGGAAAGAAAAACGAACATTTCAGTATGGCAGTTAAGGTTATTTGAAGGATTTGATAAGGATATCATGGTAATGCAAAGGGACGAGGAAGAAGTTTTTGACAATGCAATACATGTGTTCTTTGACAAAAAATATTATGATGCATATGTTTCAAAAGCGCTTAAATATGGCATCCACAGATACGCATATCACGAGGATAAGCTTGGTGAGGTAATAAACCAGATATTTGATGAAAATATAGGTGGACTTGTGCTTCACATAAGTATAAATGATGATGAGTCAAAGGGTATTCCGGGTGAGGAAAAGTATATTTCGTCAAAAGACTTAATGGGATTAAAGGATGTGGCAGACAGCTATCATTATCTTTATACAACCTCGATTGACAGGTGCGATAGAAATGATGCGATTGCCCGCCTTTGGATGAAATATGTATATATTATCGGTCAGTTGCCAAATCCACGTATTAAGCCTAAGGAGGGTGAAAAACAGGTATTTGAGCTTCTTACCATGAAGCGGAAGAATGACGGACAGCCTGTTACGGCTGATGATTACGATTATGAATCACTTAAGGTATTTTTGACACCTGACAGTGCTATGAGGTTCAATCCTGATAAAAAGCCTATCAGCAAATATAAGCTCTCGTTTTTGTCACAGATTGTAAAGGGAAAGCTTAGGGTTATAATAGAGCCTCATAGAAATTATTGGATTGAATATAATCCGTCAGATATTGACCTTAATGGACATCTCAATATTCCGGTATATAACGAAAAAATGGTTGAGGAAAGGATTAAAGCCTATACAAGGCTTGACAAGGTGTACATATTGTTGGCACCTGGGCATAGTGACTACAGGCTTAAAGTGGGAAATCCGCTATTGGTCAGACCTGATGACAAAAATATAGTTATGTATATTTTTGAAAAATACGAGGACGCAGCCGGCTATGTGCTTCAAAATCCCAATTTGCTTCCTGTCCTTGATAGCACATTCCCGATTGGGGAGGTAACAAACCTTGAGGAGGTAGTCTATGTTGCAGCAAAGCTTGGCGTGACGATTATAAATCTTGACACAGATACACTGAATGCAATAGGCTGTAAAATGGACTTTTTCAAGAAGAATGCAGGATATGACAGGGATATAGAGGAATTTTTGGATGATGACGAGCTGGCAAAGGTAATGCGTGTTGAAAATGAGCAAAAACAGTACCGTATGCCATTGGTAAGGTTCAGTGACCAGATAAATGATTATGATATCAGTGATGAGAGAAAGACCGATATAATATCACATATTGACAATGATTTGGACGGTGGACTGTCATATACGGCAGGGTGCAGCATTGCTGAAATGACTGTTATGGTAAGGGAGGCTGCCGACCGGTTTGAAAAAGCTAGAAAAGAAAATGATGAGGAAAATAAGGTTAAATACAACCGCCTTATGAATCTCTTTACGGTACCGCTCACGGAGGCATTGTGTGAGAAGCCGTATATTTATACATTGAGGGACGAAAAAGGCGAATTTGTTAAAAAGAATAATATTATATACCTGATTATGACTAACCGATATGAGGCGGGAAGAAAGGGTGAGGGCAGGCTTGCACCTGTGAGCATTGATAATCCGGAATTTATGGAGAAGCTTTGTGAAATGGGAAATGTTGCTGTGCTTACTGACGGTCCGAGTCTTATGTGCTTTGTCGATACACGTCTTATGAAAGATGTTGCCCTTCAGTGGAAAAAGTCAGAGGCGTTGAGGGAGGAAATCATGATTTACATGACGCAGGGGCTTGATATGTCATATGCGGATGCAAGGTATTATTATAGACGGCTTAAATCAGACAGCAGTGTTTTTGCTGAGTTTATATCAACAATGAGGGCTGGGGATTATCCGACAGTGGGTATGCTCAATATAGAGGGAAATACAGCAAAGGAGCTTGCCGATACAAATGGTTACAGTGTATTGGAGGCATATGATACGTTGCTCTCAATTAAGATTAATCCTGAATATGTGCAGGATAACAATGAGAGCCATATGGCTTCAGATACAGAGCATAATATAGGAAAAGAAGATAAAAAGGGAATTTTAGGAAAGATATTTAAGAAATAAAAATATAGGAAATATGAGGATTAGAAATGATAAGTGCAAACAACGTAACGTATAGAGTTGGAAAAAAAGCGTTATTCGAGGATGTAAACATTAAGTTTACAGAGGGAAACTGTTATGGCTTAATCGGTGCCAACGGTGCCGGCAAGTCTACATTTTTAAAGATTTTGTCAGGAAAGCTTGAGACTACAAAGGGCGATATTTCAGTCACACCGGGGCAGAGAATGTCAGTTCTCGAACAGGACCACTTTAAATATGATGAGTATCCTGTTTTGGATGTGGTAATAATGGGTAATGCCCGCCTTTATGAGATAATGAAGGAAAAGGAGGCAATCTACGCTAAGGAAGATTTTAGCGACGAGGATGGAATACGTGCCAGCGAGCTTGAAGGCGAATTTGCGGAAATGGATGGTTGGGAGGCTGAGTCTAATGCGGCACAGCTTTTAAACGGTCTAGGAA